>JAHBUQ010000003.1:300000-464981 GCA_019637995.1 Ignavibacteriota bacterium
AAAATTATTGTTGATGACGGATTCATTGAATCAATAGAAGAAACCGACGAAGTATATAGTAATTACATAATGCCCGGATTTGTAGATGCACACGTGCATATCGAAAGTTCCATGATGATTCCTTCTGAATTTGCTCGTCTTGCCGTACTGCATGGAACAGTTGCTACAGTATCTGACCCTCACGAAATTGCTAATGTGTGTGGAATGGAAGGTATTCGTTTTATGATTGATAATGGTAAACGCGTGCCTTTTAAATTTTACTTCGGTGCACCCTCCTGCGTTCCAGCTACTACTTTTGAAACTGCCGGGGCAACAATAACACCCGATAATATTAGAGAACTCTTGAGCGACCCCGACATTAAATATCTCAGCGAAATGATGAATTTTCCGGGAGTTCTGTACGAATTTCCTGATGTGATGGAGAAAATTAAAATTGCACACGATTTGGGTAAAAAAGTTGATGGACACGCTCCCGGATTACGTGGTGAGCAAGCAAAGAAATATATTTCAGCTGGCATCTCGACTGACCATGAGTGTTTTTCTTTAGATGAAGCACTCGAAAAAATTTCATACGGCATGAAAATTATTATACGCGAAGGTACTGCCGCTAAGAATTTCGAAACACTTAATTCACTTCTCACATCACATCCTGATATGTGTATGCTTTGCAGTGATGACAAGCATCCTGACGATTTAGTTATAAGCCATATAAATAAAATTGTTAGCCGCGCAATCGAAAAAGGACATAATTTGTTCGATGTGCTGAGATCAGCAACTTTCAATCCTGTCAAGCACTACAATCTTGAAGTCGGCTTGCTTCAGAAAGGTGACCCTGCTGATTTCATTATAGTCAATAATTTATCAGAATTTATTGCAGAGAAGACCTATATCAATGGTGATTTAGTCGCATTGTCAGGTAAAACATTCATAGAACCGGTAGAAACAAGCGACATTAATTTTTTTAAGGCAAACACGAAAAGTCCTGAAGATTTCAAAGTTCCTGCCAATAACATCGAAATGCTCAATGTCATTGAGGCAATTGACGGTGAGCTTGTTACCCGTAAATCACATCAAACCCCTAAAATTCAAAATGGATATATAATAACTGATATTGAAAATGATATTTTAAAAATTGCGGTTGTAAACCGTTATGATGATGTCCCTCCTTCGCTTGCTTTTATTCGAAATTTTGGCTTGAAAAATGGTGCAATTGCATCAAGTGTCGGTCATGATTCGCATAATGTTATTGCAGTCGGGACAAGCGATGATTCACTCTGCAAGGCTGTAAATGCCGTAATTGAAAACAAGGGGGGCCTGTCTGCTGTATCTGATGATTTTGTATTCACTCTTCCTCTTCCTGTAGCAGGTCTGATGAGCGCCGAAGACGGAAGAATTATAGCAGAAAAATATCACAAAATTGACCTTGTTGCCAAGGAATTAGGAAGTACGCTTCACTCGCCGTATATGACACTTTCGTTTATGGCTTTGCTTGTAATTCCGAGTATTAAACTAAGCGACAAGGGGCTTTTTGACGGTGACAAATTTGAGTTTATTCCGGTAGGAAATTAATTGTTTCTTTCTCATAATTCATTAAGTCATCTTTATACAAAATAGAAAAGTATAACTCAAAATATATGAAATTCTTTTTTGAAAAATAGAGAGAAATCTAAGAATCTAGAATTAGTTTGAAGAAGTTCTTAGATTTCTCTCGTTAAATATTATGACGCTATCTCAACAGTATAATCATTTTAGATATTATCAATAATCTGTTAAAACAAATCTTTAATTTTATCAAAAAAATCTTTTTCTTTTTTATGGTGCTTACTATCGGGTTGAATATTATTAGATTCAGCAAGCTCTTCAAGAATTTCCTTTTCGCGGATACTTAATTTTTTGGGCACATGTACCGTTATAATTACAATCTGATCGCCTTTTTGATAAGAATTCAGAACAGGAATACCTTTATCTCGCAATCTTATAACAGCTCCATTCTGAGTTCCTGCTTCAATTTTCACCATTTCATTGCCGAAAAGTGTAGGAACTTCAATCTCGTCACCAAGAGCAGCAGCAGGAAAACTAACTTTTAGTGAATAAATAATATCATTACCGTCACGTCGGAATTCTGGATGCCTTTTTTCTTCAATGATTATGATTAAATCTCCCTCAGGACCGCCCATTTTGCCGGCGTGTCCTTTCCCACGCATAGGAATATAATTCCCTTCTTCGACACCGGCAGGAATTGTAACTTTAATCTTTTCCTCATCCATCACACGCGACTCACCATTGCATGCAGGGCATTTATCAACTATTATCTCACCTGTACCGCGGCAGCTTTGACAAGCAGAAATATTGACAAACTGACCAAAAATGGAGCGGGATACCTGTCGAACTTCACCTGTACCATTGCAATGTGAACAAGACTTTTTGCCGGTTCCTGATTTTGCTCCGGTAGCACCACAATCCTTACACTCTACATAATGCTTGATTTTTATAGTTTTAGTAACACCTTCAGCAATTTCTTCAAGTGATAAAGGTAGCTTTATTCGGATGTCTGCGCCGGGCTCGCCTGAATGTCGCTGTCTTGAGCGTCCACCACCCATATTAAAGAACTCGTCGAATACACTGCCACGTCCACCAAAAACATCACCAAAAGATGAAAATATATCATTAATATTTGAGTATGTGTGATAATCCTGACCGCCTCGTAAGCCCTCATGTCCATAGCGGTCATAACGTGCACGTTTATCGGTATTGCTGAGCACTTCATAAGCTTCAGCGGCTTCTTTAAAAAGATTTTCGGCGTCAGGATTGTCTGGATTCTTGTCGGGATGATATTTTAATGCTAATTTTCTGTAACTTGATTTAATTTCATCCTGTGACGCTCCTTTACTTAATCCAAGTACTTCGTAGTAATCTCTTTTAGACATTTTATTTTAGTTTTCCTCTTAGTTATTTGAAATACCGGATGAAGTAATAACCTTTGCGTGTTTCAGAACTTTATCCCTGTAAATATATCCATTCTGAAGTGTCTGCAAAACAGTACCTTCGGGCTTGTCTGAAGGTGCCATCATCAAAGCTTCATGGTAATGTACATCAAATTCTGTATCTTCATTAAATTCCATTTGTTTAACTCCTGCTTCATCAAATAGCTTTTTTGTTTTGTTATAAATCAATTCCAAACCTTTTATCACTGAATCAGTATTTTCAGCGCTGGTTGAGCTATTAATCGCAGCAGTTAGGTCATCGAGAATTTCTACAAATGAAGCTAGCAACTTTTCGTTTGCATATTCAATTAAATCTGATTTTTCTTTGATGCTGCGTTTGCGGAAATTCTCAAGTTCAGCAGTTTTTCTTAATGATAATTCTTTTAACTCAGTATTTTCTTTTTGTAAGTTTTCCATATTTGAGTTCGCTTGTTGTAATTCAGAACTTAAAAACTCAATTCGTGTCTGCATTTCGAGAAAAGCTGAGTCATCAAGTGAATTATCAACTCTCGACTCATTAACTGAATTTTCAGTAACCTGCTCATCAATTGAATCACTTTCAGAATCGCTTATAGGAATATTTTTAGTCTTATCATTCTTAACATAAGTTTCATAAATATCTTTTATTTTATTTGAAGTTGTTCGGCGCAGAGGTTTCTGCTGATTTAAATTATTGTCTTCCATTTTTATCTCATGGTTAATTTTACATTATATAATTGACTATTGACGAAATTTTGTTAATAAAATTATTTTTACAATTTATATTTAGTTGATTTGTAACAGTATTTGATTAGAATTTATTTTTTTAAAATAGTTTTTGTTAATAGGACACAAAAATATGAAACCAAAAATGTTTCTATCTTAAAGAATTTATATATTAATTGAATTAATCTCTGAGAATTAGGTATCATAAAAGAAATCATCAATCCCGGATATAACCATAAAGAAATATAATTTCAAACTCATGCCCCTTAATTTCACTAAAAAAAACGCCGACAAAAAAATCGGCGAATTTGAATTAAAGGAACTACTAAAGAATTATGATTATTAATTTTCACTTTCTGCGTTATAGTAATCGGGAAGGTATGTAAATATTCCTTGTCCACCATCAACATTGATTACCTGACCGGTAATCCAGTCGGACTCTTCACCAGCCAATATACCGATAACTTTTGAAGCATCTTCGGGAACAGTATTTCTTTGGAATGGATTATGCTCTTTAGCAAATCGAAGCATTTTTCCGAAATCAGGAATTTTTGAAGATGCAGGAGTAGCAGTTGCTCCAGCCATAATGGAGTTAGCAGTAATTCCATAAGGGGCAAGCTCGAAAGCAAGCTGACGAATCAATGATTCGATTGCTGCTTTTGCCACTGATACTGGACCGTATTTGTTTGTAGCTACTCTTGCACCGTTACTCGACATAGCAAAAATGCGACTATGTTTACCAAATAATTTGGCATGGAATAAATCTTGCACCCAATAAAGCAAGCTATTTGCCATTACATTTACAGACATCTCAAGTTTTTTTTGATTAATTTGCTTTTCGGGATTTTCGTCAATAAACGGACCTAAAGCACCAAAAGCAACTGAATGCATAAATACGCCAAGTACAGAATTATCATTTCTAAGGGATAAAATTTTAGAAATACTATCAATTACATTATTTCTGTTAGTTTCATCAGCAATATTAGTATTGAAAAATTGAGAATGAACACCAATGGCTTCAATTTCCTGTCTCAATTCTTCGGCTTTTATCTTTGCAGAACCCAGATCCAGATGTGCACCGTAAATATTATAACCTCTGCGGGCAAGTTCCAAAGCCGTAGCTTTTCCAAATCCGCTTGATATGCCAAGAATTAGAGCATTATTCCTATTCATAAAACCACACCTGATTATTAATGTGTCTCAATAAAATTCATGATACTTTCACCACCGTCAACTCCAAGGACTTGTCCTGTTATCCAATAGAATTTCTCATCTGCCAAAAGTGCAATTGCTTTGGCGACATCCTCAGGGACAGTGTTTCTTCCGAATGGATTATGTTCTTTTGCATGAGCCAGCATTTTACCAAATCCCGGAATTTTATTGCTTGCAGGTGTATCAGTCAAGCCTGCAAGAATTGCATTTGCAGTGATTTTATAAGGTGCAAGCTCAATTGCAATCTGCCTGATGTATGCTTCAAGGGCACATTTTGCTGCTGATATAGCTCCGTAATTATTCATTGCACGTGTATTTCCGATGCTTGTCAGTCCGAAAATTCTGGAATTTTCAGCCAGTAAATTACTGACAAATAAGTCCTGAACCCAATAAACAAGGCTGTTTGCCATTACATCCATTGTCATTTCGATTTGGCGCTTGTTGACTGCATTATCAGGATTTTTGTCAAATAGAGGTTTGATAGCTCCAAAAGCGAGTGAATGTATCAATACACGAAGGACATTATTCTCGCCGTTATCGAAATCATTTTTTATGTAATCAATAATTTCCTTGCGAACTGAATCATCAGCTCCATTTGCGTTAAAGAACTTTGCCTTTACACCCAAAGCTTCCAGTTCCTGTCTCAACTCCTCAGCTTTAACTTTATTTGAGCCTAAATCCAGATGAACTCCGATAATATTGTAGCCCATACCTGCAAGTTCGATAGCACAGGATTTGCCAAATCCACTTGATACACCAAGAATCAGGGCATAGAGGTTGCGTTTTTCCATAGTAATAATTATAATAATTGTAAAAAATAAAAAAGTTTTTCTGAAATTGCATAATTACAGAATTTAAAATTACGCAATTTTTTTAACTAAGTAAAATGAAATTTTCATATTTTTGATTTATTAAATAGTTTAGAATAAATTTGAAGTATTTGATGTGATAATATTTCATTTCTTTTTCGATTTTTTATATTTGCAAAAATTATAACACCCACTTTTTACCACATTTCAATATTAGCAACATTAATATGCATTAAATCTGATAAAACAAGCATTTTTAAATTTTGCCAAGAACAAAATTAGTTCAATAAGTTTTTCATTTGTAAAAAAATTTGACAAAAATTGACAATTTATAAAAAAAAGTTTGCTGTTTGTGGTAAAAGTGTTACTTTAGGTGTGAGAAAGTGGGTAGAAATGGGAAATGATTTCCCAAATTTACCAAATATTTTTATAATCAGGCATTTACAATGGCATTTTTCAAAGGACAGGAAACCTACTCGATTGACAGCAAAGGCAGAGTGAATATACCTGCCAAGATGCGAAAGAGTATTTCCCCCGAAGCCAATGATACTTTCACGGTTACAAGGGGGCAGGAAGAGTGCATTGTAGCTTATCCGCTTGATGAATGGAAAAAATACGAAGAAAAGTTTGTAGAGTTAAATCAGTATGATTCAAAAAACAGATTTTTCTTAAGAAAATTACTGATGTGGAGTGAAGAAGTAAATCTCGACGGACAGCAGAGAATATCACTCCCCAAAAAATTGCTTGATTTTGCAGGTATTGAAAATAAGGTGGTAATCGTAGGAATGGTTGACCACATCGAATTTTGGAATCCTGAAAAATTTGATGAGTATTTAAGCAGATTTGATGAATCTTATGAAGATGTAGCGGCAAATGTTATGGTTAAGTAAATGAGTAAAAAGCACAAACCGGCTAAGCCCCATAAGAGCGAATATGCTCCTGCGGAATACGATTATCACTTGCCGGTGATGCTTGATGAATGTATAGATTTTCTAGTTCTTTCAAATAAAGGCATTTATATAGATGGTACACTCGGCGGCGGTGGGCATGCAGAGCGGATATTATCTAAACTCAGTTCCGGGGGGAATTTGGTTGTGTTTGATAAAGATCCGGGTGCAATAGCACATTGTAAGAGGAAGTTCAATGATTTATTATTGGAAAAATCCGCCCCGAATGTAACATTCTATAATGAGTGCTTTAGTGCTATCTGCAGCAAAGCTGAGTATGATGGACTGATAAACGGAGTATTGCTTGATTTGGGCGTTTCCTCAAGGCAGCTTGACTCTGATTCAGTCGGTTTAAGCTATCGCTTCGATTCCCGTCTTGATATGAGGTTCGGAAAAGAGGGCGTTACGGCTTATGACATAATCAACAAAGCGGAGCCGGCAGATATCAAGAGGATTCTTTACCAGTATGGTGAAGAACCCAAGGCAGGGCTTATTGCACGGCGTATTGAAGAAAGGCGCCGTGCGATTCCTCTTGAGACCACTACCGACCTGAAAAATCTAATCGAGGAACTTGTCTCTCCCATTCAATTATTCAAAACTCTTTCGCGTGTATTTCAGGCATTTCGTATTGCAGTTAATAACGAACTTGAAGTACTTGAAAAAGCACTCCCATGCTTTATTAAAATGCTCGCACCGGGGGGTAGAATTGTCATAATGAGTTATCACTCACTTGAAGACAGAATAGTTAAAAATATTTTCCGCGATTTTGCAAGGCCTAACGATGGTGAGCCAATTCTGAAAATCCTAACCAATAAACCAATTGAAGCAAGCGAAGGTGAAATTATCAGAAATCCCCGCGCCCGTAGTGCTAAATTACGTGTTGCGGAGAGAACTTGAACCCATTTTTTGTCTTCAATATGTATTAAAGAAGTAATGACTAAAAATTCAACCCGACAACTCGAAGTAGTAGGATGAATATCAAACAATTACCAATCGGCATTTCTTCATTCAAATAGGAAATTATTCAGAAATATTTATGGTGGTGTGATGCGTATTATGTATTTTTGCAGTATTATAGTAATCTGATTTTTGATAATAGAATAATGAGGTCATGATGTATATTTTAGGTTTGTTCATCCTTGCTTTTTCTGTTTTAACTACAATTGATGCAGCCTCAAAACCTGCTGATAAAAAACTTAGAGTTGGAATTTTGGTTTATGATGATGTTTATTTACTTGACTTTACAGGTCCACTCGAAGTGTTTTTTGATACTGAACTTGAAGATGGAAGCAAGGGGTTTGAGGTGTTTTTGGTGGCTCCGGAAAATAAGAACATCAGGGCTCATACCGGAACATTAATTTCGCCTGATTATAATATTGATAATTGCCCACCAATAGATATATTGGTTGTTCCTGGTGGGAACTTGAATTTATCAAATCAAAATCCAAAAGTTTCTGATTTTATTCTTAAAACTGAAAAGCAATGCCAAATATTGATGTCTGTATGTACAGGTGCTTTCATACTTGCCGATTTGGGGATTTTGAATGGTAAAGAAGCAACAACATGGTATGGAGCGAAACAGAATTTACAGAAGAAATACCCTGAAATTAGAATATCCGATAGTAGGTTCACAGATAACGGAAAGATAATTACTACAGCCGGAATTTCTGCAGGTATTGACGGAAGTTTGTATGTTGTAGGCAGAATTTTTGGAGAAGCAATTATGAAGAAGACAGCAAAATATCTTGAATGGGAACTAAAAGATAGTACCAATTGAAAAAATAAAAGATTAATTTCTTGAATTGATAATTTCTTATTTTTAAGATATTGAATTGTTAGTTGATAATTAATAAATATTATACCTTCATTTTGATTCGATTACAATGATATTGTAAGTAAAATTGTCAAAGCCCAAAAAGGCGAACTGATAAGCTAAGGAAGTAATTAAATTAATTTATATAATTTTAGGAGATTATATAATGCAAATCAAATATTTTCAAGATACAGACACATTATTGATAATCTTCAATAATAATTTGATTTATGAAACAAAAGATATTAATGATAATACACTTGTTGAACTCGATGAAAATGGTAATGTAGTAAGTATGACTTTTGAACATGCAAAAAGTATTGCCAATATCAATGATATTTCTTATCAACAATTAGCAATTGCATGATTCTGATATTAACCAGCCCTTCCCCCAGAAGGGCTTTTCTACTTTTTATAAAAGCCAGGATGCTAACTTTTCTTTTGCAACAAATTCTTTTCTTTCTTGAAGTGCATTCAGGTAAGATTTTCGTGTAATTGTAAACCCGAGAGACCAAATATTTTGCGATTCAATTCTTGTAAATCCCTTACTTTGAAATGTTTTTAATAACATAATTCTTTGATATAGTCATTAGCAAAACTAATTCCCATAGACAGAGCTTTTTTCAAGTCTTTACAAGCAAGTTCCTTCTCATCCAACGATAAATAAGCAAGGCCCCGTTTGAAGTAAAAATTTGCTCTATTTGAATTAAGTTCAATTGCTTTATTATAATCATCAATAGCAAGTTTAAAATCGTTTTCAAAAGAATTTGCACATCCTCTGAAAAAATATGCTGTATGCGAATTTGGATCAATACTAATAGCTTTATCAAAGTCTTCAATTGAATCAGAAAATCTTTTTAATGATATTTTAGTATTACCCCTGCCTAAATATGCTTTAAATAGATTTGGATTCAAATCTATAGCTTTCGAATAATCATCCAAAGCCCCTTGGAAATCACCAATATCGAACTTTGCATCACCCCTATTTGTAAATGCTAAAACAAAATCAGGTCGAATTTCGATTGCTTTATCAAAGTCTTGGATAGCACCTTGATAATCTTTTGAATCCAACTTTACTGATCCGATATTGTTATATGCTAAATGAGTATCATAATTAAACTCAATTACTTTTTCCCAATTCCAAATTGCACCACTTAAGTCTCCTAATTGATGTTTAATATTACCTCGTGTATGATAAACCCCTGGCAAATTTGGATCTAATTCAATTGCTCTGTTAAAATCTGCTAATGCTCCAGAATTATCGCCTAAACTTCTTTTTGATTGTCCACGTAAAAAGAAGGACATAGTATCAATTGGATTTATCTCAATAGCTTTGTTGAAGTTATGAGTCGCGGCTTGAAAATCACCTAACTCATAATTTATCATGCCTTTAAATCTATATGCGATGTAAAAGTTCGGCTCTAATTCGATTAATTTATCTAAATCGTAAATAGCATTATGCTTCATATTTAATATATGATAAGTTTTGGCTCTGTTGTAATAGGAATTAATATTATCAGGATTTATCTCAATTGCTTTGTTCAAGTCATCAAGTGCTTCTTGGTATTCACCAATTTCAAACTTAGCAGCTCCACGATTGGCGTATCCCATAGAAAAATTTACATCAAGCGCTATTACTTTGTCATAATCAATAATTGCGTCAAGATAATCTTCTAAT
Source organism: Ignavibacteriota bacterium (assembly GCA_019637995.1). Classification (NCBI taxonomy): domain Bacteria; kingdom Pseudomonadati; phylum Ignavibacteriota; species Ignavibacteriota bacterium. The sequence goes on from JAHBUQ010000003.1 coordinate 310,149, forward strand.
TTAAATTTTAGATATCCTCTGTTATAATATGTCAAGTAATAATTTGGGTCTAATTCAATCGCTTGATTATAATCATTCATAGCGTCTTGATATTTACCTAATTCACTTTTAGCATTCCCAAGATTTATGTAAACTCCTGGATTGACAAAATTTAATTTAATTGCTCTCTCAAAGTCTTCAATAGCACCTTGATGGTCTTTCAACTCACTTTTAACATTACCACGATTGTAAATTGCAGAAGAAAATTCAGGGTTGATTTCTAAAGCTTTGTTAAAGTCAAATAAAGCATCTTCAAATTGCCCAATCTCACTTTTTGCATTGCCACGATTGTTATAAAAATCAATCTCATTAGGGTCTAATTCAATAGCTTTATTGTAATTTTCAATAGCAGTAACAAAATCTCCCAAATCAGATAAAACATTACCTAAATTGTAGTAAGCTAAAATATCTTTCGGTTTAAGTTCAATAGCTTTTTTAAAATCCTTTATCGCTTCTTCAAATTCTCCCATTACATACTTAGCACTTCCTCGATTATGAAATGCCTGAGCAAAATTTGAATATAATTCAATCGCCTTTGTATAGTCTGCGATTGCATCCTGATAGAAGCCCATAAAATACTTAACATTACCTTTAACGAACAATAATTCGGCTTGAATGTAATCCTGTTCGATTGATTTATTTAACTCTTGCTTAATATCCTGATAAACACTTGATTTTGACTTTGAAAAGCCACTCTTAAAATGATTCAAAGTGGTTTTGCTTAATGTTAAGTTAGATATCAGCATTAAGAAAATTACTGTTAATATTTTCATTACTATCATACGACTTCATTTTTTTTTAATTAGAAAAGTAGATTTACAAAAATAGCAGTTTTATGTAAAAAATCAATAAATAATAAAATAAATTTTCAAAATCCTAATTAAAAGTAATCATAAAATTGGGGTTAGCTTTCGTAATTAACGAACCCTAAAGTTCTGAAATAAAGTTATCTATATACTGCAAGAAAATAAATTATAAATATTTGATTCTATATTACTTTTGTGCAGTTTTTATCCCGATAGTTGAGTAAAAATTGAGAATGAGAAAAAAATAAATTGACCTACTTATTCATCCGATGATTGCGATTAATCGGTTGAATGTTAGGTATCTGCAGGCAGGAGTATATTGCATCAGAATAACTTGTAGCAATGGAGCTTGCTCCATTGTTGATAAATTTGTGAAGTTGAACGAATTAAAAAAAATTACCGAAAAATAATTCGTTAATTTTTATTTATGAATAATTAATTTGTTAATAAATTATATTCATTGATTTTAAAAAAAGGTTTTAAATGTCATATTTTATTGTTTTCTTATTGAATCACATCAAGTGTAATTTAAAACTCATACTTTAAAAATATTAAAGCACAAATAATGACCACAGATAAATAAAGCTGAAGCCTGACAAGAAAATAATACCTGCAATTGCCAGCAATTTCAACCATAATTTTGGTCTGTAGCTATCTGGAAAATCCTTCGCTGTTACAGTCTTATAGTTAATCACTGCAAAAACCGGAGCAGCAAGAAATGAAATAACAGTTGCCAAATCTATCATCATTTTTAGATTATGAATCAAAAAACTGACTATTATTAATGCTACAGCAGACATAGAAAGAGTTAAAATCTCGTGCAAACGAACTGTTTCATGTGTTTTCTCCCGCAAGGAAAGAAATATAGCACTTGTTATTGATCGCGGATAAGCATCAACAACTGTAAGTAGCGAACTAAAAATTGTTATAAATGCCACTGGAGCTAAAATTACTTTACTCCAATTTCCTAACAATGTGGCATAAATATCAATAAGCTGTTTGGAAAATTCCGTACCGTTAGACGAAAAGCCGATGCCGGTTCCGAACATTGCCCTCGCTCCAAGTACGAGAAAAAATACAGCCAAAACAGTGGTTATAATATATCCGATATGAAAATCAATCAATGATTCTTTTAGAGTTGGGATATATTTCTTCTGCTTTTGCCTTCCGACAGACCATAAAGATGTCCATACAGATGCTTCGATCGGTGTTGGCATCCATCCCATAAGTGCAATTATGAAAAGTATTGATGAACGCTCAAAAATTTCCGGCGAATTGAATCCTTCAATTGGCGAATTATTAACTGATAGCGACATAAAAAAAGCAATTGTAGTAAAAATTCCAAGCATAAATACCATAAATTTCATTGCTCCATCAAGCAAAGGATATTTACCGATAAGAAGAATCAATATACATAAAGTTACTAATCCTATACTTAAATATAAGGGTTGCACTGCACTACCAATAATATATCCAAGAAGTCCGCTTGCACCTAATGCAAGAGCAGCAAGATTGATAATTCCTGTAATAATTGAAATAATCAGAAAGCTCCAAATAGCCCATGAGCCAAGTTCCTGATAACCCTGCAATAGTGTTTTGTTCTTAGCTGATGTATATCTGTAGCTGAATTCAAAAAAAGGATATTTGAATAAATTCACAAGTAAAATGACAATTATTAATGAATATCCGTAGTCAGCTCCGGCTCTTGTGGATTGTATAAGGTGTGAACCTCCTATGGCTGCACCGGCAAATAAAATACCCGGACCAATTGTTTTGACAATACCTTTTAAATCTCTCATAATAATTTAATTCGATTCAATATCAAGTGGTAATCTTCCTAATTTATAAAAAGATAAAATTTCAGCAAAGCCATATTCCTTAAGTGCTTCCGAAGCAACATTATTACGGGATCCAAATTCCCTGATGTATTCGAGCATTCCTTGTTGCTGCCAAAGAAAGTTCTGAGGAAGGTCAGGAAATTTCCTTTTGAGCATACCATATTGATTAAGGCATGGAATAGACCAGTACCATACAAAAAGATTGATTCTTGCTTCATCATCAGCTATTGCAAGAGCTATCGGCAAAATAGAATTAATCAACAATTCGCGTCTCAAATGAGCTCCTTCTCCTGTAAGTGTCTTTTTAACAAGTCGCAGCAATGCTTCCTGAACATCAATTTGGTCATTTGATTGAAGAGACTCCAAAAATTCCATAGCATAGGAGTTCAATATATCTTCTACTAATTTTGCAAGCCTATCCGGATCATATTTGTGGCGATTTCTCTTCTTTTCATATCGGTCAATATAGCTTGAAGTCATCATCGAAAGAGTAATTTTCAAACTATTTTCGATTAATAATTTACTTGCTTCACTTGTTTTCCTTAGAAGCCTGTGAAGAGCAAAATTTTGAAGTTCTTCAGCCGAAAAAACAGATTCCGGAGATTTAGATTCTAACTTTAATATTTTGTTTGATAGGCTGCTGTAATCCAAAACTAATGTTTCAAATTTATTTTCAATTGTAGTATCAATTTCTAAAACAATATGCAGGATTACATTTTTATAAGCAACATCATCATCGTGTTTATGATTTATCCAGTCGGAGCTTTTCTTATGAATTTCAGCATCACCGATAATTAAATAACCGTTTAGCAGCACTGCAATATCCATCAGGTCAGGACCTGCGTGTACGTTGATTCTACCCGGAGATATAATTTGAAGCCTTTTGCCTGATTCTGTTTTGTATATACGTGAAGGCTCGGAAATATAAAAGTGTATTTCCTTTTGTATAAGCGTTTCACTAATATTCAAAATTGCTTTTTCCATCAATGCAAATATAATTATGTTTATCAAATTAATCAAAATAAATTATAAATTGTTGCGACTTTATCTATATGAATAAGTAGTTATATTAATTAATAAGGTTTGAATTATGAAGAAGAATGTCGGCAAAGTGGATATGATAATCAGGCTTGTAGCAGGATCTGCAATCGCAATTTGGGGTATAATATCAGGAAGCTGGCTTGGACTAATAGCAATTGTTCCGATTGCAACTGCTCTTACGGGTTTCTGCCCTGCATTTACACTGTTTGGAATTAGTACTTGTAAAATTAAAGAATAAAAATAATTACATATTTCAAACTAAGTATAAGTAAATTTAAGTAGTTTTCTATCAATAGCTCCATTCCACCGATTATTGAACCGATGGAATGGAGAAATTATTTATGTTATTTTACTGCAAACCTGAATTTTGCCGGTTTATTGTTATAAATACATTCAACGTTATAAACACCTGTTGGAAGATTATTTACGTCAAGAATAATATGAGTAGAATTTCCGGAACTAAATGATTGGAATCCGGAGTTACTAATAACTTTCTGTCCATTTATATTATACACATTCAGCACAGGATTTTCAATAATCTCATCAATTTCAAAATTGATAATACTTTGGGCAGGGTTTGGATAAACCCTTGTATCATCTATCATAACATAGTTAACACCGGTTGAGCTTAATATATAATTGATTGCACCCTGAACATCAATTTTACCATATCCGAAAGCAATATTAGGTTCATCTCCTGTATATTGGTCTTTCATTGCAGTAGCTTCAAGTACTTTTTCAATATCTGAAAATGTCAGATTAGGTTTTACCTGAAGCATGAGTGCAACTGCTCCAGATACATGAGGTGCAGACATACTTGTTCCGCTTAAACCAGTTAGCAAATCGCCTTCAAGAACAGTCTGGTCAGAAGTACGGCTGTCCTTTGATTTTGCAGCGAATATCACCTGCCCTGGACCTGAAATTATTGGAGATAATCTCAAATCACGTCTTGGACCTATCGAAGAAAAAGATGATAAGCTTCCAATTGCCCAATCTCTGTTATGCTGAGTTTGATTTTTATCAACCCATGAATTCCTTGAAATAAAAGAGGCAACACTAATTATACTGTCACCATCACCAGGAGTTCCAATTGTCATTAAAACGTCACCTGAGAAATAGTAATCACCATAGAGAGGCATAAACGGAAAACCGTCCGGCATAGGAATCCCTGCCCAAATATCTACAGAACCATCTTCAACTATATCAAGAGCCAAAGACCAGATGAAATTATCAACGATAATTCCCTCTTGTCCTCCATTATGAATCTGAATCATAAGATTTCCGTCACCATTAATATTGAGCTCATTAGTATGCATATAAGTCAAAAAGCCAAGTGGAGTTCCGCTATTGCTAAAAATCATCTGATTTTCTACCGGATTATTGAAATTAAGCTCACTTTCAGATACAATTTCAATTCCAGATTCAGATATTCCGTATGCAATAAGTTTTGCAGAGCCAATTATACCGCTTGTGTACCATAAATCTCCTGCGGTGAGGAAAAAATTGGGAATGTCCGGACAAAAATTTTCAAAAATATCACAAACATTTATTGGATAAATTGGAAATTCTACCTTATCGCCAGCACTTACATAATCTCCTGCGTGTATTGGCATTTCTCCGTTATTTCCTGCTGAAGCAACTATAATTCTACCTTCACCGGTAAGTGATGAGAGCGCTGTTGCAAGTAAACCTTTACCATCGTGAGGTCCGATTGGTGAACCAAGACTTAGATTTACTACAGAAGGACGTCCCAAAATAGCCGCTTGCTCAAAGATGTAGTAACAACCATTAATAATATCGAAATCTGAAAATGTATCTTCACCTTCACGATAACCTTTCACAATAATCAAATCTGAATTATAAGCAACACCCCTAAACCTTTCATCAGCATTGCCATTACCTGCAGCCGTACCTGCCACATGAGTACCATGACCATCTTCGTCAATTTGTTTAACAGAATTTGGGTTATTATCAATATCAACTTTTGAATATTCTTTCCCATATCCAAAGCTTTCAGGACCGTCTTGTGCAGGATCTGAGATATCCCAAAGTTTGAGAATTCTTGTACCATTATCATTTTTAAAATCAGGATGAGTTATGTCAATTCCTGTATCAAAGATACCAACTATTACTCCCTCACCTGCCAGAATTTGAGGTAATCCTCCATCATTTGCAGCTACTCTTTTTGCATTGATCAGGTCAAGACTTTTATCCATATTCAGAGAATAAAGACTTGATAACTCAGCTGAAGTGACAGAATTAAGGTTTAATACTTCTGAAACTTTGTCGGCAGGTAGCTTAACAGCTATAACATCACCAGCTTTTACAGAAATTGTTCCACCTGATTTTTGAATAAAATCAGTGGCATCATTAGAATTTATTTTAATAAGCATATTAACAAAGAGTCTTTCGTTAACAATGCTGTATGGATACTCGGGTTTATATGTACTTAGAAACTCTGCACCGCTTTTTTTGTAATGCTCAGTCGGTTGAAGTTTGATTTTAGAAGAAGCTGAAATCTTGTTAGCAAAATCAGCATAAGAGATACTGTAAGTTAAAATTACAGCTAAAAGAGTAATAAAATATTTATTCATAGAAACACCCTATAAATTAGTTAGATGGAAGACTTTTTATTAATTTCGATAGATTTGATAAAGTGTAATTTCAAAATTTCACGTACTGCATCAGGCTTGGCTTTAGCTGTCAATATTTTACCGGTAACTGCAAATATTTTGACATTTTTTTCCTCAATCGAGATTTTATAATCATCGTTAAGTTCGTCACTCAATAAAATTACTATATCCATTTCATTTGGGATTTCTTTGGATTCTTCATTTAAAAGAATAATTTTTGACTGAGCATCAAGTTTATTCAAAGCAACATCATTATTATCAGTTGATTTACATGATACAATCAAAAAACTTATTAAAATTACATATAATGCAAATAAATTCATAACATTACCTAAAAATATTATTAACAATTTCTTAACACGTTAGACAAATATAATTATTTAAAAAAATTTAAAAATAATCAATACAATAAAAAAAATAATCAGACATATTTATCCTTTTTTATTATTTTTGAATAAATTGTATTTTTAATAATAGGATTATTTTATGAAATTTATAAACACTATTCTTACTTTTTTAATTGTATGTACAACAATTAGTATAACAGATTATACATTTGTTTCAGCTCAGGCTGACTCTTTCACACCTACTGTGAAAGTTGGGGGGCAGGTCAGATATCGTGGAGAAATAGATATGCGATTCTTTGATATGAACGCCAAGCCACTATTTATAAATATGCTGAGAACAAGACTTGATGCAAAAGCATTTGTTTCACCAAATATCTCAGCATTTATTCAGTTTCAGGATTCACGTAATTTCGGAGAAACAAATTCCAGAGCTTGGCGTGGAACTTTGGACGGTTCTTCAGATAACATTGATTTACATCAGGGTTATGTAGAATTTAACGACCTTGGAATAGAGAATCTGACAGTTCGGGTGGGTAGGATGATGTTTAATCTCAATAATGAGAGATTAATCGGAAGTCTCGACTGGCATAATATAGGGCGTGGGTTCGATGGTGGTTTTGCTGCATATAAATTTGCAGACGGATGGCAAGCAAGAGCATTTGGATTTGTACTTGGTTCGCAGGAACTTTTAATGACAAGTTCCGCTCCTCAAATTCCTAAAATGCTTGGAGGTTTTGACTTCAATATTCCGTACATCCCTTCTATGAACGCATTTATTTATTATGACCAGAATGACAGAGCAATTTCAGGTCTTGGTCCCGGCATAGTATCGAGTATGCCGAAACTTTCGAGATATACTATCGGCTTCTATACTAAGAATGAATCAGAAGGATTTATTTGGGAGCTTGAATCAGCATTTCAATCAGGTTCAATTGACACATTGCCAAGACTTGCAAATAACACAAGCAGCGATATAAGTGCATATATGGTTTCAGCATTTGGTGGCTGGAAAAAAGGGAACTTTACAATTGGAGGCGGTTTGGACTTAATGACTGGCGATAACCCTGAAACAGATGAATTTGAAGGTTTTGATCATCTTTTTTCAACTATCCATAAATTCTATGGCGGAATGGATTTATTCCCATTTTCGGTATTACCGAATGCAGGTATAAGACCTGCTCCTGAAGGTACAAATAAAGGCATTTTAATGCCAAATGTCCGACTGACCTGGTCGCCTGACAGCCGCTGGAAACTTGATGCCCATATTATGAACTTACGAACTTTTTCACCATATAAATTTGAAGATACAGACTTATTTAGTCTCGGCACTGAAATTGATTTGGTGGCTACCTGCAACGTTGCAAAAGGCGTGTCGGCACAGTTTGGTTCATCTTTCTTCTTACCCGGAGAAATTTTAGAGAAAACCAACGGGTCAAAGGGTATGGGAACTGACCCGGCATATTGGGGCTACACGATGATTATAGTGAATTTCTAAATTTATCAAATACTGAACGAAGAGAATAAAGTCCACATTATTCTCTTCGTTCGGAACTATTATCAATAAAATCCAATTAAACTTTTGGCTATTCGCTAACTTCTTTAAGTATATTTTCCATATCACGGAATGCATCTGTCATAACTTCCTGAATTATACCTCCGGCTTGCCCGGCCATTGCTTCAGCATTCATTCTCGAAAAATATGTTTTTCCATCTGATTTTTCATAAACGGAAATTCTGCATGGCATTGTGTTTGAAGCAATTCTCTCATCGTCTTGAGATAATATTTTGTAAGCATGGTTTGGATTGCATGTTTCAATTACTTTCACGCTTCTAACATCTTTACCATTTTTTTTCATAGTTTCCTGCAAATCATGAACTGTTATTACTTTCCAGCCATTTTCAGCTATAAGCGTGCTGATTTGCTCTACAGTTTCTTCAAAATTAAGCTTACTGCGATTTTCGATAAACATTTTTGACTCTCCTGATTGTGCAAAATTATTAAATACTTGTAAAAATAATCCAAAAAATAGAATTACTATAAATTTCATTTATTTCTCCTTTATATTACCAAATAGCAATATTGACGACTAAAGTATATTTTAATGTAAATTAAATTAAAAAAGTCTGAAAGAAGAAATTTTCAAAATTCTTTAGCAATATTTTTTTAGAAAATTTGTTATTACATATAAAAATGAAAATCACTAAAATATTGAATATTCTATGATTGATAAAGATTTAAATTTTCTTAAAAATATTGATTTGACAAACACTTCAACTTTAGAAGAGGTTGATGAAGAGATTGATGTAACAGATGATATAGTAAATGCCTGTAAAGTTCTTTTATTTAATGATGAGTGGCATACTTTTGATGAAGTAATATATCAGATAATAAAGGCAGTCAGATGCACTTATCATCATGCTGAGACGCTTACATATGAGGTACACGAGAAAGGAAAGGCACTTGTATTTTCAGGCGATTTGTCAGAGTGCCTCAAAGTTAGTGGCGTGCTCGAAGAAATCGCCCTTCATACACAAATTGAAATGTAAATAATTTATATTTCGTAATATCTTATCATATCATCGAAAGTTTCTCTTCTTCGTATAAGCTCGACTTTAGATCCACTGACCATAATTTCAGCAGGTCTTGGGCGATTGTTATAATTTGATGACATTACAAATCCATAAGCTCCGGTATCTCTGATTATTACGTAATCTCCTTCTTCGACAGCAGGAAGAAATATATTCTTTGCAAAAATATCTGAATTTTCGCAAATCTGACCGCATAAATTTACATTCCATTCAGGGATATCTTTTCCGTAAACATAGGTTCTGTGTTTTGCGCCATAGAGAGCAGGTCTTATAAGGGTACTCATACCTGCATCCACACCAACAAAATGTTTGTATGAGTGCTTGATACCTGTTACTTTTGAAATAAGCCATCCTGCATTACCAATTAAATATCTGCCCGGTTCCATAAGAAGTTCAGGCTGTCCAAATCCATATTTTTCACACTTTTCGATGAAAATCTCAGTTACAAGCTTTGCTGTTAATTCTATATCGAGAGACTGGTCATCGTCTTCGTAAGGAATACCAAAACCACCACCAATATCCACATACTCAGGAACAGTGCCAAGTTTCTCAAAAATACCTGCTGCTATCATCATCAGCTTTTCCACTACCTGAGCAAAATAATATGGCTCTAAATTATTCGAGCCTGTCATCATGTGAATACCAAATCGCGTAAAACCCTTATCTTTCGCATTTTGATAAGCATGATATGCCTTTTCATAAGGTACACCGAATTTAGCATCTGTACCGCCTGTTGTAATTCCTTCGTAACCACCTTTACCAATTCCTGGATTGATTCTGAAAGAAATGATTTCAGGTTTATACATTTTAATCATTCTGTCAAATGATGTAACATCATCAAGATTTACTTTGATATTATAATCAGTCATATAGCTGAAATCGCTGAGACTTTCGTAGTTTCCGGTATATAATATTCTTTCATCAGGAAATCCTGTACGTTTTGCAAGTAAAAGTTCGAACGGAGATGAGCAGTCAGCTCCGCATCCAATATCATTGAAAACTTGCAATACATTAATATTGCTGTTAGCTTTAACACTAAAATGAACTTTAGTTTTTTCGTAATATTTTTTAAAACTTGATAGCAGTTTATTGTAGTTGTCCTGAATTATATTTTTATCATATACATAAAGCGGTGTGCCATAGTCGAGTGCAAGTTCTTTTATATCGAAATTACCTATTTTTTCCATAATTTAATTATCCTCATTTAATTTAACAAATAAATCAGGTAGATTTTCATTTTCAAAAAATTCTTTGTGAAGTAGTTTTACTGATTTTTCTAAATCCTTTTCAGAAACAACAATACTGAGATTGATTTCTGAAGCTCCCATACTTATCATATAAATATTTACACCATTTAAAGCAACAAAAAACCTTGAAGCTATTCCTGCAGTATCTCTTATTCCTTCGCCTACCACGGAAATTATTGCTCTTCCTTTGTAAACATCAGTAGTTGCAAAGTGACTTAAATCTTTTATAATATTATCAAGATTGCCATCATTATCAATTGTAAGAGATATACTTACCTCAGAAGTAGTCACCAGGTCTACAGAAGTTTCATTCAAGAGAAAGACATCAAACACTTTAGCCAAAAAACCGTAAGCTCCCAACATTCGATTTGAAGTAACATTTATAATTGTAATATTTTTTCTGAATGCAATTGCTTTAATGATATTAGAATATGGAGAATCTTCAGTGATTAAGGTTCCATTTCCATTCGGCTTGAATGAATTAAGTACATAAACCGGAATTTTAGCATTAATTGCAGGATAAATTGTCTTTGGATGCAGTACTTTGGCTCCAAAATAAGCAAGTTCTGCAGCTTCCAGATATGAAATTTCCCGGAGAAGCATTGCATTTTGAATCATTCTTGGGTCAGAAGTCAATATTCCATCAACATCTGTCCATATTTCAAGAACATCAGCTCCGAGCGACTGAGCTATAATTGCTGCTGAGTAATCAGATCCACCTCGCCCGAGAGTTGTCTGATTACCGTTTTTATCTTCAGCAATGAATCCACCGCAGATAGCTACATCAAATTTTGATGTTTTATCAAGAAAATTATTTACCTGCTTGTTTGTCTGTTCAATATCAACTTCTGCATTTGTGAAATTGCTGTCAGTTTGGATTAATTTCCCTGAATCAATATGAATTACATTATCTATAATATTTTTTGCATATTCAGCTACAATAAAAGAAGATAAAATCTCTCCCGATGCTAAAATCATATCCTTTGATTTGGAGGAAACTTCGCCTATGATATCCAGAGCGTAAACTATTTTGCTCAAATTATCACAGACAGTATTGATTTTATGTGCTACATTAATAGTAATTCCTAAGTCATCGGAAGCTAATAAATGTCGCATTTTTATGCTACCAATTATATCATTTGCGGTATCATATTGATGCATATGGATAGAATCAATCAACTCAACCAGACTATTAGTAATGCCTGCAAATGCAGATACAACTACAATTGACTGCTTCCTGCGTGATTTAACTATTGATACGGTTCTTTTGATGGCTTCAGCATCTTTGACTGATGTGCCACCAAACTTCATTACTATCATAAACTTTATAAATTCTTAATTTGTAAATTAGAATAAACTACAAAAATAATCAATTCAAGTCAATTTCAGAAATGTTTGTTAAAATAATCTACAAGGATGCCGTATCTCAATCCTTTTGAGCTGACAACTATTTCCTGTATTTTAAAATATCTTACTATTGTCCTCATAATAAGTGATCCGGCAAGAATCAAGTCGGCTCTTCTCGGATGAACGCCGAATTTTTTAATTATATCCTCTACTGTACAACTATGATACAGTTCAAAAATTCGTTCGATTTCTTCATCGGTTAAGATATGCCGGTCAACTTTATCCACTTCGTGGTCTGCAAGCCCAAGAGCAGTTGTTGCAAGTGTAGTTGCGGTTCCTGCCACAGCATATACTTTTTCAATTTTTTCGAAAGATTTTATTTCAGAAAGCATATACAGAAGTTCTTGTTCAGCAATTTCGATACTGGAATCTTCGGGAGGATGAGAAGAAGAAAAAAATCTCTCAGTCATCCTCACAGCTCCCATCTGAAGGCTGAATTTATCATGAATTGCTCGATTTTGACCAAGAATTAGTTCAGTGCTGCCACCACCTATATCAATCACAAGTGCTTTACTATCGCAAGTTACTGTACCCAAATAGCTAAGCTCAGCCTCTCTGATACCGGGAATCACCTGAATCTCTGTTCCAAGAGATTTATTCAGAGCTTTGATTGCCTGATTTGAATTTTGAGCATCTCGAAGTGCTGATGTACCGACTGCAAGTATTTTTTTTACATTCAGCTTATCACAGATTTGTTTATTTTCTGCAAGAATTTCTGCCGTTCTTTCAATTGCATTTTCACTTATTATACCGGTTTTATCCAGTGATTCTCCTAATCTTGCCACAGCAAAATTTTCTTTAATTTTTTTTATTCTTTTATTTTGATATTCAGCAATAAGCATCAATACAGTATTTGTTCCAATATCAATTCCGGCAACTCTCTCAATCATTTTTGTCTCCAATTTTGAAGTGGAATGCAGCCCATTCATCTTCAGTAAGTTTATTTATAAGCTTTAAATTGTGCTTTTCAGCTTCTTTTAATAGAATTTTTTCATCATAAATCATAATGCCGGAAATCAACAAATCTCCATCATGCTTTTCGATAGATTTTTTGAATTTTTCTAATGATGGTACAGCCAAATTTAAAAATATATTTGCAGCTATACCATTAGTATCATACAGGTTAGAAGAATCAATATCAGCAAGTTCAAGGCTAATATTACTTTTGACATTATTTTTTTCGATATTTTCAACAGCATTTTCTATAGACCATTCATTATTATCAAAAGCATAAATGCTTTTAGCGCCGAGCTTTGATGCAAGTATTGCAAGAACACCCGTACCAGTTCCGACATCAATCCAGTCAGAGCCGGGCATGACAAGATTTTCCATTAGTTTACACATTAATCTTGTCGTTGTATGGTGACCTGTACCGAAACTCATTTTCGGGTCAATTATGATTTTGATTTCATTATTAAATTCACTAGCGTGATGAGTCGGGGTTATAACAATTTTTTCTGACACAATAACAGGTTGAACGTGCCGCTCCCATTCTTCGTTCCAGTTTTTATCGGAAATTTTTTCAATTGATATTATTTCAGATTCGATACCCAATTCATTCAGTGAATTTAGAATATCATCTGTATCAAGCTTTTCAAATTCTGCTATATCAAATGTAACTGTAAGTTCATCAATGCCTTCTTCGATACCGCAAAAGTCATAATCCTGAAATACAGCCATGGATAAATCAAAGTATTCTTCCAATATTTTGATTTTAATGTTAATATAATCATGTTTTACCAATTTTCCATCCAATAATTTTAAGTCTAATACTTTTATATAATTAGTTGTGTGCTAAAATAAGAAATAATTTTCAGTTAATTTTATAAATGGTTAAAGACGCCCTTATATCGCAAAAATTATCAAAGATTAAACTTCTTGCTATGGACGTAGATGGTACATTGACAGATTCTGCTATGTATTACTCCCAAAATGGCGAAGAGCTTAAAAGATTTACAACACGCGATGGTATGGGTATCACGCTTCTTCATAAGGCAGGTATCAAAACCGCAATTATCACAAGCGAAAATTCAGCTATAGTATCAGCTAGAGCAAAAAAATTATCAATCGGACATGTTATATTGGGTTCGAAGGATAAATCATCTGCAATCAGGCAGATATCCGCTGATACACAAATTTCTCTTGATGAAATTGCATTTATAGGTGATGATGTCAATGATGAGCATATAATGAAACTTGTTGGAGTTTCGGCTTGCCCATCGGATGCAGTAGAGGTTATTTTAAAAACAGCTGATATAATATGTAGTAAAAAAGGCGGTTACGGTGCAGTCAGAGAGTTTTCAGAAATGATACTGAGGGCACAGGACAAACCGATTTATATTCAAGAACAATGGTAATGGAGGATTTAGATATGACAAATTCAAATGAACAAGGAAATTTCGCACGCGGTTTTATTATCGGTGCAGTTGCAGGCGGGTTAGCAGGTGCAATAGCTGCATTGCTTATGGCTCCTAAAACAGGTGCAGAACTTCGCAAGGATATAGCTGACACATCAGTTGACTTGTATGACAAAGCTCAGGACTATTTTAAACATGTTGAAGAAGATGTTGCAAATATGGTCAGTGAAGGTAGAAATAAGGCTTCAACAATTTATGATAGCGCCAAAACTAAAGCTGAAGGTTTGCTTCACGATGCTGAAAATGTATTGAAAGATGCAAGATTTAAAGCTTCGCAAACTAAAGAGCAAATTCAGAATCGTATTGACCATATTAGAGATGCGGCTAAAGCCGGTGGCGATGCTTTCAAAGAAGAGCTTAATTCATAATTAATTTCTGTAAGACTGCTCTTTCGATTTTTTAGTCAAAATGAGCGAAGACAAATTCTGCTACAAGTCGTATTTCTTCTTCGCTCAATGTTGACTAATCTAAAATTATTTTATTAAGATGCAGCTATTTTTTTGAATATTAACCCTATAAGGAGTTGGTTTATAATGATTATTGCAATTCAAGTATTAGGCATAATTGCACTCCTTTCATTTATTTTTTTGGCGTTTGTAGCAGTTTCGGCTTTATCACAAATGAAACAAACCGTTGAAAATGCTGACAAAAAAATAGACAAGTTGACACGAGATTTTGAGGAAATCAAGTCCAGAACAAATTTAGCACTTGAGTCTGTTATTGAGCTTAAATCTGAACTGAGCACAACCCTAACAGGAATAAATGTAATCAGCACAAAAATTTTAGGCTCAATTGATAATTTTAATGATATGAGCATTCAAATAACTTCATCTATTAATTCATTGCATCAAACCGGAAGCAAAATTGTTGATTTAATAGAACCTATGGAAACTGTCATACAATCAGCATTTGTAAAAGTTATGCCTTCATTAAATGCTGCATCAAGATTAATCTCTGCAATATCTAAAGGCTTTAATGCATTTTCCGGAAAAATTAAATCCTGATAAATAAAAAAACAGCAAGATGTTTTAACTTGTCTTGCTGTTTTTATTACTTAATCTCCTTTGAAAAAATACTCGCTTAAGTCATCAAATTTAATATTAGTTACAATCCAATCTTTTTCTGGGGATTTATAAAAAGTGAATATCCATCTCACAGGAAAATTTCCGTGAAGACCAAGATATCTCAATCTGATGTAAGATGAAGTAGCTATTTCTGCGCTTACAGCCTCATAACCGCTCAACTTACCGTAAATATTAAATGCTCTGTTGGTTTGAGAATGAAGATTATCTAAATCTGCTTTTTGGCGACTTATCGGACTTGAAGAAAGAATATTGTCATAAGCTTTTTTGACATCATCTTTCATAAGCTGTCCAAAAAATACTTCTACACGCGTTTTCAAAATTTGAGGGACTTCAAGAAATGAAGTTGGTTCTTTTGCTCTTTGGGCTGAAGGAAGTCCGTCCTGAGCATTTACCAGAGTAAAACTCAAAAGACATAATAAAAATATGTATAAAAATTTCATTTTAATATTCTTTGTTATTATGGGTAAAAATAATTATGTAAAATTACTAAAAAAATAATTAAATAAAAAATATTATCGTTATTATTTAATAGTGTATTTGATTTTTTTAATCAATAAATAATTAAAGTTACCAAAGATATCCGAATAAGGCATCAATAATCAGTATTGCAGCTGCAGAAAGAGTAAAGGAACGTACAGTACTTTTACCAACACCTTCAGCACCACCCGTAGTAGAAAAACCTACATGGACACCAATTAAAGCTGTAACACTTCCAAACACCAGTGATTTAGTCAATCCAAGCATAATATCCTCAACAGCGAAAAATCGCTGCACAGAATCAAAAAATATCCAAAAACTGAAGTCAAATTTAATTGATGTCAGCACATAACCGCCAATAAGTGCAACCACATTTGAAAAAACAGCAAGCACAGGCATCATAATCAAAGTTGCAATTGCTCGTGGCATACCGAGATAACGATTTCTGTCAATAGCCATCATTTCGATTGCATCAATCTGCTCGGTAACTTGCATCGTACCAAGCTGTGCAGCCATTGAGGCGCCTACTCTGCCGGCTATTACAAGTGCAGTCAATACAGGAGTAAGTTCGGTAAATACCACTGTAGCAATTGAACTGCCTATAAATGGCTTGGCAATGCCTACTAAATTAAATTTATCAAAAAGGTTTGTTGCTTGAAGTGCAGCAATAGCACCGGTAAATGATCCGATTAATATCACAAGTGGAAGGGAATCAGAACCGACAATTGCCATCTGGTCAATTACAAGTTTTCTGTCCTTAATAACACGCGGAAAATATCTGGTGACTCTGGCTGCAAGTAATATAATCTGACCAAATTCACGGAAAAAATTTAATACTTTCCTTCCAACAAAAGCAAATATATTTAGCATTTAGTTATGGATACTTTAAAAAAATAGTAACGCTGAATGTGCAATAGTATTGATTTGTAATGTAAATAATTACTTGGAGGGGGATATTGGTATTGATTCAATTTTAATAAAAATATGCCCCAAATATGCCTCAGCCGATTTAGCTTCCTGAATTTTTTTGATTGCATCATCGTCAAGTTTTGCACCCTCGTTTAAAAGTTTTAATCCGGACACTGTAACTATGCTTCTTGAAGTTATCATTCCTTTGGAAAGAACAAAAGGATTGACAACCGCTTCTGTTGCTCTTTTTGCCTGATTTGAAAGGGTGTTGAGATAACCAAGATATTGCTCGTAAAAAGCCAGTACCCTGAAATCATAAACACGATTAATCTCGCCCCACATCAAAGGAATAATTTTATCAACATTCCTTGGGTTCCTGGCATAATAAGATTCAAAATCAATAGCTGCTCTTAAAATTCTTGAGCCAAGAGGAATTGCCCAAGCCTTTACTTTTTCAGGAATGCCCGAACCATCGAAATTTTCATAAACGCTTCTTAATATTTTCTGAACATCTTCGAAACCGCGAAAACCTGTAAAGAGCTTATCAACAAACTCAACATAGTTCGCCATAATTTGATTCTGAACAATTCCATTTATCATAACCGGCATTTCTACATACTTATCTCTGAACAAGCCCTTAGGCAAATAACATAGCTCGGCTGCTTTGATAATTGCAGCTATCTCTTCTTCATCATTTGTAAGCTGTTTGGCTATGAACTTACAAGCTGATACTATTCTTGCAATTTCACTATCCTTCTCACCTGTGCGTACAGATTGAATATACTGAAAAAATTCCTGTAGCCTTTGAGCTAAAGGTTCGAATTCAGCTAATAAATTATTATAATCTTCTTCAAGTTTGGCATTTTTATTTTGAAGGTTTAAGAACCTGGATGTATTCTTGAGCTTTAAAATAAACTGGTCCAATGATACCGGTTTTTGCATAAAATCATCTACGCCGGTTTGAACAGACTTAACGAGAATTTCGCGATCAGTGTTAGCAGACATCATTATAAAATATGTATCTCTAAGACCTTCAACACTTCTGATTTTCTTTAGAAGTTGAAGACCATTAATACCCTGAATATCATACTCACAAATTATTACTGCATCAAGCTTTTCTTTCTCCAATGATTTATATGCTGAAAAGCCATCATTAAAGCGTTTAACATACATTGTTGGAAATACTTTTGTAATAAGACTTTGTAAAATTTCAGAAGTCTGCTCGGAATCATCTATTATATAAAATACTAATCTTTTGCTCATATTGTGTGCCGGAAAAGATATAATCAAAAAAAACAAAATTACGTAGAAAACAACTTACAAAATTAAGTATAATTACGGATATATTCAAATTATAACTTTATTTTTTTCATAAATTATATTATTGATTCCATATTGCATTTTGAATAAAACATAATTTAATAAAAATAGTCTTTAATATTTTTTAATTAAAATGAATATGAATAACGAAGTATTAATTGCTCAAATCGAAAAACTCTATAACAAGCAAACTGAGTTGTCACAACCTCAGATAGAGTATCTAATCAAAAGTTTTATCAATAGTCTTAATAATGGTGAAATCAGGGCTGCCGAGCCGGATGGAAACGGAAACTGGACTGTAAATTTATGGGTAAAGCAAGGTATATTGCTGATATTCAGATATAGCAGTATGGTGGATATGTCCCTTGGCTCAATGAAATTCTTCGACAAAGAGGCTCTGACTTTAAGAGATTTCACGCTTGATGATGGTGTAAGAATTGTGCCCGGTGGCTCCGGAATTCGTTCGGGTGCTTATATTGCTCCCGGTGTAATTTGTATGCCTCCAATGTATATAAATATTGGATCTTATGTAGATAAAGGCTCGATGATAGACTCTCACGCTTTGGTCGGCACTTGCGCCCAGATTGGCAAAAATGTGCATATTTCCGCTGCTGCACAGGTTGGTGGTGTGCTCGAACCGGCAGGGGCTAGACCCGTGATTATCGAAGACAACGTTATGATTGGTGGTAATTGCGGCATTTATGAAGGTGTAATGGTTCGGGAAAGAGCCGTTTTAGGCTCAGGTGTTATTCTCACTGCATCAACAAAAGTTTATGATTTGGTTAATGAAACTGTGATTACTTCAACTCCCGATAATCCTCTTGTGATTCCTCCTTCAGCGGTTGTGGTGCCCGGAGCAAGGACGATAAATTCAGATTTCGGTAAAGAGAATGGTTTATCAATTTCCACTCCGGTGATTGTTAAATACCGTGACGATAAAACCGATGCAAGAACTGCATTGAACTTCGACTTAAGGTAATATTATATGTTAAATGAATATAAAAATATTGATGTTTCCAAAACATTGAGCATTCAGGAAAATTTAAGAAAATCAATTGTTGTAACAACCGGTTCATCATTAATTGCAGCATTTATTTTCTTGTTTGTATATGTAATTACTAAAAATATTTGGATGCTTTCTCTTGGAATTATTTTAGCTATATCGGGATTTGCATTTATGTTTGTAATCAAAAATCTACAGAAAAAATATGCTGATATTTTGAATGATGAAAAGGGCAGCAGAAATGCCTGAGGAATTAATTCCCACACTTCGGAATAATTTACAGCTCCTCTTGATGGAGGAGGATGGACAAAGATTTGTGTTGATGAATGACAATCATGGATATGCCGAAGATGAAATTGCCGTTTCAATTGAGTTTTATAATCTTTTAATTTCACTCGGCGGCAAAACAAAATATTCTGATTTGGGTGAGAAACTGAAAATTAATGACTTAATGATTCTAAATCAAATCTTACAAAATATTAAAGATCTCGACGAAATGGGTTTTTTAAACAGCTCATCATTCAAAATCAAAAAAAGTCAAATTGACCAAGGGTATTTTGAGCTTGTTGACAGACCCTATGTATGCGCTCAAAATTCTTATCCCGAAGATGTCGGTGAGTTAAATAATTTTCTTGCTCAAATTTTCAATTCTACAAATTCTGAATCATCCAAATCAAATAGCTCTGCAATCATAGTACCTCATATAGATTTAAAACTAAGCGATATTTGCAGTAAAATTTATTCATCAGGATATCATTCGGCAAGAGAAACCGATTTCGACTTACTGGTAGTTCTTGGAACAGCTCACTATGATTCATCTGATTTACTTATGCCGACAAAGAAAAACTATAAAACTCCACTTGGAACTGCAAAAACTGATACTGATATTCTCGAACTTTGGGAAAGTCATTTAGGTGATAAATTGCCATATAATGACCTGGCACATAAGCCTGAACATTCGATTGAATATCAAATTCTGCTAAGTCAGTATTATTTTATAAATCGCAATTTTACAGTTCTTCCAATTCTTGTTGGTTCTTTTGGTGAGTTTGTTTATTACAACTCTGTACCTGAAAGTTCTGAAGATTTCAGAAAATTAATAAGTTCGCTAAAACTTGCAATTGAGGAATCCGGCAGAAAGGCATTATTTATAGCAAGTGTTGATTTTGCTCATATTGGCAGAAAGTTCGGTGATGATTATGATGCAGAGCCAATACTTGATTCATTGAAAAATGAAGACAAAATATTGATTGATGCATTGACCAATTTAGACAAACACCGCTTTTTTCGTAAAATTTCTGAAGATAATGACAAATACAGAATTTGCGGAACATCACCTATATACAGCCTGATGAGTCTTAAGGATTTCAAAAGATGCGAATTCCTTGATTATGCTCAGTGGAATGAAACTCAGACTAAATCAGCAGTATCTTTTGCTTCATTAGCATTATTTGATGATTAAAATTTTATAAGGATTAGTTAATATGATTAAATTTCAAGCATTAGTAGTTGAAGAAATTGAAGATGGCAAATTCATTCGCTCAGTAAAGGAAAAAGAAATCAGCAGCATACCTGAAAATCATCTGTTAATTAAGGTAAAATATTCATCACTGAACTATAAAGATGCACTCTCAGCCCGTGGACACAAAGGAATATCAAGAAATTATCCTCACACCCCTGGAATTGATGCTGCCGGCATTATTGCTGAAAGTAAATCAGATATTTTTAAAAGTGGTGATGAAGTAATTGTTACTGGCTATGACTTAGGTATGAATACAAATGGTGGTTTCGGACAGTACATAGTTGTACCGGCTGATTGGGCTGTAAGGCTTCCTAAAGGCTTATCACTTGAGGAATCTATGATTTACGGTACGGCAGGATTTACTGCCGCAATTTGTATCTATGAACTGCAAAAGCATGATATAACACCTGAAAAGGGCAAAATTCTTGTTACCGGTGCAACAGGAGGAGTCGGCTCGATGGCTGTAGGGTTGCTCGCAAATTTAGGCTATGAAGTTACTGCATCAACAGGGAAAGCAGAGCATCACGATTTTTTAAAATCCTTAGGAGCAACAGAAATTATTTCAAGAGAGATGATTGACGATAATTCCGGAAGACCACTACTTTCAGGAAAATGGATTGGAGCGGTTGATAATGTTGGTGGAAATACTCTTGCAACTGTTATCAAATCTATAGGTCAGCATGGGTGTATATGTGTACTTGGAAATGTTGCAGGCGACAAATTTACAAGCACTGTATATCCTTTTTTACTTCGTGGAATAATACTCGCAGGTATTGACTCAGCTTCAAGACCGATGGAATTACGGAAAATTCTTTGGGAAAAATTAGCAGGAGATTGGAAATTTCATAAACTTAATGATACTTACAAAATTGTGACTTTAGATAAAATCAATGATGAAATTGATAATATTTTAAAAGGTGAACAAGTAGGAAGAGTTGTACTAAATCTTTGGTAATTATACGATGAAAATTAAGATAAAATTATTACTCAGATTTTTTTTTATTACAATTGGAGTAATGATTTGTTCTTTTTTGGTTCTTGACAAAATTTTTCCTGTTGATACAACTATCAAATACTCAAAGACTATAAAGTCGAGAGAAGGAATTATTCTTTCATCATTTTTAAGCAGTGATGATAAATGGCGTTATTACTTCAAAACAAATGAAATATCCGAATATTTCAAAAAGAGTATCATTTTCAAAGAAGATAAATACTTTTATTATCATGCAGGTGTAAATCCTGTTTCCATTATAAGGTCATTTTCTAATAATTTGAAAAGTGGTAAAATCACATCAGGTGCCTCGACAATAACAATGCAAACTGCCAGACTTCTTGAACCTAAAAAAAGAACATATATAAATAAAATTATTGAAATTTTCAGAGCTTTTCAACTTGAACTTCATTATTCAAAGGATGATATATTAGAAATTTATTTAAACAAAATTCCTTTTGGAAGTAATATTGAGGGTGTTGGAGCCGCTTCGGTCTTATATTTTGGCAGGAATCCGGATAAACTTAGTCTTGCTCAGGCTACAGGGCTTGCGGTCATACCAAATAATCCCAATAAATTAAATATCAAAATTGAGGGGAATTCAATAAACACAGAAAAAAATAATCTACTTAAAAAACATAAGTCTAATAAACTATTTTCTGCAGATATTGTTGACGACGCTATAAATGAATTCATAAAACCGGAAAAGCTACAATCACCTGTTTTGGCAAGGCATCTAAGTTTCAGAGCTGCTAAAGAATTTGCGGCAAGAAGGAATATTGAAACAACTATCAATTATACTATTCAATCAAGATTTGAAGATATTATCAAAGGATATGTCACGGAAATTGCTAGATTTGGTATAATGAATGCAAGTGCCTACCTTATAGATAATTCTACAGGCGAAGTATTAGCATATATAGGCTCAAATGATTTCAACTCCGAATATTCAGGGCAGGTTGACGGTGTGACATCAATTCGATCTCCCGGTAGTACACTTAAACCTTTCCTCTATGCTTTCGCAGTGGATAAAGGCATGATTACACCCAAGCTTTCTCTATTAGATGTCCCAATTTTAAACTCTGAATATTCTCCCGATAATTTTGACGGACTTTTCAGAGGAAGAGTAACAGCTGAATCCGCATTGGCATTATCATTGAATGTTCCTGCTGTAAATCTTCTGAATGAATATGGCTTATCAAATTATATCAATCAAAGGACTCAATTTGAGTTTAAATCAATTTCAAAATTTAGACGAAAATTGGGTTTATCATTAATTTTGGGTGGAGGCGGTGTAACGCTTGAAGAGCTTTGTAATGCATACTCATCACTTGCTTCTGACGGGTTTTTCAGAAAATCTTATTACACCTTATCAAAAAGCAATATAAAGCCTAAAAGGTTGATAAGTCCTGAAGCGGCATACCTGATCAGCGAAATTCTCACCAAACATTCAAGACCTGATATGCCGGCACACTTCAGAACTAAGAAAGGTTTGCCGAAAATCGCATGGAAAACAGGTACATCTCAGGGGCGGAGAGATGGCTGGGCTATTGGTTACAATAAATTATACACTCTTGGGGTTTGGACAGGCAACTTCTCAGGAAAGCCGAATTCTATGATTTCGGGAGCTGACATTGCTGTTCCGATGCTTTTTGAATTATTTAGCACACTTCCGCATCAGGTTACTGAACAAATTTTTAGCAAACCATCAAATATTGATGAGCGTTTGGTTGATGCTGTAACCGGACTTTTACCTTCAGAATTATCTGATAAAATCACGACTGATTATTATATACCTGAAGTATCATTAAGCAAGAAAACTGATCATCTTGTGAAAATTTGGGTATCAAATGATGAGAGAATTTCATACTGTTCGGATTGCATGCCATCCGAGAATATCAAATCACAAATCTACGAAATTTATCCGATTGAACTAAAATTATATTATAATTCAATTAATTTCAAAACGCAATTTATACCTCCTCATAATCCTGATTGCACTGCCTTCCAGCCGGGTATGAATCCATTAATTACAAGCCCACTTAAAAATTCAGAGTATATTCTGGAGAAAGATTCTAATGATGGAATTCCTCTTAAAGCAGGTCTGGATAAGGATGCAGGCAAATCATATTGGTTTGTAAACGGTAAGTTCCTTGAAAGTACTAATTCTAATCAATCTACAATTTGGAAACCTGAAGTTAGTGGTAAATATTCCATTACTTGTATTGATGACAGAGGTCGTTCAAATGATGTGAAAATATCTGTTAAGATATATTAAGATTGTCAATTATCATTTCTGCAGCAATTTTTCCGCTTAGTGATGCACCTTCAATTGTAGCAGGTAGTTTGGTATTTGTCCAGTCACCTGCGAGGAAAAAATTATTAATGTGAGTTTTAGCAAAAGGTCGAATTTTTTCAGACTCAGGATCTGCTATAAAAGTAGCAAATTTTTCGGTAATAATTCGATAATGTAATATGTTACTCTGAGAAAAATCAGGAAACAGCTTTTTTATATCCTCAGTGATCATTTCAATTACTTCGCCCTGTTTTAATTTTGATAATTCAAATGCCGAACTGACTGTGATAGAATATGAGAATGGATAAGTTTTTGAAAGCCCTTCTTTAATTAATTTGTTACGGTTAAATATCCATTGAATATCTGTTCCTAAAGCCGATATGAAATCCTCTGAAAAAATTTCCACATCAGTCCAAATATATGCAGATAATATTGGAGAGTATTTAAACTTTTCAAGATAGGCAAATGAAGGTTTCAGCTCTTCAGGTAAAATTTTAAAAAGTGAAAATGGCTGTAATGCTGAAATGATATAATCTGCCTGATAATTTTCTCCGTTTGTGGTTGTCACTGAAAGAGTTGATTCATTTGAAAAATAAATTTTATCAATCTTTTTCGAGGTAAATATTTCTACACCTTGCGATTTTAGTTTATTTATTAAGGGCTCCAATAAATATTTAAAATCTGATTTTGGGAGAATTAATTTTGAGTTATCAAGGTTTTCTATGAAAGCACGTTTAAGTATTTTAACCAAAATTTCTGCCGATGCTATTTTAATCGGACAGTTCATCGTTGCAATAATGAAAGGTTCCCAAAATCTTATTATAGCTTCATCAGTTTGATTGTATTTTTTAAGAAAACTCAGGCAAGTCAAATTTTCAATATCATTAATTTGATTATTCTCGATTTTGCGAATTAGTTTTATGATATTAATTTTTGAATTTATACTCAAACCGCCAAGCATAAGAAAACCAAGAATAAATCCTGCTTTTCCGGGAAGAAAACCTGCAAAAAGTCTGGATTTATTTTGATTTGTATCATAATAAACAACTTCAAGAGATTTTTGGATATTGAGTAAATTTAGAGTATCGCATTCTTTAATCAGCTCAAGGAAAGTATGATATGCCGTCATAAGCGCATGCTGACCATTATCAATCATATCGCCAGATTTAGAATCAAAAAGGGCAGTTAACCTGCCCCCTAAATTATTTACAGCTTCAAAAATTTTGACCTGAAATCCTGCTTTAGAGAGATTAAATGCCGCTGTTATTCCGGCAATACCACCTCCTACAATAAGCACAGATTTCATATCAGTTTACCTTCTGTCGCCTCTTCTGTCACGGTCGCGACCGCCTCTGTCATTTCTGCCACGGTCGTTTCTGTCTCTGTCACGATTGTCAGAATCAGGTCTTGGAGTCCATTCTCTTTCTTCCGGCATACCGGCAGGACGTTCAAGAAGTGCCTTGCGACTTAGTCTGTATTTTCCGTCACGTGTAATTTCAAGTAATTTTACTTCGAATTTATCACCTGCTTTTACAACATCGGAAACATTTTCAATTCTCTCGTGAGCTACTTGAGAAATGTGAAGTAAACCTTGAGTTTTTGGCAAAAATTCCATCAGAGCACCAAGTCCTTCGCGAACTTCTTTGACGGTTGCCATATATATTTCACCTTCCTGTGGTTTTTTGGTCAGACCTCTGATAACAGCAATTGCCTGTTCGCTTGCTTCTTTACTTGCAGAAGCAACAAGCACAGTACCATCATCTTCGATATTGATTTCCACTCCATAATCCTTACAGATGCCGCGAATAGTCTCACCACCGCTGCCAATTACTGCACCAATTGTATCTTGTGGAATTTGAATAGATGTAAATCTAGGAGCGAATTCGGAAATGTCTTCACGTTGGGCATTTAATGTTTCGTTCATTATACCGAGTATATGCATTCTGCCTTTAAGAGCCTGCTCAAGAGCCTCAGCCATGATACTTGTTGAAAGGCCTTCTATTTTGATATCCATTTGACAAGCTGTAATACCGTCAGCAGTACCTGTAACTTTGAAGTCCATATCGCCTAGAAAATCTTCATCACCAAGAATATCGCTGAGCACAGCTACTTTTTCATCTTCTTTTATCAAGCCCATTGCAATTCCGGCAACCGGCTTTTTAAGTGGTACGCCGGCATCGAATAATGCAAGAGTACCTGCACAGACAGTAGCCATAGATGATGAGCCGTTTGATTCAAGTATATCTGAAACGATACGTATTGTATAAGGGAATTCAGTTGCTTCGGGCATCATTCCTTTCAAAGCTCTCCATGCAAGATTTCCATGACCAACTTCACGTCTGCTAACTCCCATTCTGCCAACTTCACCGGTCGAAAATGGCGGGAAATTGTAATGCAGGAGGAAACGCTCAGTGTACATAGGCAGTAAGCCTTCAATCATCTGTTCATCACGGTTTGTACCTAATGTAACAGATGTCAGACTCTGAGTTTCACCTCTTGTAAATAATGCAGAGCCGTGATTTCTTGGTAGTAATCCAACTTCGCAGGCAATCGGTCTGATGTCGCGGGTTGTTCTTCCGTCAAGACGTTTGCCTTCTTCGAGAATCATATTTCTCATATATTTTTTCTCGAGACTGCTTACGATTTTTCCGGTAATTTTTTCAAGTCTGGGTGCCCATTCTTCATTTTCGCCGTGAACTTCAGTAGCTTTTACAAGAGCTTGTTCTAAAATAGCGGAGCGTTGCTCATTGCGTTCTTCTTTGGTCGAAACATTATGCACATAAGAATGAAGTACTTCATGAATTTCATTCTGTATCAGTTCTTCAATTCCTTCAGGTATTGAATCAATTATTAATTCGCGCTTAACCGGAGCACCATCTTCGATTAACATTCTTTGTAATGCATTTAATTCTTTGACTTTATTATGACCGAATTCCAAAGCAGCAATAAATTCTCCTTCAGAAATTTCTTTCGATTCACCTTCAACCATTAAAATGGCGGAATCACTTCCGGCTACAGTAATATCAATATCTGAAAGTTTTAATAATTCATAAGATGGATTTGCAACAAATTCACCATCAATTCTTCCGACCTTTACTTCAGAAATTGGTCCGTTGAATGGTATATCGGAAATGAGTAAAGCGGCAGAAGCTCCTACAGCGCCAAGCGTATCAGGATCTACTCCGGGATCGGCAGAGAATACATTAGCAATAAGTTGTGTCTCGTAAGTCCAGCCTTTAGGAATGAGTGGACGAATAGGTCTGTCAATCAATCTGGCTGAAAGTACTTCTTTGTCAGTAGGTCTACCTTCTCTTTTGAGAAAACCACCCGGGATTTTACCTGCGGCTGATGTTTTTTCGCGATATTCCACCTGCAATGGCAGGAAGTCAATATCTGTCTTCGGCGTTTCGGCGGCTGTCGCAGTTACTAAAACCATTGTATCTTCGCATCTTACCATTACGGCACCATTTGCGAATTTTGCGAATTTACCCACTTCAAGTGAGTATTCTTTACCGTCGAAATTAATCGAAACTTTTTTGTGTTGCATATTACTTCTTCATTATTACATTAAATTTCAAACAAAAAACGGCGTCAGAAACGCCGCTTACTCATTAAATGATATTTGTTTATTACTTTCTTAGTGACAATGCCACCAACACTTCACGATAGCGTGTTATGTCGTTATTGGCAAGGTAGGTAAGCAATCTTCGACGCTTTGAAACAAGCTTAATGAGACCGCGGCGGCCATGGTGGTCTTTTTTGTGCGTATCAAGGTGTCCTGTCAGATAATTAATGCGTGTAGTCAGCATTGAAATCTGTACTTCGGAACGACCGGTGTCAGCACCGCTTGTACCAAATCTTTTTATTGCTTCTAACTTTTGATCTTTAGTAATCATTTATTACTACTCCAAATAAAAAATTTTGCAGAATTACGAACTTTAAAAATAACACTTTTTTACGAAATAAAAAAATATTTTGTGCATAATTACATTATTTAATCACGATTTACTATCACTAATGCTCCTATTACTCCAGGAATCCAACCCGCTATTGTAAGGAGAGTTACAATAATTATGGAACCACATCCTTTATCAATAACTGCTAAAGGTGGAAATATTATACACAATATAACTCTGATAATGCTCATATATTATTATTGAAGTAACGAATTAAATATCAATATATTATATGATATTACAATTCAAATTGCACTCTGTGATTACCAAATAATTTGCAAAGCATTTGAGTTGTATGCATATCAAGCGGTAAATTTGCATCCATTGAATAATATGTTTTCTTTACAGTTTTGTCTTTGCTTGAAACGTAGCATTTTAGTCTGACGGTTTTTCCATTTGAATTAAGCAAATCCTTCTTAACAGTTTCGAGGTTTGAAAGGTCGTTTTCATCAAGATTTATCCACAATTTGTAACCTTTGATTCCTGAATTAATTAAATTATCAACAGGCTGAATATCATTGACTACAATTTTGATAACATCATCTTTTTCGCTAAGTTTTCCACTTACATAGACAATTGCATCTTCTTTAATTAAATGTTTGAATTTTGAATAAGTATCAGACCAGATTAGCAGTTCAGCTTTTCCGCTGAAATCTTCAACAAAGCAAAATGCAATTTCATTTTCTTTCTTATCCCGTCTTATGCGTAATTCAGAAAGCATTCCGCATATTTTTATCTCTGAGGGTGCATCGTCAACACTTAAAGTCAAATCAATATTTGAGAAAGACCTGACAAAAGGCGAATATTCATTCAAAGGATGTCCGCTAACATAGAAATTCAGTATTTCTTTTTCGCGTTCAAGTCTTTCTCTTTCGTCCCATTCAGTAACATCCGGTACTGAAGGCTCTGAAATAATTGAATCATCAACCTCACCTAAAAATAAGCTATCGGTAAAACTGCTGTCGTCTCCCTGCATCTTTTTACCGAAATTCAGGGCAACATCTATTGATTCGAATAAAGCTCTCCGCTTTCCGTTTTCAATTAAATCAAAAGCCCCAGACAAAACAAGTGCTTCGAGTGTCCTTTTGTTGACTAAATGACTATTTACTCTTGCTATGAAATCAAAGAATGATTTGAAAGGTTTGCTTTCTCTAATTTCAACAATACTATCAACAGCAGCAATACCTACATTTTTGATACCTGCAAGACCAAAATAAATAGTATCGCCTTCAGCTGTAAATTTTGCAAATGAGCGGTTAACATCAGGTGGATACACTTTCAACCCATATTTTTTGGCTTCATATACGAGTCTGACTATTTTTTCCTGTGAATTCAATTCTGCAGTCATATTTGCAGCTAAAAATTCTGCAGGATAATATGTTTTAAGCCATGCAGTCTGAAAAGCGATATATGAGTAAGCTACTGAGTGCGATTTATTAAAACCATAATTAGCAAATTTATAAATTAAATCAAATATTTCTAATGCGAGCTTTTCACTTATACCTTTTTTAGCTGCACCTTCAATGAATGCAGGTTTCATCTTATCCATTTCGGATTCTTTCTTCTTACCCATTGCTCGCCTGAGAATGTCTGCTTGTCCAAGAGTAAAATCGCCGATTATCTGAACAAGCTGCATCACTTGTTCCTGATAAACAATGATTCCGTAAGTAGCCTTTAGTGGCTTTTCCATTAGTGGATGAAGATATTCAACCGGCTTACGACCGTGTTTTCTGTCAATGAAATCCGGTATGTTCGCCATTGGACCAGGACGATAAAGGGCATTCATTGCTGTTAACTCTTCGAGATTATGAGGCTTGAGCTGTTTAAGGTATTCCTGCATACCACCTGATTCAAACTGAAATATACCGAGGGTTTCCCCATTGGATATTAAGTCATAGGTTTTCTTGTCAAGAAAATCAATTTTATCAATGTCAATTTTTTTGTTATGGTTTCTTTGAATCATCTCGAGAGTATTATCAATTATTGATAGAGTTCTAAGTCCGAGAAAATCCATTTTTAACAGACCAATTGACTCCAGGTCGCCCATACTGTATTGTGTTGCTATTTCTGAAGGACCATCTTTTCCTTTTGACGGTGACTGATAGACCGGAACATAATCAGTAATATCACCCGGAGTTATAACAACTCCGGCTGCGTGAATTCCTGTATGTCTGAATTTGCCCTCAAGCAGAAGGGAATAATTTATTAATTCTTTGATTCTATCATCATTTGACTCACTGACCCATTTTAGATCAGGTAGCAATATCGCATCTTTGAGGGGTTTTACTTTTCCCTGCTCTACCGGAATTTTCTTAGTGATATTTTTTATAGTGTTCAGCTCAATACCTAAAACTCTTCCTACATCAGTCAATACAGCTTTGCTTGAAAGTTTTCCGAAAGTAATAATTTGTGCTACAGCTTCTTCACCGTATTTATATTTTACATAATTGATTACAAGTTCACGTTTTTCATCATTAAAATCAATATCAATATCGGGCATTGTATATCTTTCAGGATTCAGAAATCTCTCAAACAGCAAATCGTATGGAAGTGGGTCAATATTCGTTATACCAAGACAATATGCAACTATGCTACCAACAGCAGATCCTCTACCGGGTCCGACACTACAACCAAGTCGCTTAGCCGCATCAATGAAATCCCATACAATCAGAAAATAACCCGGAAAGCCCATTGAATTAATAACGCCAAGCTCGTACTCGACCCTTTCAATAATTTCATCAGTCACATTGTCATATTTTGTATAAAGCCCCTTATAAGTAAGTTCTTTAAGATACTCTTCAAGATTTTCGGATTTTGATTCTGCTGGTATTGGGAAATCAGGCATAATTGTTTTAGTGTCAAGCTTTACATCACATTTGTCTGCTATTTCGAGAGTATTTTCGATAGCTCCCGGATACTTTCCAAAAAGATCAATCATTTGTTCCGTTGACTTGAAATAATATTCAGGTGTGCCGTATCGAAGTTTGAGTAAATCAATTTTATCAGTGCCTGATGCATCGCGGATATTTAGTAAAACATTATGGGCATAAGCATGATTAGGTTTCAAATAATGAATATCATTAGAACATATCATCTTAATGCCAAGCTCACCGGCAATTTTGGGTGCTTTTTCAAGAATTATGGGGTCATTTTCAAGATTATGATTCTGAAGCTCTATGTAAAAGTCATCTCCAAATAAATCTTTATAATACTTAGCTTCAGAGTATGCACGTTCATAATCGCCATCTATGATATGAGCATTTACCATGCTACCCATGCATGCAGTAGAACAAATCAGCCCTTCGTGATATTTCTCAAGTAGTTCTTTATCAATTCTAGGCCTGTAATAAAAACCTTCGGTATGTGCATAAGAAGTAAGCTTCATTAGGTTTCTATAACCAACATTGTTTTTTGCAATAAAAAGGATATGAAAATAATTTCTTTTTTTACCACCGGGAGATTTTCTGTCGGCATTCTTATCAAATCTGGAGCCATTAGCAATGTATGCTTCCATCCCCAATAAAGGCTTGACATTATATTTCTTAGCCATATTGTAAAATTCCACAGTGCCGAACATAACGCCGTGGTCAGTCAGTGCTACAGCCGGCTGTGAATTTTCTGCGGCTGCTTTGACCAATTCTTCAGGTGTCGCTGCTGCATCAAGAAGCGAATAATGAGTGTGATTATGTAGATGTACGAAGTTTGACATTTTAGATTTTTTATTATCATTTTTG
Organism: Ignavibacteriota bacterium; assembly: GCA_019637995.1. Lineage (NCBI taxonomy): Bacteria > Pseudomonadati > Ignavibacteriota > Ignavibacteriota bacterium. The sequence continues at coordinate 341,806 of JAHBUQ010000003.1, forward strand.
CTGAATTCAATATTATAAAAGTAGAAAAAATTTGGCTAATATTTTGATAAAATTAGTTAGAAGTTTTCCACAAAGTTTTAAAGCAGTGCTCGTGCAGTTTGCAATGTTATAAGTATTAGAAATAAAATGATATGAAAATGCAAAGCAGAATAAGTAACTTGAAATAGATATAAGGTCAAGGTTCTGTTTTTGGGCAAATATTCACAGTTAAGTTACATCAGTACTTATTGTGATTCATCTTTTGTTATATTTTAAAATCTGAAAGAGTTTAAATAGGATCAATATACAGAGTATATCGCTTGGTTTCAATTGATGATTAATAATTACCCAAAACCAAAAAAACTTTTTTCAATTATTCTCTACGATAATTATACTGACTTTCTGAGTATTTCGTTTTTTATAATCAATAATTCAAAGTTCCGGTTAAAATATTTAATTCAATTTCGCTTAATTTTGCATCCAACATTGATTCGTTAATTCGCATTTTAGAACGGTTTAAATTTAGCTGTGCCTCCCGAAGTTCGAGCGAAGTTATTTGGCCTAAGTCGAATAAATCCAAACTGCGTTGATAATTAAGTTCAGCAGCACCCAAATTGGCAATATCCATATCCAAAATTGCTTTCTTTTCCACAAGTGCTTCATAGTTATTGATGACAGCCATATCTATTTGATTACGAAGCATTTCAATTGAAATAGAATTCATCTCAGACATTAGTTTAGTATTTTGAGCTTGAATATTTGTTCTCATGCCATCAAAGATATTCCAGGATAAATTTACCCCGGTGCCAAGTCCGTAGTTTTGATTAACCAAAAGAAACCCTGCATCAGCATCAGTTCGATTGTATGAGTATGAAGCAGTCAGATTGACTTTTGGCATATAGTTTGTCTTTATCAGCTCATAATCCAACTCAGTAATTTCCTTATTCTTGAGTGCCTGTAGGATTGAATTATTTGATTTCTGAGCTAAATTTCTTAAATCTTCTATAGATTTTTCCTGATAAAATTCAATATCTGCACCAATATCATACCCGCTGCCGCTGACTTTTTCGCCCATAAGATAAATTAACATTCTCAAAGAATTTTTGTAATTCAATTCAGTTCTTTTGTAATTTGTGCTATCGGTATTCAAATCAACCTTTGCCCGCAAAAGTTCCAAAGAATTCGAAGCGCCGTATTCTTTTCTGTCCTCAATTCTTTTCATTCTGCGATAGCTCAATTCTATACTTTCATTCATAACATCGAGATTTTTTTTGAGTAGAAGAGAATTATAATATGTTCGTGCAATCTCTTTAACAGTATTCTCCACAGATATTTTCAATTCTACATCGCTTCTGGATTTCAATGTTTTCAGTCGCTCATAGGAAATAAACATACCCATATCGTCTAAAATTGTCCACGAAAGCTGAACTCCACCATTTACAGTTTTGGCTACATTTCCAGCTTGCTCTATTCTTTGACCTGTCAGCAGAACTAAATACAAATCTGTATTTGCATAATTGTATCCTGCTACTAAATCAACTTTCGGAAGCATTCCTGCATTTCCGGGTGCTACATTATTCTTTGCAATTTGATTGCTTGTTTGAGCAATTCGTATCGAATAATTATTTAAAAGTGCCTTTTCCACAGCTTCTTTCAATGTAATATTTCCCTGCGAAAATGCATTTCCAAAGAATAAAATCAATAATATAATTAAAATTAAATGTCTCATAATTTATTAATCCAAATAATATTTAATTCTCAATTCTTCTTTTACAGCCGGTTCAAGCTCCTCTCTTTCGGGCTTTTTGCCAGTCCAAATCCACGCTGCAAGTCGCTTGAAATCATTGAGAAATACAAGTAATACCGGTAAAAATACCAATACGAAAAATGAACCTATCATAAGTCCGTAGGCTACAGATATCGCCATTGGAATGAGAAATTTTGCCTGAAGACTTTTTTCGGCAAGCAGTGGCAAAAGCCCTAAAACCGTAGTTCCTGTTGTAAGTAATATTGGTCTAAACCTGTTTATTCCAGAACCAACGAGAGCTTCCCTGTAGGACATGCCGGCTTTGAGATAACCGTTGAAAGTATTTATATAAACAATTGAATTATTTACAATTACACCAATTAAAGCAATCATTCCGTATATTGACATAATATTGACAGGAGTGCTTTGAAAATAATGTCCCCATACAGCTCCGATTATTCCAAGCGGAAGCAATGCCAAAACAATGAATGCCTGAGAAAATGACCTGAAACTTAAAACTATTAAAAAGAACATCATAATAAATGCTATACTAAGACCTGTTCTTGCTGTGCTTGCCATTTTCATTACTTCCCTCTTTTGACCTGATTCAGTTTGGGATACACTTGGGTATTTAGCTAAAACCGGCATAAGGAATTCAGTATTAATTCTCTCAAGCACAGGTGGAACTTCGGCATTTTGGTCAACCATATCAGCTTCGATAGTTATTTCCCGCTTTCCGTCAATATGATTTATTACTGTTTTACCACGCTTAATTGAGTAATCTGCAATTTCAGTCAAAGGATAGCTGTTGCCATTTGGCAGCTTAATTCTCATATCCTCCCAATTACGGATAGTTGAGCGATCTTCCGGAGAATATTTTACCCAAACTTTGATTTCGTCGTTGCCTCTCTGAAGTCTTTGGACTTCGTCACCAAAGAAACCCTGTCTGACTTGACGGGCAACTTCAAAATTGCTAAGTCCTAACAAAAATGCTTTCTCTTTGAGTTTAATATTTATTTCTCTAAGCCCAAGAACATCGTTATCAGAAACATTTGCAATTTCACTTATATTTGATAATTCATCTTTTAGGTAATTCTTGACAGCATCAAGATCTTCAAGGTCGGGACTGAGAAGCGAAATTGATATTGCCTTGCCGAATATTGAGCCTCCTCCGAAAAGCAAAGTTTCAGCTTCGTAAATAGGACCGACTTTTTCCCGAATCAAATTTGATATTTTGAAAGACTCCAGATTTCTTTCCTCACCATTTAGAAGAATTACCTTTAAAGTCGCATCATTGGAATTTCCGGCATCACTAACAACTCCCATTGGACCACGGAATGAAGCGGGACCGGTACCAATATTTTTTACAACAGTAGTAATTACTTGTTTCTTGTCTTCTCTGTTTGCTGTGAGCTCTTCATTAACCTCCCAGACAGCCCGTTCTATTCTGTCAGCAATTTCTTCAGTGATTCCCTCTCGGGTACCCGCAGGTAAAGATAATTTTACTTCAAAATTATCGCCGTCTATAAAAGGAAAAAATGTAAATTTAATATGACCACCTGCAAATCCACCGACTGTAATAATTGTCAAGGAAAACATTATTGCCAGAGCAATTAATTTATGGTCAATTAAAAAATTAAGTGACTTTTTATAAAGGACGTCTCGTGGGTAAGTGAGTAAACTATCGAGAAAAAGTCTGATTTTATTATGCTTTCTTTCCCTCAATGCTTTAGAGTGTGCCAGGTGAGCAGGCAGAATGAGAGCAGCTTCGATGAGCGAAAATATCAAAGCAAAAATTACCACAAAACCCATATCTTTCATTCCGGCACCGGAGCGACCATCCATAAAGAAAAATGGTGTAAACATTGCCACAGTAGTCAGGACTGAAAATACTACTGAAGGCAAAACCTCCATAACACCATTAATAGCCGCCTTGAAGGGCTTCATACCTTTTTCGTAATTTTGATATATCTGCTCGGCGATTACAACCCCATCATCAACAAGAATACCAACTACTACAATACAACCGAATAATGAAATGACATTAATTGTAATACCTGTCATATATCCGATTAAAAACATTCCCATAAATGAGAATGGTATACTCAAAGCTACCCATAAAGCTAATCTTAAATTCAGAAACAGTGCAAGACCCAATATAACAAGTATTGCACCCTGACTACCGTTTGTGAGTAGTGTATCAATTCGTTTGGTTAGCGATTCAGTAAAATCGTCAATAACTATAGCTTGATAATCAGTATTTTTTTTATTAAAATCTTCAACATATTTTTTTGCAGCGGCTGTAATATCAAGAATATTTTCGCCTTTAATCTTGTTAACATTGAAAATTACTGCACGCTTTCCATTTATATAACTTTTATTAGGAGATTCTTCCCATGAATTATCTATCCTTGCAACATCACGTAATCTTACTAATCTGCCGTCCTGCATAGATTTTACAACGATATCCTGAAGTCCTTCAGCGTAATAGTTCTTTTGCTTCATTCTGATTAGGATTTCTTCATCGTCTGTTTTTACAGAGCCGGCAGTAAGCTCAATATTGGCAGTTCTTAATGCTCGTGTTATATCGTCAAAGGTTATATCGTAGCTGCGCATTGCAAATTCATTGACATAAGCAACAATATTCTCAGCAGGATATCCACTAATAGTAACTTGGGATAAACCCGGAATCGAGCGTAAATCATCTTCAACTCGTTTGGAAATTGATTTTAAAGAATTTAAATCATCAATTCCGAAAATTCCGAAACTGATAGCAAATTCGACTGCAGGTGCTTTAGCAACAACCGGTGGCTCCATTCCGACAGGAAATGAATTGATTCGGTCAACTGCATTTTTGACATCAAGCAAAACTTCATCTGTATTATAAGAGCGAAAGACTTCAATACCCATACTTCCGATATTTTCTCTCGAATTGCTTGAATAACGGTCAATTCCCTGAATCCCTTTCAGATTGTCTTCAATTTTTTGTATCACACCCTGTTCAATTTCTTCAGGTGAAGCGCCCGGATAAATTATACTTATACTTATCATATTACTGTCAAGCTCTGAGAAAAACGATGTTTTCATATTCATAAGAGCAAGAAAACCGAACAGAAGTATAAGTATTTTTACAACATAAGCCCAAACAGGATATTTTATAAAATAGGTTAGTAATGATTTCATAATTACCTTAATTAACTTTTTCTATTTTCATACCGATAGTAGGACTAACAAGTGGCTCGCTAATGATTTCTGTTCCATCAGCAATGCCACTAATATAAGCAAACTCAGAGCCAAGAGCAAGTATATCAATATCAGCTTTGCCTAATTTACCATTTTCATAAGTGTAAATGTATGAATTGTTTATAATAGACTTCCTTGGAATTTTTATTGAATTTGGAATGACCTTCCCTTCAATTTCTGCTTTGAGGTACATTCCGTCACTTAGATTTGAGCCGGTTAACTGAACATAATACCTGATAGTTTGAGTAGCAGGGTCCATACTTGAAGATTTCCTGATTATCGAACCGTTAATATTTCCTGTTTCAGTCGAAATTTTTACTTTATTACCGACATTGATTAGCTCAGCATCTTGCGGATTTAAAGAAATTTCAAGTTCATAGCTTCCACCACCGGCAAATTCTCCAAGCTTTTGTCCGGGTCTGACCAAAGTTCCTGTTTCAATAAGCGACTGTGTAACCGTTCCGTCGAATGGTGCTCTTATTTGGTATTTATTTAGCCTTACTTCCATATTTTTAATTGTAAAATACTGGCTGAGTATCCTTCTTGAAGCAAGGAAAAATTTTTCTTTACTGCTGTTGTATTCAGGCAAATCCGGTAGTGGTTTATAAATATCTATTTTTTCTATGAAATTTGACCATTTATTAAATGCATCCGGAAAGTCTGACTTGATATCAGGCATTGACATCGCTAAAATATTCAGATACTCACTTTTTTGAGCCATAAGCTGAAGATTTGATTCCTCATCCTCAATATTAATTATAATATCACCTTTTCGAAAAAAATTGCCTACCTTGAACTTAGCAGTTTCAGGTTTCATCGTACCTTGCACTTCTGAGAAAATTTCAATAGAATTCCTGGGATTTAGCCTGCCATTTGTTTCCAAAGAAAACTGATTATCATCAAATTTTGCTGTAATTATCTTGACATACTTTGCTGCCTCGATATTTAAGGGCGCTGGTTCTTTACCTTTTTTGGAGGTCATTGCTTTGAATGATACAAATCCAATGGCGATTATCAATAAAAAACCTACGATGCTAATAATTAGTTGTCGTTTCATATTTCAATTATTTTAAAAATTATTAATTAGTTGTATATGCAACCATATATATTGAATTTATAAATATTTATCATCTTATAATCTATTATTTTCTGATTTTACTGTGTGTAGTTTACTTTCCAAAAGAAATATAAAATCAACCTGATAATTTTCAACTTTCATCAATCAGATTATTATGAATTTTAGTTAGCACCGATTTCAAATTTACCAATTCTTCATCTGAAAGTCCTTCGGATGCCTTCTTGTTCAAATTCAGAACCATTGGTGTCAACTTGTCACGTAGCTCCTTACCGCTATTAGTAAGGTAAACATATTTATTCCTTTTATCCTGCAGGTCAGGAACTCTTATTAGCAGGTTTTTCTTTTCCATATTGTCAATCAGTCTTGTTATAGTCGTCTTTTCTTTGTAAACCAATTCTGTCAGCTCGTTCTGTCTTCTTCCGTCCTTCATCCATAACATCATTAATATCAGCCATTGAGAGTGGGTAATGTCATAACCGTTTTCCTGAAAAATTCTGGTTAGTGAGTTTCGCATTGAATTAGATACATATCCAATAAAAAAACCCACCGAGCAATGAAGTTTCATCAGCTCAATACCTATATTATCAGAGCAATTATTTGCAATTTGATTCATTTTGATTGTTGTATTTGCAACTATTTTCTAATGACGAATTTTTAAAATATTATTATAATTTACAAAAAGATTTTTTCAAATCAAATGTTAAGTGTAATTTTGTGAGAGTATGTTTAACAAATAATAAAAAAGAAATTGAGTACTATTATAGATAAAGCATTAGCTTATTTGGAATTTCAAAAAGAATCATTTGGAAATGAATTATTGATTGAATTATCTGCAAGTAAAACAGAACCCACTTGCAAACAGGAAGAAATTAACACTACTCGTATTAAACTAAAATCTGAAGTCATTGATTTTGATAAAAATTCATTAATTCAAAGTTCTCTGTCAGAAGTTGAAGATAAAGTTATAAGTATTGATGAGACCTGGCAAAAATCACAATCATTAGATGAATTATACTCCAAAATTCACAAGTGTACTGAATGCAAACTCGGATCCACAAGGAAAAGTTTTGTATTTGGCTCGGGGAATCCTGATTCAGATATATTAATAATTGGCGAAGCTCCCGGAGCTGATGAGGATGAGCAGGGATTGCCTTTTGTTGGTAGAGCCGGACAGCTTTTGACTAAGATACTTGAAGCAATTAAATTGAGTAGAGAGGAAGTATATATTGCAAATATTGTCAAATGCAGACCTCCCGGAAACCGCAGACCGGAAACTATTGAAGTTGATACCTGTGAGCCATATCTTAAGAAACAGATTGAAATAATAAAGCCCCTGTTTATATTATCTCTGGGGCTTACTTCAGTTGATACTTTACTTAAAACAAAACATAAAATGGCTGATATTCGTGGAAAACTTCAGGATTATCACGGTATCAAAATGCTTGTAACTTACCATCCTGCTGCTCTTTTGAGAAATCCACACTGGAAGAAGCACGTATGGGAAGACGTCAAATATTTCCGCTCACTTTATGATGACTTTCTTAAAACCAAAAAATAGCTTATTATGGCTGATTCTTACGAAGAAAGAAGTCATATCTGAGCGCTGAAGCAGAGCCAAAATAGCCGATTGCACCATCCACACTGGTAAGCAAGGGATCTGCATCTCCGCGCCCCTGAGCTTGTAAAAACCACCGCAAGAGGTTCCAGTCAGGAACATATATGGTTATTCTATGCTTTCCGAACCAACGAAATGCATTCCAAATAATTGGAGTTCTTGTGTTTGGTATTGGAAAAATTGTTACCGGCTCTCTGAATCTGTCGGGATTGCCAAATGGTCTGTAAATTCTACGATTTGGCTCATCTGTTGGTGGATTCAAATATATACCGTAATTCAGTGTATCAAGATTTTCGATGCTAATTAGGTAGAAATCATATCCGGGAGCTCGTTGCCAGGATATACTGTCGCTTTCTCCTAAGTTCAAAGTGTCAAGTGGAAATTGCAAAGTATCGCTGGCAGGTCTGTAGTTCCATTGGGTTGTTGGTGGTGTAAATGTAGTACCTGTAATAAATTTTCCATTATTAAGAGTAATTTCAAGCTTGTAATTTACACCCGATTTTACTTTGTAAGTTGTATCATCAAAGTAATAACCAACTCCGCCATCTTCACGTGTTCTGAACTTTAATTGAAATTCACGCTCGTCACCAATGATTTTTACATTTGCATCCCTAACCATTGAAGAGTCAAAATCGAAAATGCTGTTTAAAGGTTGTGTTTTCATTAATGTTATATTTTGAATCGGGTCATCAACGATTAAAAGCCCTTCTACAACAAAATCTTCTATATAATCAGTAGGCACAGGGTCTTCGCATGATATAACTAGCAAACTGATTACTATTATAAATAATAACTTTTTCATTTTTTTCTCCTAAAATCTAATTTCGAGTGATACAGTTGGTAAAATCGGAATTAGTCTTACGTCTTCTACAAATGTATTTTCTTCCTGCGTATTATAAAACCGTACTAAAATATCCCTACGGCTGTAAACATTGTAAATATCTATAATTGCTTTCGATTCAAGTCCCCACATATCAAAACTATAAGTAGCTGTAAGATTTAGCTGATGTGATGGTGGAAGTCTTAATCCAAATCTTTGGGATGGAACAATTTTTCCTCTTCCTCTTACCTGTCCTGGGAGTACAGTCTGGAACCGTGAGGTTGCTCCTGTATAAGACTGGCCTGTCTGATAGAAGAATGACGCACCAAAATCCCAGGAATCATTGTGGTCATAATTTACTACTACTTTAAAATCATGAGTTCTGTCATATCTGGGTCTGAATGCTTCACCATTATTTATACTGTCGAATCTTGAAGAAATAAAACCTAATGCATAACCAACCCATCCGTTAACTTTACCGAATCTCTTCTGAACAAATACCTCAGCTCCCCATGCTGTTGCATCGCCGATATAGAATACATCCCCAACGTTTGCACCTTGAAGGGCATTGGTATTAAGCTCACTTACATTTGTCAGGTCCTTATAATAGAAATCAAAATTCAAAGTATGGCGTGGTATCGGCTCTGTCTCTATGCTTATAATATAATGTGTGGCATTGCTTGCAGGTACAGTGTTGTCTGTCGGAAGCCATGTATCAAAAAATGAAAAGTTTGGTTGAGTTGCAAGTCGAAGATTCTGATGAAATATTCCCCAAGCACCTTTAATTGCAATTTTATCGGTAAGTCTGTATCTTGCTGATATTCTTGGGTCATAAGTAATTAAATCGCTTAATTCCCAATAATTCACTCTTAAACCAGCCTGCAAGGAAAGCAATGCTGTAATTGACCATTTCATTTGTCCGAAAACTGCTGTTTGAAAATCTTTTATTTGCAAATTTGTGCTTCCGCCACTCGAACCTTGTGCAGTTGAATCTGTATCACCTGTGAAATTCTGCAAATATCCGAAATTATACCATGATGATTCTACTCCGAATTTAGCTGTTAAGTCTTCTGATGCAAACCACTCTGTATTAATTTTTATAGTATAATCTTCGATTGTATTATCTATCAAAAATTCGTAACCGGATTGGTCACCGTAAATGTTATTAAAGTATTTACTGTAGCTGGCATTCATTGTAGAGAATAGTTTCTCATTGAATATATGTGTCCATTTACCTGAAATTAACCTATTGCCTAAATCCAGTCCAACAGCAAGTCCAAAATTAGAAAATTCGAGATTATCATTACTCAAAAATCCACTAATCGAAACTTTATCATTTGGTCCGAAATCCTGAGTGATTTTTCCGTTCAAATCATAAAAACCGAAGTCAGGAATAGGTGTCTCAGGGTCTTCAGGAATTAATTGCTTTACTAAATCAAAGTAAGTTCGCCTTCCTGAAACAAACCAAGAGCCATTTCCGATTGGTCCCTGAAGCCCGACTCTTGATGATATTACACCAATCGAAGCAACACCTTCAAATTCCTTTCTGTTGCCATCATTTTGTGTGATATTGAGAACAGCCGAAAGTCTTCCGCCATATTCTGCATCGAAACCTCCTTTAACAAGTTCAACATCTTTGATTGCATCAGTGTTGAAGGTGGAAATGAATCCGAACAAGTGTGTGGGATTATAGACCGTCGAGCCGTCAAGAAGCACTAAATTCTGGTCAGGTGAGCCGCCACGAACGAATAAACCACTCGAAAGCTGTGATGACGTCAGAACGCCGGGAAGGTATTGAAGCGTTCTAAAAATATCGGACTCACCACCAACGCGAATATTTTTGATTGTTTGCACCGGAACATTAACTTTGCTTATGCTGATTTGTCTTTTCTCCACATCACGCTCGGCTTCAACATAAATATCTTCCTGCATAAATGAGCCCTGATTGAGCTCAAACTCCTCGCGCAAAACCTGACCTGCTTTAAGTTCGATTTTTTTCTGAAACTTATCGTAACCAAGGAATGAAACCGATACATTATAAGTGCCGGGTGGAATATTATTTATAGTAAAGTAACCGGACTTATTACTGCGTGTGCCAAATTTCGTATCAATTAAAAAAACTGTGGCACCTACAAGTGTTTCGCCTGTTTTCTTATCCTTTACAAAACCGTTCAAGCCGGAATTGTCTTTACTTGCAATCATATTTTCTGCTGTATTCTTTCCCAAACTCATCACGAACATACCAATTATCAACAGCAGAAATCTTAACATTTTCAATGACATCAAATAAAATCCATATTTATAAAAAAAATAAAAAATTATTCCATATAACACATAGACGAATAAAATTAATATTTACCTTATTCATAATTCAAATTTTAAATTAATGAACTGAATTTAATAAATGAAAGCATCATACACCATATAGCTCAATTGGAACTCAAGAATAATGTTGCTTTTGCAAAGATTTATTCATCAATATAATTCTCAGCTTTATTAAAATTTAATGAAGCAAATATGAATACGCTATGATAGCGGTATTAATATGTATATTTAAAGTCAATAAAATAGCAATAGCAACATTAAATAAATTTTATAAATATTAATAATTGATAAAATAAAAAATCAAAAATAAAGTTATTTAAAAAAATATATTATTATAAGTATATATTTTATTTGGTATTAATCTAAATTTTATTTATTTTTGGAACTAATAGAATATTGTATTTTTAAATAGTATTTTATGTATCTAATATACAAATAAAAATACACTGAATTTATTTTAGCTTAGTAAATATGTAATTAATAGATAAATAATGTATAATAATAGGGTTTAATACTATGAGAATCTTTACTAAATCGCTTGCAATTTTAGCGGTTATGTTTTTCAGCCTGAATGTTTACGGGCAAGTCGAAATTGAAGGCACAAACTATGCAAGGTTATCCTTAGCATTTAATGCCATTAATGCAGGTACGCACACCGGTGATATCGAAGTCTTAATTACTGACGATTTCACTGAAACTACTACAGCTGTTCTAAATGCATCAGGAGAAGGTAGTGCTGATTATGAGTCAGTTATTATTTATCCAACAGATGAGTATACTATTCAAGGCAACCTGACTAATGGTATAATACAGCTATCAGGTGCAGACAATGTTACAATTGACGGCAGAGCAAATTTAAGCGGTTCGTCAATTGATTTAACTATTCAAAACAATGCCACATCAGGTGCTGTTATAAGAATTGACAGACTCGTTTCAGGATCAGGTAACCCTGCTGAAAACAATACTGTAAGATATTGCAATATTAGACATAGTGGAAAAACAGGAAGTCGTTACGGTATTACATTCGGTACAAGTACAAGTTACACAGGAACTGCTTCTCATGAAGGTAATAGAGTTGAATACTGTAACTTCAGTAATATGTATTATGGTATTCGTTCCTATAGTAGCAGTGCTGATAAAGCCGAAAGCTTAATAATCAATAACAACTATTTTGGCAGTTCAACACTTACAGAAAGTTTGGGATACATGACCTTGTATCTGTATTATGTTAATGATGCTAAAGTTTACGAAAACACATTTGAATATCTAAACCATACAGGAACTATGTATGTAATGTATGTATATTATTGTGATGATGTTGAGATATTCGATAATTCAATTAAAAATATTGATCATCCTTCTTCAATTTACATCTTACGTAAACAATCTTCTCCAAATGCAAAAGTTTATGGTAATACTGTAGAAAATGTAAAAGCAAACAGCACATTCTATGGTTTCTATACCTCATCTTCTTCAAGTACTGAATTTACGGATAATGTATTTAAAAATATTATCAATAATGGTACATTCTATAGTTTCTATTTGAGCTCATGCGGTACATCTAAAATTAATAATAACAGTATAGAAGATGTACAGACTTCAAATGGAACTTTGTATAATTTGTATATGTCATCTTGTGCAAGCAGTGAAGTGATTGGTAATTATGTGGATGGTGCTACTGCAACTACATATTTATATAATGTATATGCAACAAGTTGCGCCAGTACAAAGTTTCACAATAATAACTTTAATGACCTGAATTCTGTTGGTGGTAGTACAACCAGTGCTCATGGATTTTATATATTAAGTTCCAACAGCTCTGAATTTATAAATAATTCGATTTCAAATGTTAGAACTACTCAGGTTACAACAAGTACTTTGTACAATCCATTTGGGATTTTTATTAACTCGGGAACCGGATATAAAATTTGGTATAATAGTGTCTATTTAACCGGAAAACAACACGAAGTTAATACTTCATCATCAATGAGTGCCTGTCTGATGATATACAACTCTTCTACAAACTCACTTGATATCAGAAATAATAACTTTTATAATGAATTAGAAGGAAGACCTGGTTCAAAAATGTATTCAATTTACATGACCAGTACTAATAATAGAAACAGTTCTACTATTGATTATAACAACTATTATGTAGCAGGACAGCATGGTGTACTCGGATATTTAGCAGGTGACAGAACTACACTATCAGCTTGGCAGTCAATCAGCCAGCAGGATGTTAATTCTATAAGCATTGATCCTGATTTTAATTCATCTTCAGTTTTGGCTCCATTTCTGAACTCCGCTGTATTAGGCAAAGGGACTCCAATCAATACAGTTTCTACAGATATTATGGGCGAAAGTCGTTCAAGTACAGCTCCAACTATTGGTGCTTACGAAACTGCGGATGATATTGTAGGTCCTCAGATTGATTACGAACCGTTGTTGACTACAACAAGCACAAATAACAGAACTCTGGTTGCAACTATAACTGACCGTACAGGTGTTGATGTCGGAGCTTCTTCACCAAGATTATATTATAGAACAACATCAACTAATAATACTTTCAATAGTAATTCATCAACAACTTCTGGATGGAAATATTCTGAAGCTGAATCTATCGTTGGAAATCAGTTTACATTTACATTAGATTATGGCAAATTGAATGATGGTGCTGATGTTGGTGATGAAATTGAATATTTCCTGATTGCTAAAGATGTTTCATCAAGAGAGAACGTTTCATATTCTTCAGGCAAATTTACCAGTGAACCAACTACAACTAATCTGAATTCTGATAATTTTCCTGTAACAGGAGCTGAATCATATAGATTGGCACTGGGATTTTCAGGTAATTACACTATCGGTAGTAATCAGACTTATACATCTCTTACCAAACCGGAAGGTATATTTAAAGCATTAATGGATAATGTTGTAGATGGAGACGTATTTTTAAACATATCTTCTAATCTTAACGAAACAGGAGAAATTCAATTAGGTAGTTTGACTTATGCTCCCAATGGTCCATATAAAATCTATATCAGACCTAATTCTGATACTAAACGCACTATTTCAGGTGAAATTGGTGGAGCATTAATTAGATTGATTGGCGTGAATAATGTTGAAATAGACGGCAGTTATGATGGTGAAGGACGTTATCTTAAATTTGAGAATACCGCTACCAATTCTACTACAACATATCGTGCAACTATAATGGTTGGTAGTAATTCAGGGCAGGGTGGTAATGATATAACTATCAAGAACTGTGAAATTACAAGTGGAAACAGATTGAACTATTCATTTGGTATTATCACAAGTGATGGAGCTATAACCACAAGCACAAGTAGCCCAGGTATTACTAACCTTCTTATTAAAAATAATCATATTTACAACAGTACTTATGGTATTTATGCTGCAGGTCAGACTGCTATCGGAACTACAACACTAAATAATCTTATAATTGAAGATAATTTAGTTGGCGATGATGATGCTAATAACAGTATTTTAAGCTATGGCATTGAGGTGAGATATGCTCCATATGCACAGATTCGAAGAAACAAAATCTGGAATTTTAATGGAGGTTCTAACAATACTAACTATGTTATTGGCATAAGGATTTACAGCACAGGTAATGTGCCAACATATATTGACGGTAATGATATTTATGGAATGAACTATCAGGGTACATCCATTTGCTTTGCAAACGGTATCTGGATAGCAACAGGTAATTATAATGAAATAACTAATAATAAAATTGCTGATATTCTAACAACAAATTATACTTACACATCACCTACAAGTTATCAGGCGGCAGGCATTAGAGTGCAGGGAAGCTTTACCAAAATACTACACAATACCATTATTATGCAAGGTCAGATGAAGTATTACTCAAACTCAACCAACTACGGTGGTTTTGCGGCAAATATCTTCTTTACAAGTTCGTATTCAGGTAATGATGTAAGAGGAAATATTTTGCACAATTCAGTAACTAAGGCTTCTAATGCAACCTGGCATCCACAAGCATATTGTATTTGGTATTACACAACTGCAAATATTGGTCCATACTTTACTCTGTTAGACCATAACGTATATTCAGTTGGTAATGGAGCTAAAATAGGTGGTAATGGTACAACTACTATACCTCATCCATATCAGATGTTTACGCTCAATCAGTGGCAATCATATACAAATAAAGACTGGAATTCAAAAACAGGAATGCCTGAATTTGTTGATACAAAAGAGGACTTGCACATAAATGGCAGCAGCATTGGAAATTCATTCTATATGTATGGTGGAATTCCTGAGATTACTTATGATGGCGATGGCGAAATGAGAAATGCAACTACTTACTACGGTGCTGACGAAGTAAATGCCATATTTGAACTTGCTGAAGATACAAAAATTGCTCCAAGCAATGCAGTTCATTGCGTTGAAGATGTAGTTACTATTTCAGCTAATCCCGATGTAACAGGTTTTGGTGATGGCGTTGAGCGTTCAGGTTTATCGGCAATTGACATCAATTGGTACAAAAATGGCGAATTGATTTCCGGTGCAAAAAGCAAAAATCTTACATTTAATCCTGTTAAAATGAGCGATTCTGCAAGATACTTTGCTACAGGTACATTTATGGGTAAAACTGTAACAAGCACTGAAACTTTACTCAAAGTTGAAACACCAATGTCTATTTCATATCAGCCACCAACATCAGATGTATGTACAACATCTCCTGAACTCACTTTGCTTGCTGAAGCAACCGGAACTATTCTTGGTTATCAGTGGGAATTTATGAAGAAAGGAACTATGAATTGGGTTGATGTACAGGGAGCAACAAGTAATGTATTAGAATTAGTAATTACAAACGACTTGGTTGGTGATTACAGATTACGAGTAATGGGTCCGGGCAACTGTGGTCCTGCTACAATCTGGACACAACCTGCTATGGTTACAATATCAGAACCACTTCACAGTGTTAACTTACATCAAATTGAAAAAAGTGAAGGCAAAAACTTATATTACACTTGCGTAGATGAAGATATTACTCTTAGCGTAACAGATGAGGGAACTGTTTTTGGTTATGTATGGCAAAAAGATGCAGGCAATGGTTTTGTTGACTTATCCCTTGCACAGTATCCTACAGCACGTAATCCTGTATTAAGAATCAATGGTTCAACACCTGCTGAAAGCGGAATTTACCGTTGTCTTGTATTGGGTTCAGCATCCTGCGGTACTGCAGAAGTATTATCACAGGAAGTTGACATAAGAATCTGGCCTTACTTCAGCTTAGACCAGCAGCCGGAAAGCAAAACACTTTGTGAAGGCGAAAATTCATTTATCAGAATTAACATCTCAGGTATAGTTTACAGTTACCAGTGGTTCAAAGATGGTGTAATGTTAACTTCAGAAGACAGTCCTTATTATGATAAACCGGTATTTTATTTAACTGATTCTAAGTTTGAAGATGGTGGTGTTTACCAATGCCGCGTTCAGGCAGAAGACTGTTTTGGTTTTCTCGATTTCATGTCTGAAGAAGCATCAATATATGTTTCAACAGGCACTGAAATAACAGTTCCTCCAATGACTCAGGCAGTTGTTCCTGGTAGCGATGTTACTTTCAGAGTAAGAGCTCACGTCAATGGTACTCCTGAAGGATATGTTCCTGAAATTCAATGGTACAAAGGCAACCAACCACTCGTGGAAGGTGGAAGATTTATCGGTACAAAATCAGACAGACTAAGCATTGCAAATGTTCAGGATAGCGACTTTGGTGAAAACTATCGTGTTATAGTAACAGGTCACTGTGGAAGCGACGAAGCTTCGTTTTTCGGATTAATCAAAGGCGAAGTTATCATTACTCAGCAACCTGTTGGAGCTGATGCATGCGAAGATGATATGATTATTCTTAGTGTCTCAGCTGAAACAAGCGTTCCCGGTGGATTTGTTACATACCAATGGTACAAAGAAGGTATCGCCATTATGGATGGTGATGGAATTATGGGAAGTCAGTCTGCTGAACTTATGATAGCTCCGGCAAAACCAAATAATTCAGGCAACTATCATGTAGAAGTTAAGCCGGGTAATTCGGATATAGGTATCCTCTCTGATGAAGTATCTGTTACAATTGATCCTAAGCCGAAATTTACATCACAACCTGATGCTAATGTTACTATTGAAACAGGTGGTGTACTTGCACTTACAGTAGAAGTTGAAGGTATCGAACTTGAATACCAGTGGTATTTCGATGGTACAGCCATTGAAGGAGAAGATACTAATACACTTATGATTTATGATGTTACTGAAGACAACACAGGTAATTACTGGGTGGAAGTTACAAACAGATGCGGTACAGTTCAGTCAGTTATTTCTGAAGTGATTGTAACCAGCGGTGCTTCAACTGTTACAGAAGTATCCGAAAACGGCTTCATACTTGGTAATGCTGTACCAAACCCTGTGAATGCAACAGCGAATCTTGAGTTCATTGTCCCTGCTGAATCACAAGTAAAAATCACACTCGTAAATGACTTAGGTGCTGAAATAGCAGTACTTACTGACGCTACATTGTCATCCGGAACACACAACTTAAGCATCAACACTGAATCACTGAATTTAACTTCAGGAGTTTACAGTGTGGTACTTAAATCATCCGGAACTATGCTGACACAAAGAATAGTCGTAGTCAGATAGTAGAAATTGTTCACCTTTAAAATATAACTGGTAACCCCTTAAAAAAGGGTTGCCGGTTTTTTTTTAGTTATCATGTCCCGTCCAGTCTCCCCAATAATTGATTTCAATTAATTTTGAAAATCTGTCACGAGCAACAGCAACAGAAACTGTCCTTTTGTTTGTAGCCCAGTGAGTTATACTGTAATTCCACTTAGGATGATATCCTTCCTGCTGGTGAAGCATTATGGTTTTTCCTGTGCTGTCCTCAATTCCAATCCGGCAATTACTCCATTCACCTGATGGAATATTTACATAAAAATACTCGGTCTGTCCTGGTGCAATTTTCTTACCCTTAATAATATTATCTGACCAGAGTCCTTTTGGAATTGTATCGCCTACTTTTCCCATAGGTTGCATTTCTATTGCTGTAACAGAATACCACGAGCCTGATACATTTTCAAACTTTACGTGAAGATTTCCGGTTGATCCCGGGCTTGTAGTTTCATTGCAGGAGATTGTTAAAAATACTGCAACAGAGAACATAACAAATAGATGCCATTTCATTCTTATACCTTTTGAATTTTAAACAAAAAAGACAATTCAAAATTAATCTAAATATTAATATTTACCAAATTGTTTAACAAATATTCGTTAAAACTTTTAAATTTCATTAAATAATCGTATTTTTATAAATTATAATTATTAATTATTTAAAAAAAAATAATATGAAAAACTACATATACATATTTTTGTTTATTTTTGCAATTCCAATAATTGCAGCTGAAGATTTTTACTCCCTTTCAGCTAAGAAAATTAATGGTGATACACTTCATTTTTCTGAGCTACGTGGCAAAAAGCTTATGATAGTTAATGTTGCATCACTCTGTGGCTATACATATCAATATGCCGAGTTGCAGAAATTATACGAAGAATTCGGAGGCGATAATTTTGAAATTATAGCATTTCCGGCAAATAATTTCTCTAATCAGGAGCCCGGAACAGATGAGGATATTGAGGATTTCTGCAAAGAAAACTATAATGTTACTTTTACAATGATGTCCAAAATCTCAGTAAAAGGATTTGACAAACACTCTGTTTATCAGTGGCTTACAGATGGTTCTATTAATGGTCAGGTTTATCAGGAGGTTATGTGGAATTTCCAAAAATACTGTATAACAGAAGAAGGTAAAATTTGGAAAATATTCAGCTCTCAAACTTCACCACTTCATAATGATATCAAAACATGGCTTAAGCAAAATGTAAGTATTGCAGAAAATAATGATTTAAACGAAATAATTGCAGTCTATCCAAATCCTGCTAATGATTTTATAATGATTGATGCGATTGATACCAATGATGACGTTATTATTTATAATACTTTGGGGATTGAACAGTTAAGACTCAATAGTCCGGATGCAACAAATGGCGTTCATTCAATTAATATATCTGCTTTACCGGCAGGGACATATATTATCAGAATCGGGAATCAATCTAAAATATTTGTCAAAATTTAATAAAGATAATGAAATATAATAATTGGAAATATTATGGTAGTTAATGAGTTAATAAACCCAAAAAGTATAGTAATTGTAGGTGGCTCGAATGATATCGAAAAGCCCGGCGGAAAAATTCTGAAAAATATAATTGACGGAAACTATCGTGGGCAATTATCAGTTGTCAATCCTAAGGAAACAATTGTACAGGGTGTTAAGTGTTTTGCTGATGTTAAAGATATTGATGATGCAGAACTTGCAATTATTGCAATACCTTCCCGAATGACACTTGATACAATCAAAACCTTAGCTTACGAAAAATCCACAAAAGCATTCATAATACTTTCTGCAGGATTTAGTGAATTCGGAGAAGCCGGAAAACTATTAGAGCAGGAGATTGTTAAAGTAGTTGAAAGTGTGGGCGGCTCGCTTATTGGTCCAAACTGTATCGGGATTGTTACTCATAGTTACAAAGGTGTATTTGCCGGATTAATTCCACAATTAAGCAATAAGGGCTGTGATTTGGTATCCGGCTCAGGCGCAACAATTTGCTTTATATTGGAAATGGCTGTTCCCCGCGGACTAATGTTCAACAGTATTTTTTCTGTTGGAAACAGTGCTCAAATCGGTGTCGAAGAAGTGCTTGAATACTGGGATGATACTTTCGACCCGAAAACTTCATCCAAAGTCAAATTGTTCTATATAGAACAAATTCATAATCCCGATAAACTGCTTAAGCATTGCCGCTCATTAATTAAGAAAGGATGCCGTATTGCAGCTATCAAAGCCGGAACAACTGAAGCCGGCTCACGGGCTGTTTCATCTCATACCGGAGCATTAGCAGGCTCAGATACTGCTGTCGAGGCATTATTCCGCAAAGCCGGCATAATTCGATGCTACTCACGCCAGGAGCTTGTTTATGTTGGTGGAGTTCTACTTCATAAACCTCTCACCGGAAAAAATATTGCAGTCATTACTCATGCAGGTGGATCGGGTGTTATGCTTACCGATACTCTGGCTAAAGGCGGTTTAAGTATACCAAAAATCGAAGGTCCAGCCGCAGAAGAACTGCTTGCGCAGCTTTATCACGGATCATCTGTATCAAATCCGATAGATTTTCTTGCTACAGGAAATGCTGACCAACTCGGTACAATTCTGGAATATGTTGACCGTGAATTTCATAATATTGATGCCTCTGTAGTGATTTTCGGAACTACCGGAATGTTCGATGTAACTGGAGTGTATGATGTTCTCCATGAGAAAATGAAATGGTGCAAAAAGCCTATTTATCCATGTCTGCCATCTGTTGTTCAAGCGGAAAAAGCCGTAAAACACTTCCTTTCGCTTGGTAGAATTGACTTCACTGATGAAGTTGCACTTGGTTCAGCGCTTTCGAAGATTTATAATACTGCTCCACCTGCTGATGAATATACTCTACCTGAAGTTGATAAAAAAATAATAAGAGAAGTTATTGATAATTCAGATGACGGCTACTTATCTCCTGAGAAAATTCAGAAATTGCTTGATGCAGTTGGAATCCCGAGAGTAAAAGAATTGATTGCTGAATCAAAAGAAGATGCTCTCAAAAAAGCTTCAGAGCTTGGATTTCCTTTAGTATTGAAAGTTGTCGGTCCGATTCATAAAACTGATGTCGGTGGAGTCGTACTCAATGTTCGGCATCCTGATATAGTGGCGGCTGAATTCGACCGAATGATGCAGATTCCCGATGCTACCGGAATTATGCTTCAGCAGATGCTTAGCGGTACTGAACTTTTTGTGGGAGCAAAGCATGAAGAAGATTTCGGGCATATTGTACTTCTTGGTCTTGGAGGCATATTTATCGAAGTGCTTAAAGATATTTCCTCTGCACTTGCACCTGTAAGCAGAGTTGAAGCTTTGAAAATGATGTCCGAGCTGAAATCTTACAAACTTCTTGAAGGAGTGCGTAAACGTGAAGGTGTAAATAAGGAAATATTTGCAGAAATTTTGGAAAGATTATCAGCTCTGCTTGATGCAGCACCGGAAATTATGGAATTAGACCTGAATCCGCTTCTTGGGAAGTCTGATTCAATTATAGCTGTGGATGGAAGAATCAGGATTGAAAAAAAATAATTGTGGAAAACAAGGATACCGCCGACATTTTGATATCGGCGGTTTAAAATAATCAAATTAAGCCATTTATTAACTTTGGAAAATACAGCTGAAACATAATAGCGGCTGAATTTACCAATTAATGTTGCCTGATAAGTATTACAAAATAATTTTCATAAATAAATGAAATTGAAAAGTATATGCCAGCCATCAAATTAGATCAATCACCTGAATTTATGTCCATTGAGCCATTGTCAGATTGAATTTTACTTACTCCATAAGTTTCATACTTTGTTAGTATCGTTTCTAAAATATTTATGTGATACTTAATCATTTTAAATATTAAGGAATGATAGATCTCTATTATGATCAGCTCTATGACTTATTGTTTAGCCTGTTGATTTGCTGATTTTTTATCCATATTCATAATTAATTCGTAATTGACAGGAAATTCCTCTACCAAACGAAAAATTCCAATAATTGCAGTTATATCCGAAATTAGGAAAAAGAACATTTTTATGATACAATTCATCTTCAATATTCATTGTCAGTCTGATTCATTGGATTTGTTATGCAGAAACCTTCGATTTAATTCAGACTGACAATTGGTTATTTTAGCTATTGTAACTATCAGACAAACATAATTAGAAAACAGACAATATTATATTTATTTTCTGTAAATAATTGGTTCGCAATTGCATTGAATACTAACGATCTTCTTGCCTTCCTCTGCTGATTCAAGAGAGGAGTAGTGACCAATCACAACTGCGTGCATCACGATACCGTTTACTTCTTTTTCTACAACTTGCGTCCTTAGTCTGCGAACTAAGAATTTATTTTTTTCTGATTCTGCAGTATTAGAATCTTTATAAATTCCGACCTGCAAACCAAAAAACTCAGGTTCCTTAGGCGAATCGTGAGATGTATTAAGATTTGGAATTTCCTCAATTTTTGTAACACTCTGATTTCCATTTAGGTTTGGATTAGTTTTTGGTTTAACAGGCGTTTCTGTAATATCACTTTTTTTTGTCCCTGTATCAGTCATTGATTTTTCAAATTTTGAGATATTAGAATTATCAGATTTAGAATTTTCCGGCAGTTTCTTAACATTATCTTTCAAATCAATTGTTGCTGCAATTTCATCAGGATTAATTACGTCAGGTTTGGATGAAGTAGCAGGTTTGTTCATATTTTCCGGATGAATCTTTTGTAAATTATTTTGATTACGTTCACTTGTAGCAGAAACAGTCTTCATATTCTTTCTTGAAAGTGCAACTGCAGAGCGTACTACATCGGAAGCAGGACCTATAAAAGGTGAAGCAGGGTATCTACCTCTAAAATTTGCAAGCTCCGCCTGCGATTTGATTGTATCGCCTAAAACAGCATAGAATTGAATTATTCTCCAGTATGCATGGTCAGCCCAAGCACTCTCAGGATATTTTTGAATGATGCCTTTATAGACATCAAGAGCAAGAAAAGCATCTTCGAGAATTGTACCGTGAAGTAGTTTCACGCCCGGGTCATCAGGATATTTTGCCAATAAATCAGGAATTACAGCCCTAACCTCATCAATTCTGCCATATGCAACAAGTCTTAAATTTTTGTTAACTTCGTCTTTCTGTGAAAATAAAATACCAGTGTTCAATATTATTATTGAAAATAAGAGAGATTTTACGATTTTCATAACTTTTACCTTAAATTTACTTTATGCCTGTTACAAAAAAACACAATTATATTTAAATATACAAATTATGTAGTTTTTAATTCTATGTTGTTATTGTTTTCGTTGTTATTTGATAAATCATCAGGTATTTTGGTAATCCTTTCTCTAATCAGAAATATACCGCCTACAGTTAGTTGTATAAAGAGTGAACTTGCGTGATTGATTGTTGCATAAGCAAGTGCCATTTCTTCTTGAATGCCATACAGTCCCATCATAGCGTACATTATCAGTGAGTGCATCACCCCAATTCCGCTTGGTGTTGGTGCAATAGTAACGCCAATTCCACTTACAATTACCAAAAACAAGGCATCACCGATTGATACATCAATCGTTTGACTAAATGGAAAACAGAAAAACATTAAATACATCGGAAGTGCGTAGCAAAGCCAAATCAAAAGCGATTCAGCTATTAGTCTGATATATGAACGAGGATTTTTAATTACTGAAAAACCAAGTCTGAATTTGGCGAAAATATCTAAAATTCTGTCATGTATTTTTGTAGAAAATGGTTTTACAATAAATTTTAATGCAAAGTTTATAAAAGGAGGATAAAAACTAAAAAAGAGTATAAAAAGAACAAATACAGAGAACATTAATATTTTTTGAGGGTCAACACCCGGAAGCATGTTAGCAATTTTGTCTCTTGCTATAATAAATGCAATAGCAAAAAGAAATCCGAGTGTAAAAACATCAATAACCCGCTCGACCACAATCGTTGCAAATACACTTGATTTAGATACATTCTCACGCTTTGCATAAACATAGGGTCTGACAAACTCACCAAGACGAGGATAAATCGAATTGAAGAAATAACCAACCATGACTGCAGAAAACAGGTTTATAGTTGAACCGGGGTTCATTATGGGTTTAAGAATTGTACGCCAACGCAAAGCTCTTACATAATGAGATGCAATGATAATAGGTAAAGACAGAAACACCCAAAGATAATTTGCTGTTCGGATTGATTCCCAAAGCATGCTCATATTAATATCTTTAAGTGCAAAATAAAATGACACTACGACAAGTGCCAAAGTAAGTAGCCACTTTAATGCTGTACAGATACCTTTATTCATTTACTAATATATGTAATCAAAAAAAGCATTAACGAATTTAACTTAGAATTCATGCAATTTTTTTAAATATTCTATATACAATAAAGTCGTTATCACTTTTAAAAGTTAGCTGAGAGTTATATTCAACCCGTAGCACGAATTCCTATAAGATTCCCCTGATTGTCAAGGAATGTCGCTTTGCTACCCAATAATGGGTGAAATACTGTAGGTTGAGATATCACTACTCCACCATTTGCTGCTACATTTTGGAGAACAGCATTAAGTTGAGGTTGATTATCTACTTCAAAATAGTGCATTGCTGCATCATTGCAAGGATTACAAGGAGTATAAGAATCTCCGCATTCTACGAGCACACCATTATTCAGTTGTGCAGGACCATTTGATATAACAATTCCAAATTTCTGCCCATTGATAGTAGTTTCATCAATTGTTACACCAAATACTGCTGTATAGAAAGGTGCTGCTTCGGCAATTCTGCGTACAGGCATTTCGAACCAGGCAATTACATTTCGACCCGGATCATTTATAATTCCAACTGACATAAAGCACTCCAAAATATAATTAATAATAAAATTTACGTCAAGACTTTGACCTTAATATTAAAACGATAGTAAGAAATAATATTTTTAAAATTTTGAAATAATTTAACATTTTCTCAAATTATTCTAATCTTTTGTATTATAGTTTAGTTACAGAAAAAAGAAAAAAAGAATGCTACATCAGATAGTATCTTATTATAGCACATATTTGATGTAAAAAAAAATGTTTAAATATTTTTAATAATTTTAGTTGATTATTACTCCAAATTTATTCTTTTTATTATCCTCACAAATTGCAAATTCAGAATTTAATATTGGATGATTTCTTGGAGGCATAGTAATAATTACACCACCATTCTTAGGAACTTTACTAAGTATATCATCAAATTGAAGCTTTGTACTTGCTTGAAAATATTGAATTGAAGAGCAAGGGAGAGGTTCAGGATATTCTGCCAAAACCCCACAAGAATCAATTCCATTCGGAGTTCTAATTTGAATAGTACCGAATGTCCTTCCATCAACACATTTTTCAACAATATTAAATCCAAAAACATTTTCATAAAATGCCTTAACTTCACTTAACCTGCGTATCGGCATTTCAAACCAGGCAATTACATTTCGACCCATAAAGCACTCCAAAATACTATTAATAAATATTTTAAAGCCATGACTTTGGCTTTTTCGATTTAACGAATTCGGATGATATTAATTATTATAATAAAAAATAATTTTCAACTTTTCGGGATTCATTAATTATCAATCTTACTAGTTGCTTACAATATTATTTGTAAGCATCCAAAGTTTAAATGAAGATATCAAAAAAATATCAATTCGCTCATATTATTTGAAAAATGCTTATTTTTGTATTCTAATTATTATATTAAATTTAATTTGAATAATTAATATGAAAATAGCAGTTATTTTTGGCGGAATTTCAACAGAGAGAAATGTTGCTATAACAGGTGGCAGATCGGTAATTGAAGCGCTCAGAGGTCTTGGATACGATGTAATGCCATGCGACCCTGCTTTCGGTGCTGAATTTTTTGAGCAATCAGAAAATTTATTTTCGGATATGTCTCAATTCAATGATATTGAAGAAATCCAGAATTATGACCCAAGAAATTATATCAATGCAATCAATTCAAGTCATTTTGATGAAATTGATGCCGCATTTATAGTTCTGCATGGTAAATATGGTGAAGATGGACTCATTCAGTCTTTGCTTGAATTCAGGGGAATTCCCTATACCGGAAGTAAAGTCAAAGCAAGCAGTTTATCATCTGATAAATCAGCTTCCAAGTATGCTTTTGCGTCCTCGGGCGTACTGACACCACCATGGATTTTGGTTTCGCGTGAAGATGTTAAAAATGAGAACTTATCTCGGGAAATCAGGAATCAATTTGGTAAAGAACTTGTAATCAAGCCTAATGACCAAGGTTCAACAATTGGTCTTACTATAGTAGAAACAGGCAATCTTGATGATATTGAGCGCGGTCTTGAGCTTGCTTCCAAGTATTCTAATGATATTCTGATTGAGAAATATATTGCAGGAAGAGAGCTTACTGTCGGAATAGTAGGCGATGATGCACTTCCGATCATAGAAATTGATATTGAAGATGGTTTCTATGATTACGAACATAAATATACAAAAGGTAAAACAAATTATATTTGTCCTGCAGAAATAAGTGAAGACATAGCTGAATTTACTCAATCAATGGCTCTTGCTGCCTATCATTCTCTTGGTTGCTCGGGATTTGGAAGAGTTGATTTCAGGCTTGATGACGAAGGTCAGCCTTTCTGCCTTGAAGTCAATACTATACCGGGATTTACAGCTCAGAGTCTGGTACCTATGGCGGCGAAACTTGTCGGAACAGAATTTCCTGAACTTTGCAAAAAATTGATTGATATTGCAATTGAAGACTTTAATAAACGTAAATAAATAATTGTTTAAAAAAAATAAAATTTGAATGAAAGATATTGAACTATGCGGATTAGGCAATGGCCTCGTTGATTTACAATTTTTAGTCAGTGATGAAGATTTGATTAAATCCGATCTTCAGAAAGGGGCTATGGTATTAATAGATGTTGAGAAGAGAAATAGATTAGTTAAAGATTTTTCTCATCTTGAATTTCACAAAGTCAGTGGTGGCTCTGCAGCAAATACTATTATATCATTTGCACAGCTTGGTGGCAAAGGAGCCTATAAAACAGTTCTCGGTAATGATGATTTCGGCGATTTTTATGCCCGCGAATTTCACGATCTTGGAATTGTACTGAACGCTGAACATATTGAGACTGCACCGACCGGTATATGCGTGATTTTCATAACACCTGATTCAGAAAGAACGCTTTACACTTGTCTTGCTGCAACAGCCGAATTCAGCTCCAAGAATATAGATGAAGATATTATTACTCGCTCTCAGTGGCTATATATCGAAGGATACAAGTTTTCAGAGCCACATAGTACTGAAGCAATTTATAAAGCTGTAGAAATTGCCAAAAAGCATGATACAAAGATTGCTGTAACATTTTCTGATACTTTTGTTACTGAACTTTTCAGAGATGGACTAATGAAGGTCGTAGAAGCCTCCGACCTTGTATTCTGCAATGAGGGAGAAGCAAAATCTTTTACTAAATCTGACAGCCGCGAAGAATCATTCAAAATACTCTGCGATATGGTTCCGAATGTTGCAGTAACTTATGGCAGCGAAGGCTCTAAGATTAAGTGGGATGGTAAGATTTATGATATTCCTTCGTTCAAAGTCAAACCAATTGATACAACCGGTGCAGGCGACAGCTATGCAGGAGCGTTTATGTATGGAATTATAAAGCATGGAGATGCAGCAATAGCCGGTAAGTTAGCCTCAAACATTTCTTCACGAATTGTTGCTCAAATGGGACCACGTGCAAAGTTTGATATGCAAAATGCTTTAATCGAAATTTTATCCGATTTGAAATAGAAGTTATTTATGAAAAATTCTCTTTTTTTAATATTATTTTTTTTATTTTTATCGTCAAATATTTTTGCTCAATCGGGAATTAAATTTCCTGAGCTTGCAAAAAGAATTGACCCTTATTTCGATATAGCATTAATCGAAGACCTCCGGAAGCAATTACCTCAGGGAGCAGATTTCAATATTTGGGGCTACGATGTAGGCGATTTCTCGGGTGATGGATATAACGATGTAGCAATGTCAATCAGACTAAGTGGCGACCGTTCACGGAGGATGCATGTATATTTATTTGCAGATATTGACGGTTTTCTTCAAAAAGTTGGACAATTTACATATAATTTCCTTGAGTTGCCTCTGGAAATAGGAGTGGTTATTCGCGGCGGAAAATGTTTCGTAACAAAAAAGAACAAACAGTACGACTGGATAATGGATGCATATTCATTTGATAACGGTGCTCTATTAAAAAGCGAAACATTTGCTACAAGAAGAGTTGGGGATTTCACTTATGAAAAAGTACGAAACTATGTGGACTTATTCGGAACAGACAAATACATCCGCACACGTAATGGCGAGGAAATGTTTTACAGAAAATATCTTATGCTCCCCTCCTACTCAAGAGGAAGAATGATTTACAAAGGTTATCAGGCAGAATTATACTCTGATTATGTTGACTATGTACATGCAGGAGCTTATTACTGGAAGGGCGAGACTGACTGCTCTTTCAGAGTGGCATCCTCTCATGATGATAATTTCCTGTATTTTACAATTGATGTAGCTGATGATATAGTTGTACCTCAGAATTGTGATACTTGCATTACCGATATGGTTGATATATGGTTTGATGTTAATATTGCCGGCGTTGATAATAGATTTGCTGAGTATCAAAAGGATGGAATAATAACATTCAGAACATCAGCTGAAAGCGGTATTTATCGCCTATCAATTAATCCCGGGAATTATCTCGAAAAGGAAGCGTGGGTTAAAATTGCTACAAGTGATGACGTAACACCTCTTCAAAGAGCTGAATCCAAAAATATTAAAGCAGTTTCTAACCTCACTGATAAAGGTTATGTGATTAAAGTGAGGGTTCCATTTGCTTTTCTTGGATATGCTACTAATCCTGTATCCGAAAATGAAGCAGTTGAATTTGGTTGTACTTTTGTTGTTACTGATTACGATAATGAATTTCGTCCTGAAGAAAAAACTGAATTATCTTCGTCTGTATTTTCACCATTTGACCCATCAAGCTATGGCTCACTTGTTCTTGTACCTCAAAACCAATGGTATGGAGAATCTGTTAATATTTATACAGAAGATATTATTAAAGGGCTTATGGAATATGGATTCTGAGTTTGAGAATAAATTAATAATATTAAAGAATACATAATTTACCCCAAAAATTGCTTGAACCTGAGTATTACAAGCGAAACACCGAAAATTATTCAAACAGACTCATAATGTATCAAATATGTTTATGGTTTGTCAAAATGGTGATAATCTTTAAGAGAGGTCCAGTCACCACCCCATCTCCAGCCTTTTGATTTTAAAAATATCACTACTTTCGAATTTGAAGACAAAGTGCCCGGTTCGTTGGGATTATATTTGGCTCCTTTGGGTGAAATTCTTCCATCGCTGTATATTACGGGGTTTTGTCGTGGGTTTATATCAATTGCTCTGCCGCTTGCATGATTCGAAAGACGTTGTGTTCCTGCTATAAATCTGTAGTTAAATGCAGAAGTATTGTTACTTTTCATAGATTCGTCATCACTCCAGTCATATTTTACAATCGGAACAACCTTATGAATGGGGAATTTCTCCTCTTTCAATATTTCAAATGCCTGACGGACATCATCTTCAACAGCTTGATTTATTACAAGTTGACCTCTCGTAAGTGAACCGCTGAAATTATAATATTCGACATCAAGTAATATTAATGAATCAATGATATTTTTTGGAGCTTTTGTTCCTGCAATTGAAGAATCAAATGTCATTTCAGAGTCTGAGTATAGGGATGATTTAACTGCAAATAATCCTAAAGATAAGATTGCAACCAAAGAAAATATGTATTTCATAAAATTATAATTACAAAGTTATTAATATAATGATGAAGTTAATACACTAGTTTTATTTTTAATTAAAATACTTATTTTTTATTATAAGATTTTACATTATTTTTGCAGAATTAGTAAAAAGAAATTCTAATGATTTTATTATAAATATTGACAGAATAGAAATTAAGATATTTGACAGATATAAAGTTATTTTATTAATATCAGCAACATTTTTGTTGTTGATAATTGCTTATTCTTCTCAAGGATTTGATGGAAGACCCCACTATTCATCTATTACAGTAGACAACGGGCTTTCTCAAAATTCTGTGCTTTCCTTATATCAGGATGAGAATGGATTCATTTGGGCTGCTACATCTGACGGACTCAACCGATTTGACGGTTATGAAATTAAAATATTCAGACATTCAGGTAAAGATAGCTTTTCAATTAAAAACAATTTTATCAACAATATTTTTCATAGTAATTATAATGGATTCTGGCTTGCTACTGATGATGGAATCAGCTTCTATGATGATTTAAGCGGAAAATTTTATAATTATCTGTCAGGATATAAAGTTTTACAAGGAGTAGAGGTAAATAAATCAATTTTATGTCTGACAATTTTGAGTGATAATTTTTATAAAGTTTTCAAGTTTGATGTTTTGAAAAATCAACTTTCTGAAATTGATGAAATTAATAATTCTTCAAATAGAACACTTTCATATAAAATAAAAAAGGACTTCCGAAACAGGATATGGATATTTGATAGTAAGTCAGTCTATCAGTATTTTGAAAATGGAGATGTCAAAAGATATCAGGTTGAACTTTCTAATAATGAATTATTAAAAGACTTTGAAGTATCCGGTAATGGTAAAATATTTGTAGCTACTAAGGATGAGATAATTCAGCTTGACGAAAATATGGATATGTTACAAAAATTGGATTGGTTTGTACCTAATAAAGATATTCGCTCTATAAGTTCCAATTTCGATAATCTTTTTGTATTCCATGACTTTACTAATGAATTGACTTTACTGAATTTGAATAAGAAGAAATCTCATCAGTTTTATCCTCCTAAAGAAAATCAGCTATTATATAAAGTCGCCTTAAGATGTATGTATATTGATAAAAGCGGTATAGTTTGGCTCGGCACTGAAGGAGGCGGAATCGCAATTATTAATTTAAAAAGAAATTTGTTTAATTTGCTTGCTCATAATCCAAATAATTTGAACTCGCTAAGTGTAAATTTCCCCAAAGGTCTGACAATTGATGCCGGTGATAATTTGTGGATTACGACAATTAAGGGCGGTATAAACAAGTATGATATTAAAAATAAAAAGTGGAGTTTATTCTCACCAAATTCAAAAGGTATATATTATTTACCCTCAATTTCCTATCAATCAATATTGGAAGATTTGGAAGGTACAATTTGGGCTGCCGGCGAAAATACTATTGATACATTTAACTTAAAAGAAGGCAAATTCATTAATTTCATTAAAAATGCAAACTCCGATTTTTTACACCTTGATTTTGATGGAAATATCTGGTTTAGAGACAAATATTTCATCAGGAAATATAATAAATCCAATAAAAGTTTTTCAAGTATTGATGAATTAGCAGATATTCCGGACGAATTAAAAAGAAGCAAGATTTTTACTTTCATCAATACTCAAAATAAAAATCTTTGGTTTGGCACAGATATTGGATTAATTAAAATTGATTTGAATACAAAGTCTTTAAAAAAATACAGCAGAAATGACGAAGGAAATTCACTGAGCAATAACTATGTACTTTCCTTATTCAGTGATTCTAAAAACAGGCTCTGGGTTACAACACGTGATGGACTAAATATTTACCGTCCCGATACTGACGACTTTTTCAAAATAGGAGAAAAGGAAGGTTTAGCAAATACTTTCATCTATGGAATTCTTGAAGATATAAACTCTCATTACTGGATATCAAGCAATAAGGGTTTATCAAAATTGATTTTATCAGACGAATTTAATTTGATAATTCAAAATTTTACAAAGGATGATGGTCTGCAATCCAATGAATTCAATACCAATTCTTTTGCAAAATCCAAAAATGGCTATCTGTTTTTTGGTGGTATTGGTGGAATTACATATTTTCATCCTGATTCAATTATTATCAATGAAGTTATTCCTGATATTGTTATAACAAAAATAAATCTATTTGATATGCCTCTTCAAATAAATAATAATTACCACGAAGTAACTAACCTAGTACTTAATTATTTTGAGAATACCTTATCTTTTGAGTTCTCTGGACTGGAATTTACAAACACATCAAATAATCAGTATGCATATTTTATGGTTGGTGTAGATACCGGTTGGGTATATTCAGGTGAAAAAAGGTTCGCAAGATATGCTAATCTCAAGCCGGGCAAGTATCTTTTCAAAGTAAAGGCATCAAATAATCATGGATTATGGAATGAAAAAGGCAAATCAATTCAAATAGAAATTACCCCTCCATTTTGGTCAACAATTGAGTTTAAGGTCTTATCTGCAATACTATTAATAATACTGGTCACTCTTGCTTATAAAATCAGAATGAAGAGTGTACAAAATAGAAATATTTACCTTGAAAATGCAATATCCGAACGTACTGATGAGTTGAAAAGAAAAAATCAACAGCTTCAGGATCAATCTGATGAAATTATTTCAATAAATGAATCCCTTGAAGAAAGAGTAAGGGAAAGAACACTTCAGCTTGAAGAAGCAAATCATAAATTGCAAGAAATTTTAAAAGAAATATCTGAAAGTAAAACCGACTCACTTAAGTCAATTATAAAAACTCAGGAAGATGAACGCTCAAGATTCGCCAAAGATTTGCATGATGGAGCAAGTCAATATTTAACTTTTTTGAAATTTAACATCAATAACGTACTCTCCAAACTCGATGATGGAGATATAAAAGAAAACCTGAAAGAACAGGTCAAGCTGATTGATAATATTGTCAAAGAATTAAGACAGTTTGCATACGCTTTGATGCCTCCTGTTCTCGAAAGAATAGGTCTAAAAGCAGCAATAGAAGAACTTGTAGAAATATACAAATCTTCCACTAATGTCAAATTTGAATATTATCTACAAGATAAACAAAAACCCCTTTCAAAATATTATAAAATTCAAGTTTATAGAGTGGTACAAGAAATTATAAACAATGCTGTCAAGCATTCCAATTGTACAAGAATAAGCATTCAGCTATTGACATATCCGTCAAATATTCTTATTATTATTGAAGACAACGGTAAAGGTTTCAAGGTAGATTCAGTCAAAAGCGGTATGGGACTAAAAAATATTTATAGTAGATTAGCCTTGATAAATGGAAAAATTGATATAGATTCACAGATTAATCACGGGACAACAATTACTATTGAGGTGCCTAATTGAATGACAAAGTAAAAATATTTATTGTTGATGACCATAAAATGATTCTTGACGGCTTGATCCATATGCTGAGTAAATACCAGGAATTTGAAGTTATCGGTACTTCACTCACTGGACAGGATGCTATAAAAGCTGCAAATCTTAACGGTATTATTGATATTTTTATAACTGATATAAACCTACCGGATTTAGATGGACTTGTGCTTATAAATACACTAAAACATTCTTATCCTGAATCAAAATTTATTGTACTTTCGATGCATAATAATAAAACAATTATCAGAAGTGCTTTCCAGAAAGGAATCATGGGTTATGTACTCAAAAATTCCGGTGAAGAGGATTTGGTTGAGGCTATAAGATTTGCATTAGAAGACAAAAAGTTTGTGTCAAAGGAGGCACTTAGTAACCTGATTGATTCTTTTGCCGAAAATGATATTGACAATGAAAATAATATACTTACAGACCGGGAAACAACTATAGCCAAACTAACTTCTAAAGGCTTAACTTCGGCAGAAATAGCATCAGTACTATTTATTTCCCCACGAACCGTCGAAACTCACAGAAGAAATATTATGCATAAACTTGGATTTAAAAATCAAGGTGAATTAATTAAATATGCAATAGAATCAGCATGGATTGATTAATTTTGTTACAAAATCAATATAATTTCGTTTAATACGATAATGATAATATAGGTTTAATTAATGGGTAATAATATGAAATATTTGTTTTTAGTTATAATGCTATTTAATATTGGGCTTGTTGCAGTAGCTGATGAGATAAAAAACGATGAAGCAGTAAAACCACCAAAACCGGCAAACTTGCCCGAAATGAGACTGCATCCGGACTTTATTTTCAAGTTATACTATGATGAAGACAGTCAGTTCGAACTAAATGAAGAAAGTTATAAGAAAATGTGGGTTGTGGCTGAATATCTCATGGCAAATCCTGATAGAAGCGTTCAGCTTAGAGTTTGGCAACATGAACATGAAGAACCAAATACTACAGATAAAAGACGAGATTTCATCAAGGATTTGTTGATAAAAATTGGGGTTAATCCTAATCGTGTTATGGCAAAAACAGAAAGACCTCTAATACCACAGGATGTGAGTGATATATTCACACCCGAAGAGCTTAAGGAAGCCAAACGGGTTGACGTTAAAATTATTAGATAATTCAACTAATATTAATTGTATCATACAATTAATAATGTAAATAACGTCAATTTATTTTTATAAATTATTAATTTCATCAATGCTGGAATCAATTCGCCGGATTTGGCACCCTGAACGATATCACGGCTCTAAGAAAAGGGATAATTTTTTTGAAGGTTGGTACTATAAGAATGTTAGTATTGACGGAAGTAGCATTTTATCTATTATTCCCGGTATATTCAAATCAAAAGATAAATCCAAAGAGCATGCCTTCATTCAGTTTATTGATGGACAAACTCTTGAAACTCACTATATAAAATTTAATGTCAGTGAATTTAAATTTGATATTAATGAATTTAATATTCGAATAGGAAACTGCCATTTTTCTGAGAATAGAGTTTTTATAGATATTGAGCGTGAAGATTTCAGAGCTTTTGGAGAATTAAACTTCAAAGGCTTAAGAAAATGGATTTCAACAAGATTCTCCCCCGGTGTAATGGGATGGTACTCATTTGTGCCTTTTATGGAGTGCAATCACGGCATAGTCAGCTTAAACCATCGTAGTCGTGGCAAAATATTGATTAATAAAAATATCTATTTATTTACTTTTGGCAGAGGCTACATCGAAAAAGACTGGGGAAAGTCATTTCCAAGTTCATATATATGGATGCAGTCTAACAGCTTCGAGATAGAGAATGTTTCTTTCTTTAGTTCAATTGCACGTATCCCTTGGTTTGGCAGCCATTTCCGTGGATTTATCTGCGGTTTGATGGTAGATGACCATTTGTATAAATTTGCAACATATACCGGCGCCAAAATTAGTAATATCAAAGTAAGCGAAAATCATATTCAATATGAAATAAAAGACAGATCGCTCATTCTGAAAATTAATGCCAAGAAAAACGAGGGAGGCAAATTACTTGCTCCATACAATAATCAAATGCTCGAAGGCAGAGTTCATGAAACTTTACTTTCTGAAATTGATGTAGAATTGCTTCAGGTATCTAAAAAAGGTATCCGCGAAATATTCAAAGGAAAAGGAATGTTTGCCGGTCTTGAAGTAGTTGGCAATATGGCAGAAATTATATAAAAAAGCCTCTCCGTAAATATTTATTTATCGGTGAGGCTTAAGGTTGTACGCCCGAGTGGATTCGAACCACTGGCCCTCAGCTTAGAAGGCTGATGCTCTATCCAGCTGAGCTACGAGCGCGACTAATTAAGAATACAAAAATAATACTTTTTTTTAATTTGACCAAATTATTTTAAATATATTTTTGCTATCTCGCAAAAATTTGTTACTTTTGTAGTTCATAAAATTAGGGATCAGGCCCCATACGGCTAAGACAGCCCAACTCCGTCAGATCCGGAAGGAAGCAGCGGCAAGCATGTTCTTAGGGTGTATGGTAAGCCTGGTCTTCTTTTTTTTACTCAAATCCAACAATTTTCTTTTAAAATAACTTTAAAACAGTTAAATTGCTTAATTATATTTTGTAATTTTGAAAAAACTTTTTTGTAAAATACTTTTCAGGGCAGGAAAATGATAGATGCTACACTCAAAGGTACTATCACAGCGATAGTAACACCATTTAAAAATGATTTGTCAATTGATTTTGATGCTTTTGAAAAACTTGTGAATTTTCAGATTGATTCAGGGATTGAGGGCATTGTTGTATGCGGCTCAACCGGTGAATCAGCTACCTTATCTTCAAAAGAAAAGCTTTCGCTTATTATTAAAGCTGTTGAAATTGCAAACGGAAGAACAGCAATTATCGCCGGAACCGGCTCAAATGATACTGCAGCGTCAATTGATATGACTCTTCTTGCTAAAGAAAGCGGAGCTGATGGTGTACTGCTTGTAGCACCCTATTATAATAAACCATCGCAAGAAGGCTTATTTAATCATTATCTCGCTATATCTGAAGCCGTTGATATTCCACAAATAATTTATAATGTTCCTGGTAGAGCCGGAATCAATATCAGCGCAGAAACTCAACTCAAAATTGCTGAAAACTGCAAAAATGTAATTGCTACAAAAGAAGCATCAGGTGATTTGGAACAAATGGCTGAAATTATGAAATATGCACCTGAAGGATTTGTATTATTCTGTGGAGATGACGCTCTTGCTCTGCCTTCTGTTTCAATTGGCTCTTCCGGAGTTATTTCTGTCATATCCAATTACGTACCTAAAGAATTCGGAGATTTAATTCGATTGGCACTAAGCGGTAATTTTCTGCAAGCTAAGGAGTTGCATTATAAATTATTAGATCTAATGCAGATTAATTTTATTGAATCTAATCCGGTTCCGGCTAAAGCCATATTAAACCTGATGGGTAAACTCGAAAATAATGTAAGACTTCCGCTAACTCCAATAACTGCAGTTAGTATGAAAAAAATTAAAACGGCATTACTAAATGTCGGTATTATAAAATAATATTCAGGTGCGACTGATGTACGCCTTAGAAAGTATGAATCAAAGAGAAATCTATAAACTGGTTGAAAATATCACTTCAGGTGAATATCAAAACGAGCTTGATTTTTTAAAAAATTTAGTTGAAGAAGTAGTTAATCAAAAAGAATTTCAGATTGTCGGTGGTAGAATCTGGCAGTTAAATGAAGATGATTTATCTTATACAATTCGTTATCAATACGGAAATGTTCAGAAAATTCCGGACGATTATACCCTATTTGTTAAAGACCAGCCCGTTCTTGCTGAATTGTTTGAAAAACGAACCACTCTTAACAGAGAAAATGACCCTGTATTAAAATCTAAAGGGATATTAGTTTATTCTGTTACAGGTGCAGGTGAAATTGTCAAGCTCAAATCAGGAAAATTTTATAAATTTGTTCTTGGGTTTAATGCAAATGAAATCCTGCAATCATTTTTTGAAACACTGAATATTATCAGTAGTGTTGCTACAATTACAATGCGCAGTTTTGGAACAGAAGAGCAGAAAAAAATGCAACGGGACATAATTAAAGCATCAGAAATTCAGAGAAATCTGCTTCCGGAACATTATCAGGAATTTCACGATTACAAAATTTATGGAGTTTGTATTCCGGATAGTGCCGTCGGTGGTGACTATTTCGATTATCTGCACAACAACGCTGAAGAAGAAGAAAGTTTTGGTATAGTAATAAGTGATGCTGCAAGTAAAGGACTCCCTGCAGCGATTCAGGCGCTTTTTGTTTCAGGAGCAATCAGGATGGCACAAGCTTTCAGCCCGAAAATATCCACTATGTTTTCAAGGCTGAATACACTAATTTTCGAAACATTCCCTTATGAAAGATTTGTTACGCTGTTTTATTGCGAACTTATGCCAACTTCAAATAGACTTGTACTTTATGCCAATGCTGGTCATTGCTCTCCGATTTATTACAGAGTTGAAAAAGACGAAGTATTTGCTTTAGAGCCAACAGGCGGTCTTTTGGGTCTTGTTCATCATCAAAAATTTAATGTTGAGAATATTGTTATGAGACCGGGCGATATCTTGGCATTATTTACAGACGGAATTAACGAAGCTCAAGATGAAAACGGAATTGCTTACAGCGATAATCGTATTATCGAAATGATAAAGTTACATAAAAATAAATCAGCTAAAGAGATTGCATTATTAATTATTGAAGATGTACAAAAATACGCTGCTCGTGGTAATTATAATGATGACCGAACTTTAATTATTGTAAAACGGGATGCAGTTTGATTCTTACCAGAATGGAGAAAAAATGATATTTAAAAAAAGAAGTGTTAATTGTGGTCAGCTAAAGACCGAAGATGTTGATAGAAAAGTTGTCCTCAATGGATGGGCATCTACTGTAAGAGATTTAGGCGGATTAATATTTGTTGATGTTAGAGATCGGTTCGGTATTACTCAAGCAGTTTTCGAACCTGAGAAAAACCCCGTACTTGCCGAAAAGGCAAAAGATATAAAAACAGAATATGTTGTATGGATAGAAGGCACAGTCAGACTTCGCTCAAATCCAAACAAAAACATTCCTACAGGATTAATTGAAGTTGTTGCTGAAGACTTTGCTATTATCAATAAAGCAGATTTGCCACCATTCCCAATTGAAGACGGAATCGAAACTAGTGAAGAAATCAAACTTAAATACAGATATCTTGATTTGAGAAGACCTGAGCTTCAGAGGAACTTCATTATCAGAAATCAACTTTATCAGATTGTACATCGTTATTACAACGAAAATAACTTTCTTGAAGTTGAAACTCCGGTATTGATGAAATCTACACCCGAAGGAGCGAGAGATTTCCTTGTACCGAGCAGAATTAACAAGGGAAAATTTTATGCATTGCCTCAGTCTCCGCAGATTTTTAAGCAAATATTAATGATGTCGGGATTTGATCGGTATATGCAGATTGTAAAGTGCTTTCGGGATGAGGACTTACGTTCTGATCGCCAGCCTGAATTTACCCAAGTGGATGTCGAAATGTCATTTATTGACCGCGAGGATATTCTTGAAGTTACTGAGAAGCTTTTTGCAAGAGTTTGGAAAGAAGTCCTCAATATTGATATAGAGCTTCCAATCCGGCGAATGAGTTACGAAACTGCTATGAACAATTATGGCTCGGATAAGCCTGATTTAAGATTCGATATGAAAATATCACACTTGAATGATGGTTTAAAAAGTTGCGATTTCAAAGTATTTAAAGATATTATAGAGTCAAATGGTTTAATAGGTGCAATTTGTGTAAAAGGTGGAGCTGAATTATCCAGAAAACATCTTGACGAACTTACTGAATTTGCCAAGAAATATGGTGCAAAAGGACTCGCCTGGATTAAATATATAGATGGAGATATTAATTCCCCTATTGCAAAATTCCTCACAGATGAGGAAAAAGATTTTATTCGTCAAACTTGCGGAGCTGAAAATGGCGATTTGATATTGATTTCATCGGATAAGAAAAACCGTGCACTGACAATTTTAGGAGCTTTACGTCTGGAGGTTGCATCAAGAATTGGTATTCTTGATAAGGTTAAAGGCAAATATGAGTTCCTTTGGGTACTTGATTTTCCATTATTTGAATATGACGATGAGACAGGACGTTACTACGCAATGCATCATCCATTTACATCACCTATGGAGGAAGATTTGCATCTTTTGGATACCGATCCATCGAAAGTCAGAGCAAAGGCTTACGATATAGTTTGTAACGGAGCTGAAATTGGTGGAGGAAGCATAAGAATACATGACAATCAGGTACAAAAAGTTATGTTCGACAAGTTGGGGCTGTCAGAATCTGAAATAGAAGAAAAATTTGGATTTTTGATTAAAGCTCTCAAGTTCGGTGCTCCACCACACGGCGGAATTGCTTTAGGGCTTGACCGTATGGTTATGATACTTGCCGGAACTGATAATATCCGTGATGTAATTGCATTTCCTAAAACTACAAGCGGACTATCGCTAATGGATGGTTCACCATCTGAAGTTGATATTTCTCAATTAAATGAATTAGGTGTTGATTTAATCAAAAAAAATAACTAATTTGCATTATTATTTTATGTAAATTTTTTTTAACTTTTTTGGAATTTGTCATGAGCGAACAATTAAACATTAAAAACACTGATGACGGCTACACTGTTCTGGAATTAAACGGTCGCTTGGTACCGGGAACAGAACCTGAAATATCTGATGTATTGAAACAAACTGTTGATGATTTATGCGGCGAAGGCAAAATAAAAATATTAATTGACCTTCGAAACGTTGACTACATGGCTTCAAATGCTATTGGTGCATTGATGACTATGTATAATTCAGTTATGAATGCAGGCGGAAGACTTGTACTATGGAGACCAAAAACATATCTTCATGACAGTCTGAAACTTGTTCGTGTTGACAAGCTTCTAACTATTACAAATAATTTTAATGAAGCTATGGCTTATCTCGGTATTGAGATAAACGAAGAATAATTTGAAAATTATTTATATCTAATATTTGAACTTAATATTTACACCAAAAATATGAGCGAAATTTCGTATTTTTGCAATCTGTAATTATGCCCGGATGGCGAAATTGGCAGACGCGCTACATTCAGGTTGTAGTGAGCTCAGCTCGTGCAGGTTCAAGTCCTGTTCCGGGTACTTAATTAAACGTCACACCTAATCAAAGTTGCGACGTTTTTTTTATGAATCATTATCATATTTAAAATTTGAACCTGTATTCCAAATTCGCGATAAAACTTCTGGTTAAACCATCCGGTCGTTCCTTTCTAATTACAAAGGGCATTCCAAGATTAAGCTGTATTATATTGCTACTATTTAACTCATAATCTAAAAAGATGTTTCCATTTAATGTAAGTCCCTTAGAATCAGCAATTTCTTGTTCAATACCTGATTCATTGGTGAATTTGTCATTATACAGATGATAAATTGGTAAAATGCTTGGAGTCACTCTAATTTTTTCGCTCAATGAAACAGGATAAGAAACACGCAATAAAACATCGCCACTTCGTTTGAATTGATTTGTAGATTGAAACTCCCTCAATTTTGAATTAGTTGGATACTTTTCGGCTAAGAATTGGTTATTGTTTTGTGTCAAGGGCTGTTGCAAGGCTGCAACTATTTGGATTTTATTTAATTCATAACCAATTCCCAAGATTAAGTCATATGTCCCTAAACTTGCCTGATAGTCCATTGGTAAGGGTAGATTGTTTAACGTGATATTGGATTGTGAGAGTGGAATTTTTGTACCTAATGTCAATATTATTTTCTCATTAGCTTTGTAGTTGATATTTAAAAAAGCATCAGAAAGACCGAATTTGGAAATATCATTACCATTTTGAGCAATTGAAGTTAATTTAATGTCAAACCCAAACTTATTATTTATTTGCTTGTTATATTCAATATAATTCCCCAGAGCAGATATTGAATAATCAGCATTTCCATAAGATATTCCAAATTTAATCTGATTGCTTGTCTGATTTAGGTTGCCCTCATCATTAGGTTTAAAACTATTCATAGTGCAAACCCCTGCATCACTGCATCCTTGACTATAAGAATTATAAGTCATTAAAAGTACAAGACTTACAAAAATAAATGTTAATTTTAATGTTGTCATATTATATTATATTATATTATATTATATTATATTATATTAATTTAATTATTACAAATATTTTACTTTCTGCTCTTCAAAAGCAACCAATAACAAACTTATTTTTCACACAAAAATTCTCTTAATAATTGATTTACAAAATTAACTAATTCCCACCATTTCACCAAACAAAAAAAATGCCCGCTCTATTAATAGAACAGGCATTATATACATTTATTTGAATAATATTTACTAATCCAGTGACTTCACTACTTTTTCTTTTTTTTCAAATCTTATAGTAACTTATTCAAACAATTAATTTTGCAAACTACCGTTTATAAAGTGTTTATTTTTTTAAAGGTACAAATGTGAATGATGAATTCCAAGTTGAATTTTTTGAACTTGAAAGTGGCAATGTACCTTTTTTAAAATTCTTGAATTCACTAACAAAGATTGAACGAGCTGAGGTATTAGCTAATATTGAAGAATTTAGGATAATTAAAAGTAAGAATGAATTAGTGCCAAGCCAACTAAGTAAATTTCTTAAAGATGGTATCTTTGAATTACGTGTTAAACATCAGACACGAATAACTCGTTCATTATACTTTTTTTAAAAAGATAAAAAATTGTTTTTACTAATGGATTTGTTAAGAAAACTGAAAAAACTCCGAATGATGAGATAGAAAAAGCATTGAAGTACAAAAGTTTGTATCTAAAAAGGTAATACTATGAAAAGAAGTAATTATGAAGAATATTTAGAAGAACAGATGAAAGACCTTGAATTTAGAGCTTATTATGCACTTGCCAGAGAGAAGGCACATCTTGAGTTTTCAATTGAGCAGTTGAAGGAGAAAATTGAGAGTAATACCGCTAAAAGTATTATTATCAGGGATTTGAATAAAATTTCAAAGTACATTCGTCATATAGCTATGTAATATCTTCATCACCCCAAAAAAAATGCCCGCTCTATTAATAGAACAGGCATTTTATTCATTTATTTGAATAATAATTACTTATCCAGTGACTTCACAACTTTTTCGATTTTTTCGATAGCCCAGTCAATCTCACCTTTTGTGATAACTAGAGGTGGAGCAAATCGGATGATATTCACGTGTGTTTCTTTGCAGAGGATGCCTTCTTCTTTGAGCATTTCGCAATATGGACGTGCTTTGGTTTTCAGCACGAAGCCAATCCATAAGCCGCGACCACGAACGAAATCTATCATCGGGCTGTCAATTGCACGTAGTTTTGACATAAAATATTCACCCAATTCATTTGAGCGTTCAATCAGATTTTCTTCTTCCAAAACTTCAAGAGCGCGAACTGCGACGGCGGCGCCAAGTGGATTTCCACCGAAAGTAGAACCATGCTCACCCGGATGAATCACAAGCATCACTTTTTTGTCCGCAAGAACTGCTGAAACCGGATAATAACCACCTGAAAGAGCTTTTCCGATAATAACCATATCAGGACGAACACCTTCATAATAATGTGCAAAAAGTTTGCCTGAGCGACCAAGACCAGCCTGAATTTCATCACAAATGAAAAGTACATTATTCTCACGACAGATTTTCTCAACTTCTTTGAGGTAGCCGTCAGGAGGAATCACAACTCCACCCTCGCCCTGAATCGGTTCAATTAATACTGCAGCGGTATTTGGAGTAATTTTTGAACGTAAATCTTCGGCGTTGCCGTATTCGTGCATCGGGAATGCTTCAGTGCAATATGGTCCAAATCCTTTGTTAGAGCTTGGGTCATCAGAAAATCCAACGATAGTTGAAGTTCTTCCATGGAAATTACCTGTTGCAACAATAATTTCAGCTTTATTTTCTTCGATTCCTTTAACATCATAAGCCCAGCGACGTGCAAGTTTAATTGCTGTTTCGACTGCTTCAGCACCGGAATTCATAGGAAGCGACATTTCATAGCCGGTCATTTCGTTAAGTTTCTTGTACAATCTTGGCAATTGGTCATTACGGAAAGCACGGCTTGTAAGTGTTACTTTAGTTGCCTGCTCAACAAATGTCCTGAAAATTTTCGGATTGCAATGTCCCTGATTTACCGCTGAATATGCGGCTAAACAATCTAAATATCTTTTACCTTCAACATCGGTTACCCAGCAACCTTCTGCTTTTTCAACAACTACATCCAGTGGATGATAATTATGGGCGCCGAATTCGTTTTCTATGTTTATAAAATCCTGAGTTTTCATAGTATTTTCCTATTAATAAATTTATAAAATCAATTTTCGTCAAAAAGCATAGTAAGCAATGCCATTCTGACATAAAGTCCGTTTTTAGTCTGACGGAAATAAGCAGCACGCGGGTCATTATCCACTTCATTGCTGATTTCGACTGAGCGTGGGAGAGGG
Organism: Ignavibacteriota bacterium; assembly: GCA_019637995.1. Lineage (NCBI taxonomy): Bacteria > Pseudomonadati > Ignavibacteriota > Ignavibacteriota bacterium. The sequence continues at coordinate 385,173 of JAHBUQ010000003.1, forward strand.
TGCATAATTATCGCATCATACTTCATAGTTTGCAATACCTTTGTATCAATATTGAAAGCAGAAAAATCAATATTTTTTGATTGTAATCTTTCTTTATCAATACGTGTTTGATAAACAACATCCACCTTACTGATAATTCCTTTTGTGGAATTAGCAAGTTCATAACTGATATTGCGTTTATCAAGATATTCAAGTATGTCCGGTTTCATCTGCATCTCATCGGGAGCGATAAAATACAGCTTAGTCCTTTCGTATTTAGCCAGTAGATAAGCAAGCGAGCGTGCAGTTCTTCCATTATCCAAAGCACCAATGAACGCTACTGATAATCCATCAAGAGTTTTGCACTCATTGTGAATTGTATATAAATCAAGAAGTGCCTGAGTCGGATGCTGACCGCCGGAGCCATCGCCGGCATTAATTATTGGTACTTCAGAAACCGCAGCAGCACGTTTTGCACCGCCTTCCTCAATATGGCGAAGGACAATAGCATCGCAATAGCTACCGATAATTCTAATCGTATCTTCAATAACCTCGCCCTGAATTTCAGAAGAAAATTCAGAAGCATGCTCAGTTGAAAGCACTTTGCCGCCAAGACGATACATAGCCGATGCAAATGAAAAACTTGTACGTGTTGAGGGCTTATAGAACAGATTAGCCATTACTTTATTGCCATAATCCATAGTGCCGCCACGAGCAACAATTTTCTTCATAAGCTCAGTTCTTTCAAACAGTTCATTAATCTTTGGAACTGTAAACTGCTGGCTTTCGATAATATGTTTTAAATTCATTTTTTTTTACTTTTATTTAATTACAAATCTTTAGCAATTATTCAATATGTTATTGATAATTCTTCGTGTCACATTGAGCGAAGTCGAAATGTGTTCCAATTTCGCTTGTCACATTGAGTCCTTCGACTCCGCTCAGGATAAACTTAGTGAAAATGTGCTGAAAATCTTCCTGTCAGACTGAGCGAAGTCGAAGTCTGTTTTTGCCTTTCTTCACACTTCGACTTCGCTCAGTGTGACATTTTACTGAATTATTTTGAAACTGAATACGTTTTTGCCAGACTTTAACTACCTAATTTCTCTTTCAAATCAGTAATATCTCTTTTGTAGCTCGAAGTTTCATTTTGACATCTTGATAATTCTTTTAATAAATCAAAGTCGCCATTAATTAAAGCAAGTTTTTTCTTTCTTGACCAACCTTTTATTTGCTTTTCAGCTCTCAAAGCATCGTCAATATTTGAAAAATGTTGAGAAAATACAATTCTAACAGGTCTTCTGAAATAAGTATAAGAATCTATATCAACTCCGAAGTTATGTTCTGCTATTCTTTTTTCAATATTACTGGTAACACCTGAATAAAAAGATAAATCATTGCATTCAACAATATAGACATAGTAATTTTTCATATATTTTATCTCAAATAAAATTCAAATTAAAACACATTTTGACTTCACTGCCAATGACACGACTTGTAAGCATTAGTAAAATAATACAGTTAGATTTGTTCACATTTCGACTTCGCTCAATGTGACAAATCCGCATCAGTGAAAGCACATTCTATGACATTAACCAATACACACTTCGACTAAGTTTATCCTGAGCGAAGTCGAAGGACTCAGTGTGACAATCTTTCTTTCATCAATTACATATTTTCAAAGAACGTTATCTTCATACTACGGAACTATATGTGTTCCTGCTTTACCTTCGAGAGCATCCATCAGGTATTCATAAGAAGTTATGATTGCATGCTTTCCACCATTACGGATAAATCTTATGACTGATTCAACTTTAGGTCCCATACTTCCTGCCGGAAAATGACCATCATCGTAATATTTTTGAAGTTCATCTGCTGTAACTTTATCCAAACCAATTTGATTTGGCTTTTTGAAATTCAGATAAACTTTGTCAGCATCTGTACTGATGATGAAAGCATCAACTCCGAGGTTATAAGCAAGAAGTGCAGATGAACGGTCTTTATCAATCACAGCTTCCGAGCCGATAATATCACCTTCGGGAGTCTTGATTACCGGAATTCCACCACCGCCGAGTGCAACAACAACAGCATCCAATCCGATTATTTTCTTGATTATTTCAAGCTGTAAAACTTCCATTGGGTCAGGGGATGCAACTACTCTGCGGTATCCGCGTGAAGCATCTTCAACAACATTCCAGCCCAGCGACTTTTGCTTCTGCTCTGCGATTTCTTTGGTATAAAATGGACCAATCGGTTTTGACGGATTCTGAAAAGCAGCGTCATTTTCGTCAACTGCCACCATTGTGGGAATTGTAGTAACAAGCTTTTCCACTCCGAGATTTTTTAACTGTTTTTCGAGAGCGCGGTGCATAATATAACCGATTTCACTCTGGGTTGTGGCAACACACATATCCAAAGTATGTGTGTAAACCTCTCCCGAAGCCCTTTCAGAACGCAAAAGTGCAGCACCGGCTTGTGGACCGTTGCCGTGAGTAACGACAACGTGCCAGCCGTTTTTAATCATAAGAGCTATGCTTTTGGCAGTTTCATTTGCATTGTGTAGCTGCTCTTCAATCGTGCCGCGTTCACCGGCACGAATTAAAGAATTGCCACCAACTGCTATTAAAGCTGTCTTGAACATATTAGTCCTGTTTCAACAATTTGTACATAATTGCTTTTTGAGCATGAAGACGGTTTTCAGCTTCAGGGAACACATAAGAGTTTGGTGCATCAATCACGCCATCTGTTACTTCATCGCCGCGGTGAGCCGGCAAGCAGTGTAAGAAAATCGCATCGTCTTTAGCTGCTGCCATAAGATTTTCATTTACCTGATATGGTAAGAAAATTCTTCTTCTTTCTGCAGCTTCAGCTTCCTGTCCCATAGATGCCCAAACGTCAGTATATATAGCATCTGCACCCTTAACTGCTTCAAACGGGTCATGAACTACTTCGATTTTTGCACCGGTAAGTTTTGCATCTTCTACCGCTTGATTATAAGCCATCATATTCGGCTCATAACCTCTTGGGCATGAAATAGTTACATTAACACCAAGACGGGCGCCTGCATCCATAAGTGAATGAGCAACATTATTGCCATCGCCAACATAAGTTAGTTTCAAACCTTCGAGTTTGCCTTTTACTTCAAGTATTGTAAGGTAATCTGCCATTGCCTGGCATGGGTGTGAGTAATCTGTAAGACCATTGATAATCGGAATTTTAGCATATTTTGACATATTTTCAACAATATCATGACCGAAAGTACGAATCATAATACCCTGAACCATTCTTTCTAAATTCTTCGCAACATCATAAACTGATTCACGCTTGCCAAGGTTGATTTCAGCGGGTGATAAATAGAGTGAATATCCGCCAAGCTGCTGGATACCTACATCAAATGTAGTACGGGTACGAAGCGATGGTTTTTCAAAAATCAATGCCATAGTTTCGCCTTCCAATGCTTTGGAATATTTTTTTCTATCTTTTTTCATATCGCGTGCAATTTCAAAAGTTTCGTGGATTTCTTCAGTTGTGAAATCGCGAACCATCAAAAAATCTCTTTTCATTTTCTTTCTCCTAAAAATAAATAACTGTTAATAAATTATATATAATAAATACAAAAATTGCTTAAATTAAATCAAAGAGTTCAATTTAGAGGACTTAAACAGGTGCGTCTGTAGTATAATGCTTAAACTGGTTGATTTTACTTGAGCGAGACTTAGGTAAATTCAGACCAAAGAGATAGACATCCGCTATTTGCGAATCTTCATAGATTAACATCATATTGACAGATTGTCTTATCATAAAAAATATAATTCTTATTATTAATTAATACAAAAATAAGCAATTTAAACAATTTAAAAAAATTAATTTGAATATTTGTTGATATGATGTGTCAATAATTTTACTTTTTATGAGATTATTATGCAAGATAATAATTGTAATAATTATTAAAACTTTTTTTCTCAAATCACAAAATTTTTAGCATACATTATTAGTACAAATAAAATAATTATGAATATGAATTGAAATATAATATCAAAAAGCACAGAGTAAAGAATAAGATTGCAGATTTCTGATATAAAACTTCTTTTCTATGCACGATATCTGTCAAAACTACGAAAATGCCGTACCGGTCTCGTTTTATGAGGCAAACAAAACTACGTAAAAATTTATAGCTATTTACAATTTTCGTTTATTATTGTGTAAGCGTCTGTTATACCAAGTTCTCCTGCTTTCGACCAATCATTGCATGCACCGATTTTATCACCAAGCTCGACTTTAGAAAATGCTCTGTTGTAATAAGCCAAACCCAAATTTGGTTGTAATTCGATTGCTTTAGAGTAGCTTTGGACAGAAGCCATGTAATCACCCAGTTCAGAATAACATACACCCATGTTTATATAAGCTTCCGCAAAATTTGGGTCTAATTTGACAACTTTTTCATAATATTCAATAGCTTTCTCATACTCAGAAACAACCACATATACAGCACCCATCTCAAAGTATGCTTGTGTATTTACGGGATTTAGCTCCAAAGCACGCTTTAAATCATTTTCTGCTACTGTCAGACTGTCAATATTTGAATAATAAGTAGCTCTCATAACAAAAGCTGAGTCGTTTGAAGGATTAATTTCAATAGTTTTGCTGATATCTGAAATTGCATTATTAATATCGCCTGAATAAAATCTTGATAAACTCCTGAAATAATAAGCAAGTTCAGCTTTTGGGTTTAATTCAATTGCTTTGTCAAAATCGCTTAGAGCCGCCTGAAAATTATTATTCATAAAATGAGCTCTGCCCTTTAATGTCCAGATTATGTAAGATTTTTCATTCAATTCTATTGCTTTTTCCAATTCCTGAACTGCCTCATCGTACTTTTCAACTTTCATTTTGACCTCAGCCGTACGGATATAAGTGTCAGCTGATTCGCCACAAGAAATCATAAAAATTGCAATTAATAAAAAAACAGCCTGAATATTTACAAATCTCATCTTTTTCTCCCTATATTCAAAATTATGTTATATTTTTAAAAATGATTTCTGATTAATTTGAAAAATATTATTTATAAACGATTAAAAATGGATTATTATGGAATTAAGATCAATATTTACAGAATCCGCACCCAAACCTGCTGGTCATTACTCACAGGCTATAGTACACAATGGATTGATTTATATAGCAGGAATTCTTCCTGTCCATCCAAAAGATGGAAGTATTGTTAAAAAAGATATAAAAAAATCTGTAATTCAGGTTTTTGATAATCTTAAAGCTGTTTTGGGTGAAGCAGGTTCTGATTTTAGTAAAATGCTAAAAATTACTGTATATATCAGTAATATTGATGATTGGGGCGAAATTAATAAGATTTATGCTGAAATAATGGGCGATTCTAAACCTGCAAGAACCGTAATTGAGGTTGCAAGACTACATCATGATGTAATACTGGAAATTGATGGAATAGCAGCTGTTTGAAAATCAATCAGCTAGTTTAAAATTCTTGATTTCTAATATTTTAATTTCATTTCCATTACTTATTTCGTAATGCTGAAATGTAAATTCGTTATCATCATCATATCTCAATATTATTTTGAAATCATCGGGATTAATTTCTTTATATGGATATGAACCTTCGAAAACAAGAGATTTTTCTTCGGCTACAAATTTGCCGTTTGCACGAATAGAATAAGTTTCAATATTAGAATATTGAATTAAGTCATATTTCTCTTTAACTCCGTCATAACCAATGATGATTTTTCTTTTTGCAGTGTCAGCACCGAATACAAGGAATGAATTTATTTCAAGATAACGCTCATCAAGTACAATTTTATTAATTGAACTGCCGGTACCTTTTTCAGATTTTGCATCATCGGGAGTGAAAAAGAAAATCTGCCTGAAATTCCCCGAAAATGCTTTAAGAATATCGTGATAATGAGTAGTCTGAATAGCTTTCGCTGCATAACGCAAATCGTTGTAATCGTCAAACTTCAAATCTTTTGAAGCTGTTAGAGTAATTGTAAAAATAAGAATAAAAAATATAATAATTTTGTTTATCAAATGATTACCTCAATTGTAATTTATTAAGTATGTTTTTCCTTAACAGGGTAGCCCATTAATCTCGCAAAGAAACTAAACCCCGGCGATCTTTCAAGAATTATTTTCATTATAACAAGCAAAGGAACAGATAATATCATCCCGGGTATACCCCAGATATAACCCCAGAATACTAAACCGAAAAGCACAGTTAAAGTATTAATTCTCAATCTGTTGCCCATAATGATAGGTTCAATTATATTTCCCATTATAAACTGCAAAGCGATAAGCAAAATAGCTAAAATAGCAATGTCAGTAATTGAATCAATCTGTATAATGCCCATCAATATCGGTAGTATTGTACCTATAATAGAACCAATATTTGGAATAAAATTCAATAAAAATGCTAAAAAGCCCCAAAATACTGCAAACTTAATACTAAATGCCATACAAATTGTGAAAGTCAATAAACCTGTAAATATGCTTATCAGTACTTTTATCCACATATATGAAAATATTGAGTGACGAATATTCTCATATTCTTTTAGTAAATTTACACCTTGATCACCACCAACAAAGCTGAGATACTGCTCATAATTTGCCATTCCGGCAAGTAGCATTACATAATAAAGTGAGAAGAAAAGAAATGACCCGAAGAATGAACCAAGTCCGCTTGCAAATCCGGAAAGTGCTTCAGGAATTCCACCTTCACCAAACGATTTATAAATTTCACTTACGAGCAATGTGGAATCAACTTTTGTATTAAATGTATCGTTTGTCCATATTAGTAGATTATCTAATTTCAAAAGTAGCCGTGAAAGCAGATAATTCTGCTCATCAACTATTTGGGCAATTGTATTACTGATTATCAATCCGATTACGAATAATACAGCAAGCGAAAGTATTGAAAATGTAGGAAGTATCAGCCATTTAGGCAGCCCTTTTTTGAGAAGAAAATTTATCAAGGGCTGCACTAAAATAGCAATCAACATTGCAAGTACAAGTGGCAATATAATAGCAGACAGCAGATTCAACAAATAAAACATTGTAACAGCCGCAAAGAAAATCAAAATATTTTTAACAGTTGTATCTTGCATTTTATATCAATTAATTATAATTTTTTACCATTTCAGGAAATATTTTTATCAAATTCGGAAGCTTATCGACATCTTTTCCACCGGCTGTTGCAAGATGCGGCTTACCGCCACCGCCACCGCCCAATTCTTTGGCAGCAATGCCAATTAACTTTCCGGCAGGATACTTATCTTTTATGTCATCAGTTGCCACACATACCATTTGTGCTTTTCCTTCTATTTCAGCAGCTAAAAGACCAATGCCTGATTTTCCTAATTCATTTCTTAAGCTGTCGCCTAAATTTCTCAGTTCATCAAGATTTTCGGCGTCCACAATACTACATACAATTTTTATACCATTATACAAAATTCCTGTTTGAATTAAATTACTCAGTTCTCCGCTTTTATCTGCGAGCTTAAGCTCTGAAATCTCTTTCTCAAGTTGTTTGATTCTATGATTAAGTTCTTCTTTTGCTTTCTCAGATTCAAGAATTTTATCACTCAAATCATGAATATACTCATTAACAGCATCTCCGGTTATAGCTTCAATTCTTCTCACACCCGCTGCAACTGAACTTTCTGAGATAATTTTAAACAATGCTATCTCCGCAGTATTAGATACGTGTGTACCGCCACAAAGTTCCATTGAGAATTTCGGGTCCATTGTAACTACTCTGACAGTATCGCCATATTTATCACCGAAAAACATTTTGATTTTAGAGATTTCACGAGCTTTTTCGAGTTCTTTTTCCTCTATGGAAATATTAATATTTTCTAAAATTTTGCTATTGACAATATTCTCAATTTCTTTAATTTGTTCAGGTTTTACTTTTTCAAAATGATTAAAATCGAACCTTAAATAATCCGGTGCAACAAGCGAGCCTGCCTGCTGAACATGATTGCCCAGCAATTCTCGAAGCGCTTCGTGCATTAGGTGAGTAGCTGAGTGATTTCGCATAATGTTTTTTCGACGCTTGCTGTCAACTTTCAATAATGCTATTGTGCCAATTAAATTTTCAATATCTCTATCACAAATATGAAAAATAGTGTTACCAATTTTACGCATGTCAAGAACATTATACACTTCTCCGGCAAGTGTAGCAGTTCCTGTATCTGAAATCTGTCCACCAGACTCAGCATAAAAAGGCGTTTCGGCTGTAACAAGAAGATTGTCTTTTACAAATAGCACCTCTGATTCAGCTTCTATATTTGAATATCCGATAAACTTGCAATCAAATTTTACATTCGGAAGCTCAACTTCCTCAGCGGCACTTTTTCTGGATGCTCTCGAACGCTCTTTCTGTTGCTTCATTAATTCATCAAAACCGGCTTTGTCAATTGTCAGATTTTTCTCTCTTGCAAGAAGCTCTGTCAGATCATAAGGAAAGCCATAAGTATCATAAAGTAAAAATGCATCGGCACCTGATACTATATTATATCCGGAAGATATTGTATCATTTGATTTTTCTTCAAAAATCTCAATACCTCGGTCAAGGGTCTGAAGAAAACTCTCTTCTTCACCTTTGATGATTCTCTCTATTGTAGGCATCTGCTCCTTGATTTCAGGAAACACATCAGCCATAATATTTTCGAGTATTGGCAGAAGTTTGTAAATCACAGGTTGTCTAAATCCAAGATTGCGGGCAAACCTGCAGCCTCGCCTTAATATTCTGCGTAAAACATAGCCGCGTCCCTCATTTCCTGGAAGTGCACCATCAGCGATTGCAAATGAAAGAGTACGCACATGGTCAGCGATTACACGCATCGCAATTGAATCGGGGTCAGTAAGTCCGCCATCATACTTCTTGCCGCTTAATTTTGCAATTTCGTTAATTAGAGGCATAAAAACATCAGTATCATAATTGGATTCTTTACCCTGAATTACTGCACAAATTCTCTCAAAACCCATTCCTGTATCAACATGAGTAGATGAAAGAGGCTCAAGTTCACCTGAATTTTTTCTGTTATATTGAATAAATACAAGGTTCCATATTTCAATTACTTCCGGTACTCCTGCATTCACAAGTTTTCCTCCTGATAAATCCGGTGTTCTGTCGAAATGAACTTCACTACACGGACCACAGGGACCTGTCTCCCCCATTTCCCAGAAATTATCCTTTTCTGCAAATCGGTGAATTTGCGATTCAGGCAGATAATTCTTCCAGATTTCGAAGGCTTCATCATCAGTTTTATAAACAGTTGCGTGAAGACGCTCAACGGGCAAACCCCAAACCTTAGTAAGCAGCTCCCATGCGAAATCTATTGCTTCAATTTTATAATAATCACCAAAACTCCAGTTGCCAAGCATCTCAAAAAATGTGTGATGATATGTATCCACACCCACTTCTTCTAAATCATTATGCTTTCCGCTTACTCTGATGCACTTTTGGGTATCCGCGGCACGTACATAATCGCGGCTGCCGACTCCTAAAAAAACATCCTTAAACTGATTCATTCCGGCATTAGTAAAAAGTAAAGTCGGGTCTCCGTGTGGAATTACCGGAGCACTTGGTATAATTCTATGTTGCTTTTCTTTAAAAAAATCAAGAAATGACTGCCTAATTTCCTGCGATGTCATATTTATTGTCCTGTATGCAATTTATTCGTAAAAATAATAATTAAATAAAGATGATTTTATTCAATCTTTATTTTAGAATAAGTACTAATTTTATTGTTTTAATATTTGAATATAATTGCTATTTAATAAAATTGCAAGATTAGCGTTAATATAGAAGTTCACTTAGTAGTGTTGAGTTTAACTTATGGGTATGCGGGAATAGAAATCTGCCGATATTTAATATGGGTAGAAATAATTAATTCTTTGATATTATTTTAAAAAGTACTCATATTAATTTATATGATTTAAATAGATTGCCCCTAACTTGGTAGTTAAGCACCAAGCGAGCCGATTCCATTTCCTGCAACAATTTTTAAAGATTCCGACTAAAATCAGTGATTTATAAATTTAATTGTAAAAGGCGAACATAATAGCTCGCCTTTGCTTTATTTGGTTATTATTATTACTAAACTACTACCTCATCCCCACCTTAATTACAAATTAATTTATCTGAATTAGAAAAAAATATTTCGAATTAATAAACCAATCTCACTTTTATAAATTACCACATAAAAATAATGGGGCTGAATATTAATAACACTTATACAGGCATTTCGAGTAGTCCAAGAGCACCACCTTGTGGATCCTGGATTACAGCAAAATAGCCGACATCTTCAACAAATAATTTTTGCATAAGGACTTTACCGTTCATCTCCTCAGTAACTGAAAGCGCTTTATCAATGTCTCTGACTCCAAAATATGGAAGCCAGTGAGCAGGAATATCCTTCATCTCTTCAGTCATTTCGTACATTCCTGCAACCATCATTTCATCTAAATTAAATAATGTATAAAGATTCTTTCCCATAGGTGAAGTTGTTGACGACCACCCAAAAGTCTTTTCATAAAAGGGTATAGCATTTTCACGATTAAAACATCCCTCTTCGAACCAGCAGACTGAGCCTGTTTCACCATAGTATGCAAATCCCTGCATATTCATTGCCTGCCAAATGCCTACATAAGCACCTTCAGGGTCCTGAAGAATTGCCATGTATCCTTCATCCATCACTTGCATTGGCGGCATCACAACTTTGCCAGCATTTCGTTCTGCTTTGACGCAAGTCGCAGCTGCATCATCAACAGCGATGTAGCTTGTCCAGAAAGGAGGCATATTCATATCTGCCTGCTCTTTCGGCATAAGACTCAATGCCGCAACAGGCTGACCTTTGAGATTGAGCATTGTATAAACCATGTCTTCACCGACAGGAACATCCATAGTTTCCCATCCGAAAACTTTGCTGTAAAATATTTTTGCACCGACAGGATCGGTGGTTGCTAAATCGAGCCAACAAAAAGTGGCATTCTGATTTGTATAAGTGCCCATTTTTTAAAACTCCAAAATAATGATGAATAAATAAATGAATAATATTGTATAGATATATATTATACAATATTTAATTTTACGTTAGCCTTGAAAAAATGTTTCAATTTCATAAATAAGTCTTTCAAAATTTATTTTATCAATTGGGTGTTCTGTATCCGGAAGTACTGCGAAACTTGCCTTGTTTAAATTTCTAAATGCATCATAACTTTCAACTATACTTACCATTTTGTCTCGGTCACCGACTGAAATTCTCACGTGATTGCATATTTCAGCTAATTTTGATTTGTTTATTAAAGGATTATTCCCAATATTAATAATCATTCGGGCAGTTTTTTCAAGGAGTTGAGTCCAGCACTCACCATGAAGCGATTTTAAATATTCAGCAAATTTGGGCACTTTATCAATGATTTTTTGGGGATTAAGCATTTTGGATTCAATAGCAGCAGACTCAGGAGTCCAATCGAATTTTGTTGCAAGCGTCATTATATTTGAAAGATTTTCAGGATATTTTGAAGCATAATTTAATGCAACATATCCGCCCATGCTGTATCCAAATACATCAGCTCCAAATAATGATTCTTCTGATATGAAATTATGCAAATCCTCAGTGAATTGCTCTATACTTAATTCGCCTTCAAATTCCGAGCGGCTGCCATGTCCGGAAAAATCAAATTTGTAAACACCGAAATTGGATTTAAGTCTTTGCTCAATTGGCTCGAATTGCACAGCAGCGCCGATAGCACCATGTAAAAGTATTATATTATTCATATTTATTTAACTATTTTATATCCTACATCATTTATTTCTTTTTCAAATTCATTCATATCAAACTTACCTTTTACGTATGCCAGACCTTCATCAAGCCTTATATTTATTTCATCAATCCCCTTTATTTTAAGTGCTGTACTGCTAACTGTCGAAACGCAGTGGTTACAGGTCATACCCGAAATCATTATTTTTTGAATACCATCATCAATAATTTCAGGTCTCTTATTATTGAAATATTTGGAAAAATATTTTCTGTAAAATGACATTATAATCATCACAAAAAATACAATCCCTAATATGAGCTTCATATCATCAGAGAAAAACATATCCGAGTGTTCGTGGCTGTGATGATTATGAATAATGGAGCCTTCACCCCACAAATAATATACAAAATCAAGTAAATATCCCATCATTATTGACAGAACTGCAATAGCTGTCAGATAAAGCATAGTTACTTTTTTCCCGAGAGATTTTGATATTATTGTAATGCTTGCAGCATTTGTAGCAGGACCGACTGCGAGAAATACAAATGCAACACCTGGGCTGAATCCTTTCATCAGAAGTGCCATTGCAATTGGAATTGATGCTGTTGCACAGACATACATAGGCGCTCCGATTAGTATCATCAGAAGCATTCCAAGAATACCTGAATTGAATCCGGTTTCGGCAAAATAATCATTTGGGATAAAATATGCAATCAATCCGGCAATAATTACACCTGCTACAAATTGCACCGATATATCATCAAGAAACTCGACGAAAGAATAATTAAGTGTTTTTTTTATTTTCTCTTTTGTCGAAATCACTTTTTGAGTTTCAACTGTCCTGACCGCTTCAAATTGAGTCAATCCGATAAATTTCGGCTTTGCAGTGCTTTCCTTATCCTCATCTGAAATCAATCTTACAGCCAAGCCACCGAAAATCCCCATAACTAAAGCAGCGAAAGGTCTGAATATTGCAAAAAGTGGTCCAAGCATACCATAAGTAGCAATAATAGAGTCAATTCCGGTTTGTGGTGTGGAGATAAGGAACGATACAGTAGCCCCTTTTGAAGCTCCACTTTTGGACATATAAACTGCTGTAGGCACAACTCCGCACGAGCACAAAGGGAGTGGAATGCCAAATAAGGATGCTTTTAGTACCGACCAAAAGTTATTTTTTCCAATTTGCCTGGAAATTAAATCTTTACTGACAAAGTAGTTTAATAATGCTACAAAAATCAATCCTAATATAATATATGGCGACATTTCAAGAAACATTAAAACTATTTCCCGAAATATCCCGCTTGTTAATTCAAACATTTTGTGATTTATACTATTTAATATTAAAAAAATACTTCATTAAAGTAGTATGAGCAATTAAATTATTTTGCAAAACTAATTATTTTAAGTAATTATTTCTTCTTTTTCAAGTAATTCGATTACATTCGGATACAACTTATGCTCAGCTTTCAACACCCTTTCAGCAAGTGTTTCGGGGCTGTCATCGGCTAATACAACTACTTCCTTTTGAAGCAATATCCTGCCACGGTCGTATTCGCTTTCAACCAAATGAACAGTAGCCCCGCTAATTTTATTACCTGCTTCGATAACTGCTTTATGAACATTTATTCCATACATACCTTCACCACCAAATTTAGGAAGTAGTGCAGGATGAATGTTTAGCACTCTTCCATTCATTCGAGCGATAACTTCAGAAGGCAGTTTTTTCATATATCCAGCCAAAACAATCAAATCAATTTTGAATTTTTCTAAAATTTCTATAATAAATTTTGCTCTTTCATTATCATCAGGATGAGTTACAGAGCTGACATGATAAACCAGCAAGCCGAAAGCTGCAGCTTTTTCACAAGCTCCTGATTTGGAATTATTCGTAATCAGTACAGCAGGATTTGATTTTAATCTACCGTCTTTAATTGCATCAAGAATTGCTTGCATATTACTTCCGCCATGTGAAGCAAAAAAAGCTATGTTGAATGTTTTCATATTTGATTCAGATATAATTAGTAAAATAATATTGTTAAATTTTGCTTACATTGAAATACAATTACATGAATTGCAGTTCTAATATCATTAACTTTACCTACGAGTCAGTCACAGCAATATTTATTTAATCCCATATTTGGATATTTTGTACCTGATTGTACGCTCGCTTATATTAAGCATTTCTGCAGCTTTTACCTGATTGCCGCCTGATATTTCAAGAGCTTTATGAATAAGTGATGATTCAAGTTGCTCAACTTTCAGATTCAAATCTCCCAGCTCAAAGCATGAATCATCTGTAGTTTCTGAAGATTTGATGTTTGACGCAACAATTTCTCTTGGCAGGTCATCAATTGTAATAATATTTCTTCTTGAAATTACAACAGCTCTCTGAATGATATTTTCAAGTTCGCGAATATTTCCGGGATAATCGTATTTCATCAGCAAATCAATTGCCTCTTTATCCACTCCGCTTATTTGTCTGCCATTAATTTCAGAATATTTATGAAGGAAATATTCAATTAATGGTTTGATGTCAGAGCGACGTTTTCTGAGTGGTGGAATTTCTATTGTAACCACGTTCAATCTGTAAAGCAAATCTTCACGAAATTCCTTATTTGAAATCATTTCCTCAAGATTTCGATTAGTAGCCGATACAATTCTAACATTTGTTTTGATAGTTTTCTCACCACCGAGCCGTTCGATTTCGCCAAATTGTAGTGCTCGCAGCATCTTGACCTGCACAGCCAAAGGTATATCGCCAACTTCATCAATAAATAATGTTCCGGTATCTGCTTGCTCAAATTTGCCGATTCTGGTTTTCACAGCACCGGTAAATGCTCCTTTTTCGTTTCCGAAAAGTTCGCTTTCAAACAAAGTTTCGGGAAGTGCGGCACAATTAACTACTACAAACGGATTTGCTTGTCTGTTGCTTGCATCGTGAATAGCGCGTGCGATAAGTTCTTTGCCCGTTCCGCTTTCGCCTCTTATCAATACACTTGCTTTTGAATCTGCAACTCTCGAAGCAATACTCAGCACTTCTTCCATTGCAGAGCCACTATATATAATTGAGCTGAATGATACTGCATTTATGCTTGAACTTATATTATCAAGCAGACTTTTATTATCATCAAGCACATTTATTTTGTCTTCAGTTTTGGCAATCAACTCAAGGACGTGGCTTAGTTCAATTGGTTTCTGGATAAAGTCGGTGGCACCATATTTCATCAAATCAACTGCATCATCAATTTCGCCATAAGCAGTAGATATTATTACTGTAATCTCAGGATTAATTTCCTTGACTTCAGTCAGAAGTTCTTTGCCGGTTTTGCCGGGCATTTTCAAGTCCGAAATAATTAAATCAATCTGATTATTTTTAAAAAAACTCACGGCTGAATCAACATCAGCAAAATCAAATACTTTATATCCTTTTTTTTCAAGAAATCCTTTAATCGGAATTCTTTGATTATCTTCATCATCTACGAGTATTATTTTAAAATTTTTCATGCTTTTTTTAACACAACAAAAAATGTTGTTCCTGTACTATTTGATTCAAAATATATTTTACCATCGTGCTCTTCAATAATTTTATTCACAATTCCGAGTCCAAGACCCGTTCCTTTGCTTTTAGTAGTGAAATATATATCAAAAATTTTATCCTTTATTTCGTCATTTATTCCGGCGCCAGAGTCCGATATGGTTACAATCCAATCCTGAACGCTATCCTTAATTTGTATAAGAATTTCACTATTTTCATTTGAAGCATCTAAAGCATTTTGAATTAAATTTATAAATACCTGCTGAATTTTATCTTTATCAATATTTGCAAATATATTATTTTCTGACTTATAATTGATGCTGATACTTTTTTCTAAAGCTGATGATTGTAAAAGATTAACTGCATTGATTACAGGAATATTCAAATCATCTTTTTTGATACTCATTTTACTTATTTTTGAAAATTCTAAAAATTGAGAGATAATTTTGTCAATTCTTTTAATTTCCTGCCGAACTGTATGCACAAGTTCAAAATAATGCTCTTTGTCCTGATTCGGTTCAAATTCAAACTCAAGCCGTTGTGCAATTACATTTATTGCATTCATAGGGTTCCGAATTTCATGTGCTACACCGGCAGCAAGCGTAGCTGTTGCTTTTAGCTTTTCGTTTCTTTGTTTTATTTCTTCGGCTTGTTTAATTTGCGTTATATCACGTATGACAGCAATTGAAATATATGGCTCTTCATTTGAATCAATTATAGCTGACGTACTGTAAGCAAGAATTAATTTATCCCCATTTTGTCTTGTATGTTCTATTTCATTATATCCAAAAGATTTTCCTGCAAGAATTGATTCTGACAGATTTAAAAATCCAATGTCGAAAATGAAATCAATCTTTTTCCCTAAATCAATTTTTCCAAATAGTGATTCTGATTTATGATTATACAAAATAATATTCTGATTCTTATCAATTCCGATAACACCTTCATTAATATTTGAAAGTAAAATACTTGTATAATCAAGCATTTGCTTATACTCTTCGCGTAGCTTGATATGTCTTGAACGCTGATATATAAAGGCACTAGTACCAAATGCTATAAGGAAAAGCCCAAGAGAAAGCACTATTGTTCGCCTTGTATTACTTTGATTTATAGCTCTTACTTTATCTAAAGACAGTCCAAGCCGCAAGTACAAATCATCATCTTCATTTTCGATTTTGATAACAGATTCAAGTATTTTCTTTTCATTGTAATCAACAATTCTGCTGAATTTGGAATTGGTTTCATTGAGATTTTGCATTTCTGCATCACTATCAACAGTTGACAATGGCAGAATAGTATGTGTAGCGGCAATCAATCCGATTTCATCCTGCAGGGCAACATATTCAATCTCAGGGTTATCGCTGAAATCATTGATGAGTTTTCCAATGCCTATTGATTTCCTTAGGTCAAGTAGCTTTGATTCATCTATTCCTCCTACAATCAAACTTTTCTTGTCGTGAAATTCTCCGCCAACAATGTAATATAAATTTCCTTTGACTTCATGAACGCCCAAATCCAGCCAGAAATACACCTCTTCACTTACATATCTCAAATATTCATTTAAGCGCTCATCCAAGTCATCAAGCGATTTAACATCAAGGTTACTGACTACTCCATACCTATCCAAAAGAAACAGGAAATCTAAATCATACATTTCTGCAAATTCCTGCATTTGCTTTTTTGTAAATCTCTTGTGGGTATTCAAATGGTCAGCAAGTGATGAGGCAGCAACAAGTGAATTGACGATTTCATCACGAATAATTTCATTGGTTTTTATATTGTTTTCGATTGATTGCTTGAGTGCATATATCATATTCTCAGATTCTGAACGACTCATATCAAACAAATAATCTTTTGTCTCGTTCAGCTCAAAATAGGAAAATACTGCAACCGAAATTGCCAATACAAAAGCTGAAATTGATATTAAATAAATTCTTTTCAATATTATATTAGTTCATTTTCAAAAATATCATATTTTAAAACTATAAAGGTCAGTTCAATATGATTATTGTTTATTGTCTGGCAGAAAAGTAATTCATTTGGAAAATATATTACTACAAGTCAAACTGAGCGAAGCGTAAAGCCATGTTTTTGTACAGACTTCGACTACGCTCAGTCTGACAAATTGTGTCATCGTTTATATTTTTTAATTTTAGTGATCTCCACCTTAGTGTGACCACTTCTTGAATAATACTAATCTGTCTGACAATATTTACAAAAATAAAAAATATTTTCCTAATTAAAGGAAAATATTATTATTGGTAATTTATTTGTTCATTTATATCAAATGCCAAGCTCTATGCCGAGAATTATGAAATTGCCTTTATAATTCATCATATCAAAGTTTGAAGAGTTGTAAAAATTATAATAATCTAAAATAATTTTCATATTATTCAATAAACTTTTTTCAAAATTTATTCTCCTTTCAAAACTTATTCCGAAATTGATACTTTTATCCTTTCTTACTTCATAATCATCATCAAACATATTTACTTCGTAATTATATTCTTTATCGGATAATGAATATGAAACAGTGCTTTTAATATCAAACGGCAAAATATGAGTCAGTTTTAATGAGTAAGTTGAATTTACAAAGCTGAATGGGTCATCAAAGAATTCACTGTCACCTGCGAAATCATAGCCGATATAATTTACAGGAGTATCGTAATAATTCAGAGCGTTACTTCCTTCATACTGAACACTTATTCCTGTTGATTCTATTATATTTTGTGCAATCTGCACGGAATATCTTAACTGTAATGCCGAACTTCCGAAATTAGTTTGAACCCTGCCGCCTCTTGTAAATGTCATATCAGCTGCATCATCGGGGATTGAGTAATAAAACTTTGTGTGAAGATTTGAGCTAAGCTTAATTGCTGTTTTTGTTTGAAAAGACTTATTTAGTGTGATACCACTTGAATTTTCAATAAAATCAAGTTCATTAAGCAAGTTAAATGTTTTGTACTTGAAATCTGAATTTAAATTAAGTATAAAACCTTCATCAATTAAACGGGTATAGCCGATTCCTGCAAAATACTGTCTTGTATCCGAGTTGTCATCTAAATTAACTGCCTGACGCATCAGGAGAGTGCCGTAAATACTAAGAGATGCGTTCTCATCTGAATTTGTGTATCCCGAATATCCGGTACCAAGAAATGCAGATAAATAATTCCTTTCAGAGAAGTTGAAATATTGAGCAATTCCGGCTCCACCCCATAAATTAAAGTTATCATTAGCTGAATACGAAAGACTCAAACTATTTGATGAGATCGGAGAGTTGAATGCTGTTCCATTAAACGAATTAGCAGTATATCCTGATTGAGAATTAAAATCAACATCAAGCTGAGAAAAACACAAGTTAATTGACATCATCAAAATTACACTATTTACAATTAGATTTTTCATATTAATAACTCTCCTGATTAAATTCAATTAAAATGCCGGTCTGTCATTCTATTGAAAGACCGGCATCATAAGATTACTTGTTACCGCGTTTTCTAAGACCGGTTTTTGAGCCTTCGCCGGCACCTGAGCCATCCATTAATCTCTGACGAACTGCACTGCCTGCATTATCACAAACACCATCACCATCTGCATCTACAAAATTCAATCTTTTACCTTTGCCTTGAGGATTACCGGCATTATCACAAACGCCATCGCCATCTGCATCTACAAAGTTTGGAGCTGCCGGATTATTCTTATTGAGTTTCTTTGGAGTTCCGGTATAGTTGTCACATACACCATCACCATCTGCATCAACCCAGTTAGTCTGGAGTTTTTTCTGAAGCATTTTGCCATTTTGAGCAAATGCATCGGTATTAAGAGTTACAGTAAGAATTACTGCTGCGAGGATTATCATCATCTTTTTCATTGGTTTACCTTTTAGGTTATAATTATTAAAAAACATTTTATTTTACTTTTCTGCACGCGTACAATTGTAGTTATACAAATGCCGTGCCAAGAACACAAGTCGATTATTAATATAGTACTTGCAAAATCATTCAAGTTTTTTACAAATTATTAATCGTCAATTATTGTAGTACTTTGCTTCATTACCGACAAAAATGTCGAAAAGTTATCAATTTCAGTTTATAATAATCTCTAATGAAATTGAAACCTACAAAGCTAATTATAAAATGATTGTTTTTTGCATGGTTCTGTCCTGATATTGGCTATTCAAAATAGTTCGGATATTGACACGTTAAATTTTTTATAAAAAACATTTAGAAATAAATTATGGAAATCAACAGGTAACATGAACCGTGACAACTTCGATGGCAGCTCATATGATGCAGAATCTGATTTGAAGATGCTCGGTTTTCAAATGTATAATAACGAAACTGGTCGTTTCAAAACGCCGGACCTTTCGAGAGCATATTTCTTGTAATTGAGATAAAAAAATAAATCTATTATGCTTGTGAATACAAACAATTGTCAATAACAAATTACTATGTTAAAAGAAAAAACGCATAATTACCCTAATGAGGATTTTAGAGATAAAGTGATGAATTTGCCGACCAAGCCAGGAATTTATCAATATTTCAACTCCTTGGATAAAATCATCTATATTGGCAAAGCAAAGAACTTAAGAAATCGGGTAAAGTCATATTTCCAGCAAGGGCGTCACTTGGATGCCAAAACTAAAGCGCTGATATCACATATTTTTAGATTTGAATATATAATAGTTGATTCCGAAACCGAAGCATTGCTTCTCGAAGATAATTTAATAAAGCAACACAGACCCAAATACAACATTCTGCTCAAAGACGATAAATCATATCCGTTTATACGTTTTACAAATGAAGCATATCCAAGAGTATTTCAGACAAGGCAGATTGTGCGTGACGGCTCAAAATATTTCGGACCATACACTGATATCCGGCAAGTCCGAAATATGCTGAAAATTATCCGAACTCTTTTTTTGATACGCAGTTGTGATTTGGCGATATCTGAAGATACAATAATGAAAAAAAAGCACAGAATCTGTCTTGATTTCCATATAAAAAAATGCGAAGGTCCATGCGAAGGTCTTGTCAGTAGTCAGTCATATAATGATAACATTCGCAATAGTATAAAAATTCTTCAAGGTAAGACGCGGGAAGTTGAGAAAATTCTCGAAAATCAAATGAATGAACTTAGCGAAAACCTCGAATTTGAAAAGGCGGCTGTTGTTCGTAACAGGTTTTTATTGCTCAAAGAATATTCATCCAAACAAAAAATTATTTCAGCAGATTTAGTTGACCGTGATGTTTTCGGAATTGCAAAGATTGACGACACGGCTTGCTCAATTGTGCTAAAAGTAAGAGAAGGTAAACTCATAGGCAAGCGGCATTATATCGTCAAAAATGCTGCAGAACTAAGTTATGAGAGCATTCTGCAACGCACGATTGAGAAATGGTATCTTGAAAGTGATTTTATCCCTTATGAAATTTTACTTCCTAATGAAACAGATGAATTTGAATACATTTCCGGTTGGCTTGCTAACCTTAGAGGCAAATCTATTGATTTTCAGATACCTCAAATCGGTGATAAGAGACGAATTATCGAAATGGCGAATTCCAATGCAGAATATGTTATCAGAGAGTACAATCTTGCTCTTGAAAAGCGAGATCAGGTAATACCAAGACCGGTTTTATCACTGCAGCGGGATTTACGCCTAAATAAACCACCGAGAATAATTGAGTGCTTTGATAATTCGCACCTTCAGGGAACTGATTTGGTGTCTTCTATGGTTTATTTTGAAGATGGCAAACCCAAGAAGTCAGAGTATCGTAAATTTAAAAATAGAACTGTAAATCAAAATGATGATTTCGCTGCTATGCGTGAAGCTGTCGAAAGGCGTTATTCACGACTGATTGAAGAGGATAAGCCTTTGCCTGATTTGATAATAGTTGATGGCGGAAAAGGTCAGTTATCATCAGCATATTCAGTTCTTGCAAAGCTTGAAATTACAGATAAAGTCCAGATAATCGGGCTTGCAAAACGGCTCGAAGAAGTATTTCTGCCCGGAAAGAGCGAAGCAATTAATCTACCCCGTACTTCGAGCAGTCTGAAGCTAATTCAAAAGCTTAGAGATGAAGCCCATAGAGTTGCGATTACTTATCACAGGCAACTACGCTCAAAACGAACTATTGCAACAAATCTAAGTGATATTAAGGGAATTGGCAAAAAGACAGGCGAGAATCTGCTCAGAGAGTTCGGCTCGATTGAAATCATCAAAACGATTTCTGATGAGGAATTATCAAAAATATTAAATAAAACTCAAATCAAAAATATTCGTGAATATTTTGCTATTTGACATAACTTGATTTGAATTATAATAGATGTGATTTGTTTTAAAAAATAAACCTTCCGAAATTTTAATTTTTTGGAAGGTTATAAATAGCATATTTTCAATTAAAATTAATGCAAATATTTTACTTTTTCTTAGTTTTTTGAGGGCTCATAATAACAGACAAATTTCTTCCTTCCATTCTTACAGGAGAGTCAACTTTGGCAATATCCTGTAGTTCAAGAACAAATCTTTCCAATAGCTCTTTACCAATTTCCTGATGTGTTATTTCACGACCACGGAACATAACCGAGGCTTTAACTTTGTTGCCTTCTTCGAGAAATTCACGTGCATGACGAGTTTTGAAATTGAAGTCATGAGTATCAGTACGCCACTTGAAACGAATTTCCTTCATAAGTTGTTGTTGCTGATTTTTCTTAGCAAGTTTTTCTTTTTTCTGAATTTCATAAGAAAACTTACCATAATCAATTAGTTTACAAACAGGCGGTTTCGCTTGCGGGGCAATTTCTACAAGGTCAACTTCTTTCTCTTCAGCCATTCTCAGGGCTTCTCGGGTTGACACTACACCTAACATATTACTGTCGGCATCTACTAATCTGACTTCCGGTACTTTAATCTCGTGATTGATTCTATGTGAGCGTTGTGGTTCTCTACCGCCTCTTGCAGGCGCTGATGGATTAAAAAAAATTGACTTCAAGCATTCCTCTAATAGTTAATAATAATTTTATTGAGATTTATAAAATTTTCGACTACAAAATTAATGATAATTCCTATTTTATCCTAATAAAAAATGAAATTTGTTACTAAATTATTGATAAATAGTTAATTTAGTATAAATTTTGCAATTTCTTTAGCTTTTTTCGTAATTGTAATAATAAAAAAGTGAATTTATATAATTAATATTTGGGTAGTGAAAATGTTTGATAATCAAAAAAATGAAGTGTGGTATCAATTAGAAAATCACAAAATTGAAATTGACAAAACATCAATTAAACAGTTATTTAAAGAAGATCAATATCGTTTCAAAAAATATTCAATTAGTTTTATGGATACTATATTCGATTTTTCAAAGAATATAATAAATGAGCAAACTTTAGACTTATTGATAAAATTGGCGGAAAGTTCGGATTTAAAGAGTAAAATCGATGCTATGTTTACCGGCGAAAAGATAAATTTTACAGAGAAAAGAGCCGTATTGCATACTGCTCTAAGGAATATGTCGGACAATCCTGTATTTGTAGATGGTCATAATGTGATGCCCGATGTAAAAAATGAATTGGAAAAAGCAATGAGCTTTGCAGAATCTGTTAGAAACGGAATTCATAAAGGGTTTTCGGGCAAGTCAATCACAGATGTGGTAAATATTGGAATTGGCGGTTCGCATCTTGGACCTGATATGGTTTGCACAGCTTTATCACCATACTCCGGTTCTGTATCTGTACATTTTGTTTCAAATGTTGACCCCACAGACATTTCCGAAAAGCTCAGGAACTTAATTCCCGAAACAACATTATTTTTGATTGCTTCAAAGACATTTACAACCCAAGAAACAATGTCTAATGCAGGCAAAGCCAAAGAGTGGTTCTTAAATAATTCCGGTGCAGGAAGTGAGGCAATCGCTTATCATTTTGCAGCTTTATCTACAAATATATATGCTTGCAAATCATTTGGAATTGCAGAGCAAAATATTTTTGGATTCTGGGATTGGGTAGGCGGCAGATATTCTGTTTGGTCTGTTATTGGTCTGTCAGTAGCAATTTCGATAGGCGCTGATAATTTTAAGAAATTTCTAAATGGTGCATATCAGATGGATTTACATTTCCGAAATAGTGATTTTGCTAAAAATATTCCTGTTTTGATGGCACTAATTGGAGTATGGTATGCGAATTTCTGGGGTGCATCAACTCAAGCTGTAATTCCTTATGATCAATATTTGCTCAAATTTAGCGAATTTTTACAACAACTTGATATGGAAAGTAATGGCAAGAGAATCAATTACAGCGGAGATGAGGTGAGTTACACAACCGGACCCGTAATTTGGGGAACAATTGGAACAAATTCCCAACATTCATTTTTTCAGCTGTTACATCAGGGCACCCAGATGATTCCTGCAGACTTTATTGCAGGTATAAACAGTCGCTCTGGCGACCAAAATCAGCACAGTATCTTACTCTCAAACTTTTTTGCTCAAACCGAAGCTTTAATGAGAGGCAAGAATCATGATGAGGTCAAATCAGAGCTTGAAGCAGCTGGATTAAGCGAAAATGACATTAATTTACTACTGCCTCACAAAATATTTCCGGGAAATAAGCCTACAAATACTATTCTTTACAAAGAACTCACTCCGGAAACACTAGGTATGCTGATTGCAATTTACGAGCATAAAGTTTTCGTTCAGGGTGTTATTTGGGAGCTAAATTCATACGACCAATGGGGTGTGGAATTAGGAAAACAGCTTGCTAAAGGTATTTTGAATGACTTTGCCAATCAAGGCGAAATCAATTCACACGACGCCTCAACAAATGCACTTATCAATTATTATAAAGACAATATGAAAGTATAGCAAAATGATAACACATGAAATGCATTACACACTTTTAAAAAATAAATCAAGAATATATACTCCTGATTTTGAGCAAAATGGACTGTTAGTCTTTAGATACTAACTCTTCGATAAGTCTTTCAACTTCGGACTTCAAGGGTGCATCTTTGCCTGACAGCTCCAAATATTTATCAAAATCCCGTAGGGCTAAATCATTGTTTTTCAAAACTTTATATGTTATAGCTCTGCCGTAATAAGCTTGTGCATACTTTGGATTAACACTTATAGCTTTAGAATAATCACTAAGTGCATTTTCATCTTCTTCAGCATAGTAATATACATTTCCTCGTGCGTAGTATGCTTCAGCAGAATTTGGATATGACTCCAAATGCTTGGTAAAGTCTTCAATTGCTCTGTTGAGATTATTTAACTGTGTATTAGTAAGGCCTCGTGCATAATATAAATCTTTTAGATTGGCATCAAACTGAGCTGCTTTATTCAAATCAATCAGCGACTGATTATAATTTTTCAAATGATAGTAAGCTATACCTCTGCCAAAATATGCAGGAGCATAATTAGCTTTGGTTTCAATAACTTTTGTATAATTTTGAATTGCAACATCAAAATTATTACTTTTCAAAGCATTAAAAGCAGTTTGAATCTGGCTAGCCTGCTGAGAAAATAAAAATGGGACGTTAAAAAATACAACTAAAATTAAAAATAATCTTCTAATCATAATAATTCTCAAAAATGTAATTCTAAATATTTTTAAAAATAAGAAATTATTTTGAATCACTGTTCAACTTTTTAGCAATTTCAATTGCCTGGCGTACAAATCCACCTGTTGAAGCAAGTAAGTCAATAGATTTTTCATAATCAACACTTCCCAAAATCATAACAAGAGCACTTTTGACATGCCCATTTGATATCATCAAATAATATTCAGCCGTATCATAATCCACTTCACAAATTCTCATGATGATTCTTTTTGCACGCTCTTTTAGCTTTTCATTAGTAAGTTGAAGGTCAACCATCACATTGCCTAATGTCTTACCCAGCTTAATCATTGATGCAGTTGTAAGCATATTCAAAACAAGCTTCTGTGCAGTTCCGGATTTCATGCGGGTTGAGCCTTCTACAACTTCTGGACCTACATCTGGGCATATAGCAACATCAATATTCAGTCCTAAAGATTCGATATGCTCGCGTGAAGATGTAGTTACAAAAATCGTGAAACATCCTAAAGATTTTGCATATTCAAGCGCTCCGCGTACATAGGGAGTTCTTCCTGAAGCTGCTATTCCACAGACAATGTCACGACTATTCAGTGATGTATCAATAAGTACTTCCCGTCCACCTTCATAGCTGTCTTCAGCACCTTCCTGAGCTTTAAATATTGCAGCAGTACCGCCGGCAATAATTCCTTGTATCATCTCACTGTCTGTTCCAAAAGTAGGTGGACATTCGGAAGCATCAACTATTCCAATTCTGCCACTAGTTCCGGCTCCAACATAGAAAAGTCTGCCACCATTTCGAAAGCCGCTGACAATTCTGTTAACAGCAGTCTCAATATAAGGCAACTCCTTTTCAACAGCGAGAGGAACAAGTTTATCTTCATTATTTATAATTTCAAGTATCTCAAATGTAGAAGCAATATCAATTGATCTGCTGTTTGGGTTATTTTGCTCTGTCCTTAGAGATTTTATTTCATCGAATAACGTGCTTGCGGGCATCTTAGTCCTTCAAATTTAATTGCTCTTTAACTTTATTATAATCATTCCAATCTATATCTTTATATGTTTTCGACCTGTAAAAAGCATCGTCAAAATATACAGCTTTGATTCTCATAGCATCTTTTGGAGCAGTTGCAATGCCGGGAATCGTATTCCTGTAATCAATATACAGAAACTGAAGATTATGAGAAAACCATAATTCATCCGAATAAACTACATCATTATCAGTCCAGAATATCCTTGTTGAAGGAAGAGCTTCCCAAGCATCGAACTGATTCAGATAATATACCATTACTCCTACGTAATCATAGTTAGAAAAACCTGAAGTTGGTAGTCTGAACTCCTGATACCACTGTATTGAATTATTTGGCACCTGTCTCCAACCGTTAGGATTAAGGGTATAAAATTCAGTACGGATATTTGCGTAGTAATTATCATTATAAACAGGATTCTCGGTGCATCCTATAATAAGTATTACAAGAAATGTAGCGATTAAAACTGATATTCTTTTCATTTTACTTTCTCCATATTATGATTTTATTTTTGTAGAACGAAATAAATATAAAAATTGTTGCAAAATAATTTTTTACACTTTATTTTAATAGAAGACATAATAAAATATTTAAAAAGAAAAAATAACATTTTTTTTACTAAAATCATTTGTATATATTTGTATTATATTATTTGAAATATTAAAAATTTATTGTATTAAAATGAAAGTAAATCTTTCTGATAAAACCGCTCTGATATGCGGAGCATCTAAAGGTATTGGTAAAGCCATTGCTATGCAGCTTGCCGAATCCGGTGCTAATGTGATTATAACAGCCCGCAACATAAAAGATTTAATGGCTGTAAATTCCCAACTTGGTGGCAACGGCAAACACAATTACATAGCTGCAGACTTTCAGGAACCGGAGAAAGCTGTGAAAATAATAATTTCTCAGCTTCCATCAAAGGGATGCATTGATATACTTGTCAATAATTCCGGCGGTCCTCCTGCCGGGAAGATAATCAAAAATGAAATCGAAGATTTTCGTCTGGGAATTGAAAGGCACCTTTTTGCATCTCATTTATTGGTAAAAGCATTATCACCGGCGATGGAAGAAAGGCGATGGGGCAGAATTTTAAATATTATTTCAATATCGGTCAAACAACCGATTGATAACTTAGGCGTCTCAAATACTGTCAGAGGTGCTATGGCAAGCTGGGCTAAAACTCTTGCAGGAGAACTTGGTCCATCAGGTATTACTATTAATAACATTCTTCCCGGACAGACCGCAACTGCAAGATTATTCTATCTTATTGAAAATATGGCAAAAAATTCAGGGAAGCAAACCTCCGAGGTTGAGGAACAATTAATTTCTCAAATTCCTGTAGGAAGATTTGCCAAACCTGAAGAAATAGCTTATCTTGCGGCTTTTCTTGCTTCCGACTTTGCAGCATTTATTAATGGTACGAGTATTCCGGTAGATGGAGGATTTTTGAAATCATTATAGTATTTCAAGAATAATTATTATGAAAAACATCAAGAAATATAAAAATATTCCTGAAAGATTTGTCGAAAGATGCCATTTATCATCAAACTTGGGTAAACCGGCATTTAGATTTAAAAAAGATGGATTCTGGATTGAAATGTTACATAATGAGTTGCTTGAAAAAGTAACGTGTATGGCGCTGGGATTGCTTGAACTTGGTATAAGGCATGGCGACCGAATAGGGATTGTATCCGAAAACAGAATCGAGTGGATAATTTCCTCACTTGCTATCAACTGTATTGGCGCTGTTGATGTTCCACTTTTTCCAATTTTAACATCTAAACAAATAGAAGATATTTTTGGGGACTGCTCTGCAACAGCGGTAATTGTTTCGAATAATTATCAGCTTTCTAAAATTCTCGAATTTAAAGACAGACTGACTTCTTTGAGGCAAATCATCCTTATGAGCGAAGAGGAGCAGCCCAGAGATGTTTTTGTCCATAATTTGAATAATATAATTGCCAGAGGATGCGAGCTTAGGACCTCAAACGAGAGAATGAATTTGATTCAGGAGCAAATCGAGAAAATCAAACCTGATGATTTGATTACTTTGATTTATACAAGCGGTACAACCGGTAATCCAAAAGGCGTAATGCTCTCTCACGGCAATATATTATCTAATATTGATGGTTCAATGGCATTGCTTCCTGATTTATCAAATCATGAATCGCTGATGTATCTTCCATTGTGCCACTCTTACGAAAGAATTGCAGGATTTTATACATTGTTTTTCTTTGGAACATTAATATCGCTTGCCGAATCAATCGAAAGTGTTCCGGCTAATGTAAGTGAAATTAAACCATCTTTGATTACTACTGTTCCAAAAATGCTTGAAACAATGAAAAAGAAAGTTTACATCAGCATTGATAAAGAAAGTAAAATAACTAAGACTATGTTCAATTGGGCAGTAAGTATTGGCGAAAAGAAAAGCAGACTTGATTCTGAAAAAAAATCTAATCCTATAGTAAATGCTCAGTATAAAATAGCAGAAAAAATTGTTTTATCTAAAATCAGAGCTAAGCTCGGTGGAAGAATGAAACTTTTTGTCTCAGGTGGAGCACCAATGTCGCCTCAGGTTGGTAATTTTTTCCAGGCTATTGGCATAACAGTACTTCAAGGCTACGGTTTGACAGAAGCTTCACCCGTTGTTTCTCTCAATTCTTATGAAAATAATGAAATTGGTACTATTGGACTTCCTCTTCCAAATATTGAAGTAAAAATTGCCGCAGATGGTGAAATTCTGGTCAAAGGACCAAATGTGATGAAAGGCTACTGGAATGACCAAGCCGCAACAAATGCCGCAATTGACCCTGAGGATTGGCTTTATACAGGTGATATTGGTGAATTTACTTCTAAGGGCAATTTAAAAATTACAGATAGAAAAAAGAATCTGTTTGTGTCATCAGGTGGCAAAAATATCGCTCCCCAGCCGATAGAAAATTTGATATGTCATAGCAGATATATTGATAATTGTGTATTAATTGGTGACAACAGAGAGTATATTACCGCTCTGATTACACCAAATTTTGAACAATTAGAGTCACTTGCCAAAGGTTTTGGTATAGAATATGCTAATGTAACTGAACTGATTAGCAATGATAAGATTATCACTCATATTAAGCAGGATATTGATTTTTATCAGAAGGATTTGTCAAAATTTGAAAGAATTCGTAGGTTTCAGTTGTTGTCAGAGCCATTTACAGTAAATGGTGGTGAATTAAGCCCAAAAATGAGTGTTAAACGTCACATAGTGGAAAGAAAATATTCTGATCTGATTGAAACAATGTATAAATAAGAAAATGAAATTATATTAAGTGAATTATGAATAAGAAAATTTTAGTAGTGGAAGATGAGTTAGTCGGCGCCTTGCTTTTGAAAAGACTCTTGATTAAATCCGGTTATGATGTTGTAGTTGCTAATAATGGCAACGAAGCAATAGAACATCTCAAAAAAGAAGCATTTGATGCTGTTCTTACTGACTGGATGATGCCGCAAACCGATGGTATTGAACTTATTAAATACATCAGGAAAAAAATTGACCCGATTCCATACCTCATACTAATCACAGCTTTAGTTTCTGAAGGTTCGAAGCAATATGCAGTCGAATCCGGTGCGGATGATTTCATTGCCAAACCTGTTGATATTGACGATTTGCTTGTCAGACTTAAAGACGGATTAGACAGACAACAACAAGTCAAACCTGCCGTTTCGGTTACTGTTGTATCGCGGGAAATTGATGTGAAGCCACCTCATGTATGTGTTGCGATTGCCTCAAGTACAGGTGGTCCACCGACATTGATGCATGTTTTCAAAAATCTTGAATGGAAGAATAATGCCGCTTATCTTGTAGTTCAGCATGGACCCGCATGGATGCTTGAGACTTTCTCTGACAGACTCAGAAAAGAGTCAGGTATGCCCGTGAATCTTGTTGCTAACAGAATGATAATACAACCCGGCACTATATACCTTGCACCCGGTGATAAGCATATTCGTGTTGATAAAGAATCTTATCATGTTGTAATTGATAATGGTCCAAAAGAAAACTTTGTTCGTCCATCGGCAGAGCCGCTTTTCAGAAGTGCTGCCGATGCTTATGGTAAATTTTGCATTGGTGTTGTTCTTACAGGTTTGGGAAGAGACGGGGCTCAGGGCGCTGCAAGCATTGTAGGTGTGAAAGGCACTGTCATTGTTCAGGATCCTGATACTTGTATAGCTCCTTCAATGCCTAATACTGTTATTGAAAGTGGTATTCAGCACCGTAAAGTACCATTCCAGGATTTGCCAAAGGCAATTTCAGAAACAGTGTTTCCGCTTGCAGCTAATTTGAAACGTTCTTAGCAAGTTCAAAAATGAGCAACAAATTATATATCATTGGCGATGTACATGGATGTAGTCAAACTCTGCGGGGATTAATTTCTACTTTCGATGAACTTGTTGCAGATGATAAGATAATCTTCATTGGGGATTTAATTGACAGGGGTCCCGACTCAATGTCAGTCCTTGACCAAATACTTGAGTTGAAAGATAAGGGAATTGAAGTCATTATTATCCGTGGAAATCATGAGCAGATGATGCTTGATTCGATAAATAACTCCAAATCAATGAAATTATGGTTCCGTAATGGAGGGCTTGCTACTTTGGATAGCTTCGGAGTCTATCATCCCGGTTTTATAGAGGATAAATATTTAGAAATTATTTATAATTCCAAGTATTACTACGAAACAGAAAAATTCGTTATTGTTCATGCCGGAATGAATTTTAATATCGAAAATCCCTTTAACGATAAAGCCAAAATGCTTGCTGTTAGAATTGAATCCTGTGATATTGAAAAAATTGGCAACAGAAGACTTATAGTTGGTCATACTCCATATCCTCTTGATAGTATAAAGTCCTCGCTTTCGTCCGATTTAATCAGGCTTGACGGTGGATGCGTTTATCACAGGAAAGTCAATGGTTTAGGCTATCTTGTTGCTTTAGAGCTAAATTCTTTTGAACTTTTCCATTATCAAAATGCCGAAAATATTGATAGTTTGATATAATTACAATCATTACAAAATTATACTCAATATTTATTTTTTTGCTGCGTATAGCAATATTTATATAATTTTAATCAGGAAATAATATGCAGAATGAAGGATATGTAAATCTTAGTGTTCAGGATAAAGTAGGAATAATCACATTTTATCACCCAAAGAGCAATTCACTTCCCGGAGATATATTAAGAAAGTTAGCTGATACTATCAGTGAAGCATCAAATCATAATGATGTTAATGTTATAGTCCTGAAAAGTGATGGCGAGAAAGCTTTCTGTGCAGGTGCTTCATTTGATGAACTTGTTGAAATAACTGATTTTGAAACCGGCAAAAAGTTTTTTATGGGTTTTGCTAATGTAATTAATGCTATCAGAAAATGTCCAAAATTTGTTATTGCAAGGGTTCAGGGTAAAGCAGTTGGTGGTGGTGTAGGCTTGGCAGCAGCAGCTGATTACACTTTTGCATACCAAGATGCATCAATTAAACTCAGTGAATTTGCCTTGGGAATAGGTCCTTTTGTTGTTGGTCCTGCTGTAGAGAGAAAGATTGGTAACTCTGCTTTTGCTCAGATTTCGACAGATACTGATTGGTATAATTCGACATGGGCGCTTAATAAAGGACTCTATAGTAATGTTTTTTATACAATTGATGACTTGAATACTGCTGTAACTCAGCTTGCCGTCAAGCTTTCCAATTTAAGTCCTGATGCAACCCGTGAACTTAAGAAAATATTCTGGGAAGGCACTTCAGATTGGGACAAATTACTGGAGAGCAAAGCCGAAATTAGCGGAAGGTTAGTACTTTCGGACTTTACTAAAAATTATATCAAAGATTTCAAGAGTAAATAATTGAAAATTGTAATTGATACCAACATCCTTATTTCCTATTGTTTAGGCAATGAGGATGTTAATTATTTTCTAAACTATATTTTTGTTCATAAAATTGATGTCTATACTGATAACAGACTTTTACATGAATATAAAACAATATTTAATCGGAAAAAATTGAATTTAAATCCTGAATTTAAGGAAAACTTATTAGAAAGAATTAGCAATTATTTTCAGGAAATAGAAGTTCATGATAAGTCATTAAAATTTAATCCTGACCGTCAGGATTCCAAAATCATCGAAATTGCAAATACTGCAAATTGTGATTATATAATAACTGATGATAAGCAACTTCTTAGAAACTCAACTCATCTTACAAAAGCAAAAGTAATATCAAGCAAAGACTTTAGATATTTGTTAGAAAATATGAAGTGAATTATTTAATCAAAATTCGCATAATTGAAAAGTCATCGTCAAGCGAATCTTCAAAACTTATATCGTTGATATGCTGATATAATTTGTCTAAAATATTATCATCGTCATTGTTTTCTGAAAGATAGGTAGCAAGTTCTTCAATAGTCCAGTAATCCTTTTCATTCAAAGGAATTTCATAGGCACCGTCTGAATAGAGAAAAAGTTTGTCCCTGGAATCTAATCGGCAAGTTTTTTCTACAAACTCAAAGTCTAAACCACCTATAAACAAATTATCGCACTCGAGTAATTCTGAGCTTCCGTCATTCTTCAGCAGTATAGCCGGTGGATGACCGGCTGAAGCATAAACCATCTCGCGAGTAGAACAATTATATACGCCATACCACATAGTAAAGAACAAATTGTTATGATTTTTCATATCAAACATTTTGTTAAGTGATTTGAACACACTTTTTGGACTGTTGAAATTCGTATTTGGTAAATTGAAATAGTTGATAGTATTTACTACCGAAACAGAGTATAAAGCTGACTGCACACCATGACCGCAAACGTCAAGCAAATATAAAGCAATATTATGCCCGTCTAATTTTTTATACCCAAATAAATCCCCACCTAATTTAGACGAAGGAATAAACTTCCAGTCAATCTTTAACTCTGAGGAGCTGTCCTTAAGCGGCTTTGGCAGAATTGACTTAACGTAATTAGCAGCTTTAGCTAATTCCTTGTTTATGATGCCAAGAAGTCTTTCCTGGTTTTCGTTTGCTATAGTAAGGTTTTCATTTTGTTCTTCAATCTGGACATTTTGCTTTTTCAGAATTGCTTGAGCATTTCTCAGTTTTAGCTGTGTATTATCTGATATTTTTACAAGTTTAACAGCCTGATTGAGTAAATTCAAATATGAATTGGCAAAATCTTTAACTTCATTTTTTTCTATTGGATTAGCATCTATAAAGTTGCTGAATTCGTTATAAATCTCGAATTCGTGAAGAAATACTTTTTCGGCTTCATCTAAATTTTTTATATCAACCATAATTAATCTTGATATGGTATTAATTCACAATGCAAATTTAATTTTTCGGTAAATTCCTGCCCGCTTTCCATAATATCATCATCATCTTCTTCATAATGCCAGATAAGTTTGACATTGCCTCCTGAATTATGATATTCCTCGAGTATTGTAATTAAGTCCAAAATAGCTTTAGATGAACTGGTGTTAAAATATACCATTTTAAATTCAAAAGTAAAACTCGGTTTTCCGGCTGTATATTCTCTAAGCCATTTAAATACAGGGTCATAAAAACCGGATGAATTTTCAGGAAAAGACTCACCTGAAATTTTCAAAATATTTGTAACTGAATTGAAGTCAACCTCGGGAGTGGTTTTATCAGGTGATATGTATAGATTTTCCATTTTTTATTCCTTAATAATTATTACTTTGTATGTAAAAAAAGAATGTTGATTATCAAAAGGGTCGAATGTATAAGAGATTTGATTGTCAGATTTTCTGCTTATCTCGATGAAGCCAAGACCTGCACCCTTGCTGTCTTCAGAGCGGTTCTGGCGAATTCGTTGATTATACTGATCCTTCAGTTGTTCAGCGTTCAAAGACTTAATATAATCAAGTTTTTCAGTCAATTTCGGAGTTTTACTATTTAAGACTAAATTTCCCGATGTAACGGTATAGTAAGATTCTTCTTCTGTAAAAATGATTATTCCAATACCGATATCACTATCATTTGTTACCTCTCTTTCATCGGAATAGTGCATAATATTCTGAGACAGCTCAACAAATACAGAGAAAATCTTCTTGAATTTCTTATTCACACTCAAATGACTTCTCATTTGATTGCCCATCTCAACCAGAATTTCCTGACTGATAGCTCCTTTGAAAGAAAATATAATATTATTTTCTTTCATAAGCTTGTATATATTAAGTAAATCCATTTTATTTCCAATTGTTACAAAAATAATTTCATACGAGTATATGCAAATATCTTACCAAAAAAGACTCTTTAAGTAAAAATAAATTTTGTAGAATGCAAATTTCTTATTACTTTTGAATATTATTATTAATTTGATAATAAAATTGTCTCGTAGTGTAACTGGCAACACGTCTGACTCTGGATCAGAAGACTCTAGGTTCGAACCCTAGCGAGACAGCACCAACAAAAAATTATTTTGACTTACAAGTACCCAAATTTGCTTGTAAGTTTTTTTTTATGGTTCTATCGCAAACTATATATTAATAATAAAGTCAACATTTGATTTATAACAAAATAATATCTATTTTTGTGTTTTATCAAATTTAGATTAAAAATACTTGCAAATGAAAAGATTTATTCTGAAAATTTTACTAATTCTTGGAGCCCCGCTCACATTCATTTCAGCAGTTTGGTTGAAATTTATTAAGTCTAAAGTAATTGAAGGTGGCTCTGTCAGTGATAAAATATTGATGTCTGTAGGTATGCTGCCTGTCATTGAGCATTATTACGAGCCTATGATTAATCCCAAAAAACATTTAAAGAAATCTCTCAGAGATGATAGAGACCTTCCGGGAATAAATCTTAATACATTATGTCAGCTCGATATTCTCAATAAATTTTGTTATCAAAATGAACTTCTCAGTTTTCCATTTGATAAGTGTGCTCATAATGAATATTATTACAATAACGAGTGGTATTCAACCGGAGATTCTGAGTATCTTTACAGTCTGGTTAGATACCTTAAACCAAAGCAAATTTTCGAAATTGGCAGCGGGCTTTCGACACTGATGGTTCGAAATGCAGTTGCAAAGAATCAAACTGAAGAGCCGGATTATAATTGCCGGCATATCTGCATTGAGCCTTACGAGTGTGGCTGGCTCGAAGAATTGGAAAATGTAGAAATTATCCGAAAGAAAGTCGAAGATGTTGAAATTGCTTTCTTCAAAGAACTTCAAAGCGGTGACGTGCTTTTCATTGATTCTTCCCACGTAATCAGACCTCAGGGAGATGTGCTTTACGAATTTCTGGAAATCCTGCCAAACCTGAGTGCGGGTGTTATTGTTCATATTCACGATATATTTACGCCAAAAGATTATATTGATGGGTGGGTTTATCGCCATAGTTTCTGGAATGAACAGTATTTGCTGGAAGCTTTCCTTTCAAATAATGATAACTGGGAAATAATCGGAGCAACTAACTATCTGGCATATAACCACAAGGAATTATTCTCAGAAAAATTCCCATTATTTGCAAGGAAAACAGGCTATAAAAACCTTGTAGGCGAACCAAGAGCTTTTTGGATAAGGAAAATCAAGTAATTGAAGCTCATGCTTTTAGTGACATAATTAAATATTGTCTTTACGGATGATTCTTATTTTTTTTCGAGCATCCTGAAGATAAATTGATTCAGGATATTTTGTGATAAGTTCTGTATAAAATTTAAGTGCCTCACCGAAATTTCCCTCTCCATAATATGAGTCAGCTGTTAGCATAATTCGTTTATCTGCTTGCTTTGAATCAGGATATTGAATATTCAATTTTGTAATAGTTTCAAGGCATTGCTTATAATCGGAACTTTTAAAATGTATTTCAGCAATTTTAGTGAGGGCAGTTTCACCAAGCATAGAGCTTGAAGCAGTCTCGCTTACCTGAGTAAATATCTTGACTGCTTCATCTAATTTGGATTGATATTCCCTAAGTTCTGCTTTTGCAAAAAGTTCAAGTCCGGCAACTAATTGCTCATTTGAATTTATTATAAAAAGTTTCCTCAAGACATCGTTTGCAATATCGGAATCAGAATTCACAGCCAGAATATTGAAGGCTTTAACTGCATTTTCGATATCCCCATTGAAATATGTAATGAGCGCATTGTGATACAGAGCAAAATCTTTTTGTTCAGAAGTAGCATATCTGTGCAGATTTTTTACTTTGTTGAATGCCTCATCTGCATCTTTCAGATTATCGTTCTTTATATGAATCATTCCGAGTTGGATATTTGCTGAAACAGCATATTGTGTAGTAGGAAATTCTTTGATTAATTGTTCTAATTCAGCCATAGCTTTTTTGTTATCATTCAATATTTCCGAATAAATAGCAGCAAGTCTTATTCGGCTGTCAGCTGAATTTCCTGAGCGTGGAAACTCGCTGATAATTTTTTTGTATGAGTCAATTATTTCATTGGCAGTAGATTTTGAAATATTTTTTTTATCAGATTCCATTCTTTGCTCAAGTGCACGTGTAAATCCAAAAAGTGCTGATGAAGCATAAGGATTCTTTTTTCCTTTTTCGATAATCAACCTGTATGCTTTCAAAGCAGTTTCATAATCTCCATCGCGGCTGGCTGTAGTTGCAAAATTTATTATCTCAAGCCCCTGAGTATTTTTCATTTCATCAATTCGGATAACAAGTTCAAGAGCTTCCATGCTATTGCCTGTTGTACGAAGATACCAGGAATAGACCTCTTGATAAACGATATTAGTTTTTTCCTTATTTGAAATATTTTTGAGTTCATTTCCTATGAATTGTTTCGCATCTTCATTTATCATCAGAGCAAAAAGCCTTCCCTGTGCTTGCGGCAGATTATAATCATGGCTAAGCATTGTGATAATTTCTTTTGTACCATTTTTATAATCACCGGCAGCGATATAAAGTTTAGTAAGAGGGTCATTGAAAAGTCTTGGCTCACCAAAGTCTTTCCTTCCTTGCAAAAGTGTGGCAATTGCTTTTTCGAATAATCTAAGATTTATATGAGTTTGAGAAACGTGCATATACACTTTCTGTGTTTTAGAGAACTGTTTAAGGACTTTATTCCAAGCTTTATTTGCTTCGTCGGTATTTCCGGTACGCCAGTTAAGCTCTGCATACAAATCAATCATTTCGATAGTTTCCTGTCCGGGAAGTCTCTCGCTGACTTTCTTTAATAATTCCGAGTATTTGCTTAGTGCTTTCATTGACCGAACATATCCTTCAAAATATAAATCTGATTTTGGCTCAGATTCGATTAATTCCGAATATATTCTCAAAGCACTCTCATAATCACCATTTGCCTCGAAACTTTCAGCCAATCTAAACCTTTGATCGTTGACATTTTGTGAATTTGATATGGTAATATTGAATGACAGCGATAATATAATTAGAATCAAAATTCTCAATTTCATAAAAAATACTCTTAGAATGTATAAATTTACAAAAAATGACGCAATATTTCATAAGATGTTGTTATCTTGCATATTTGTTTTTAACAAATATCTAAAATGAAAATTATTAAGAAAATTTTGCTTGTATTTTTTGGTGGTCTGATATTGATGTTTTTGGTTTCAATATTTTTACCGTCCAAATATGAAATTGAAAGAACTGAAAAGTTCAGTTGTTCGAAAGATGCACTATATCAATATCTTATCAATATTGATAATCTTGATAATTGGTTTTATATTACCAAAGAACTTGATTCTACTCTGGTTTACAAATTCGCACAAGATTCTGCTGAAGTTCAAAGCTCAGTCGAATGGAATGGTGATTTGATGGGTCAGGGAGTTTTTCAATATACAAATTTAACTGAAAATGAAATAATTGAGTTTAAAATCAGTTTTCAAAATGATGCGGTATCAAAAAACGGAAAAATTTCTCTAACAACAGGTAAAGACGATTCAACAAAAGTTGTCTGGATAGATTACGGCGAAAATGGATGGAATCCAGTTAATCGTATTTTTGGTTTATTCATTGATGGATTTTTAGGTCCTGATATGGAAAAAAGCCTTTCAAAATTAAAAAATAATTTGGATTGTTGATGTATAAAATATTAAATATTGTCGGTGCAAGACCTAATTTTATGAAAATCGCACCTCTTATGTCGGCTATGGAAAAAAGCAGTT
This sequence comes from Ignavibacteriota bacterium, assembly GCA_019637995.1. Lineage (NCBI taxonomy): Bacteria > Pseudomonadati > Ignavibacteriota > Ignavibacteriota bacterium. The sequence goes on from JAHBUQ010000003.1 coordinate 423,225, forward strand.
TGATTGAACCTGTATTAATTCATACCGGTCAGCATTATGATGAAAAAATGTCGAAGCTTTTTTTTGAAGAACTTGAAATTCCTAAACCATTTGTCAATCTTGAAGTAGGCTCAGATTCCCAGGCAAAGCAGGTTGCCAAAATCATGGAAAGGTTCGATGATGTTTGCCAGGAGCTCAAACCCAATGCTATTCTTGTAGTCGGAGATGTGAATTCTACTATGGCTTGCTCAATAGTAGCTGCAAAACTTGGTATTAAGATAATTCACATGGAAGCAGGACTTCGCAGTTACGACAGACGTATGCCGGAAGAAATCAATCGTATTGTAACTGATGCTTTGGCTGACCTACTGCTTACTCCATCGGATGATGGCACTGAAAACCTGATGAAGGAGGGCATTTCGCCTGATAAAGTGCACCTTGTTGGCAATATTATGATTGATACATTAATGCACTTTTTACCAAAATCTCAACATTCTGAAATTTTAAATTCTCTTGGTATTTCACCTAAAGATTATGTTGCTGTTACACTTCACAGACCCTCAACTGTTGATGATGAAGTGAATTTGAAATCGGTTTTGGAAACACTTTCAACAATTCAAAAAGATATTAAAATTGTATTTCCAATTCATCCAAGAACAAGAAAAAATATAACGCATTACGGTCTTAATGATTTAGTGGAAAATTCACCGGATTTAATTCTCACAGAGCCACTTGGATATTTGGATTTTCAAAAATTAATGTCAAATTCCAAATTTGTTATTACCGACAGCGGAGGAGTTCAGGAAGAAACAACAGCACTTAAAATACCTTGTATAACTGTACGTGAGAACACTGAAAGACCGGTTACCATATGGGAAGGCTCCAATGAAATAGTCGGATTTGATATGGAAAAATTGCTCTTTTTTGCTAATAAAGCATTCTCAGGAAATTGGAAAGAATCAAAAATTCCTAAATACTGGGATGGAAAAACTGCAGAGCGTGTAGTAGATGAAATTGAAAATTATTTTGGATTGAAATGAAAATTACCGAAGTAAAAAGCCTGGCTATTGAAGGCTGTAAAGTTATAAAATATCAACGGTTTGCAGACGAAAGAGGCTTTTTTGCCGAATCTTACCGCAAACAGGATTTAGATATTCATCCAGAAACCGAAATTCTGAGAGATATGCATTTTACACAGATGAATGAATCTTATTCCAAAGCCGGAACAATACGCGGAATGCACTTTCAATGGAATCCATTCATGGCAAAACTTGTTCGCTGCATAAGCGGAAGAATGATTGACTTACTGCTTGACGTTCGTAAGGATTCGCCTACTTTTGGAAATATTATCGGATATGATTCAACAAGCTCGGTTGATAATCATTTTGGAGAGTGGGTTTATGCTCCCGTCGGAATTGCTCATGGAGTTTTCCTTCCTGAAAATACTTTGATAGAATATTATTGTACCGGATTCTGGAATCCGGAATGTGAAACAGGAATTTCTCCGCTTGCCGGTGATATTGACTGGAGTAAGTGCGACTCAGAAATTATGGAATTAATCCACAGAACAGTCAACAGCGGTAAATTAATTATTAAGGATAAGGACCGTGATGCTCATACTATTGAGTCATGGTCAAAACTTCCTGAATCAGATTTATTTAAAATATGAGTATTAAGCTATGCAAACAAAAGGTATAATTCTCGCAGGAGGAAAAGGTACAAGACTTTATCCTATGACTCATGTAATCAGTAAGCAGCTTCAGCCTGTTTATGATAAACCTATGATTTATTACCCGCTTTCCACATTGATGCTTGGTGGTATCAAGGACATTCTTATAATTTCTACACCACAGGATACTCCAAATTACCAAAAACTTCTCGGTGAAGGGTCTGCATGGGGCATTAATTTGCAATATGCCGTTCAGGAAGTTCCGGCTGGTTTGCCGCAGGCTTTTGTCCTTGGAGAAGAGTTTATTGCAGGTCATCAATCCTGCCTTATTTTAGGTGACAACCTTTTTTATGGGAAACTTGATTTTCTGAGAAATGGTATTAGCCAAAATCAGGGTGGGACTGTGTTTGCATACAAAGTAGAAAATCCTGATGCTTATGGTGTGGTCGAATTTGACAAGAATAATAAAGTTCTGAGTATCGAAGAAAAGCCAAAGCTGCCAAAATCGAATTTCGCAATTCCCGGTCTGTATATTTTTGATTCTAATGTTTCGGAGTATTCCAAAACCCTTCAGCCGAGTGCAAGAGGAGAATATGAAATTACCGACCTGCAGAAAATATATCTTTCTCAAAGCAAATTAAATGTCCAGCAAATTGGGCGCGGAGTTGCATGGCTTGATACAGGTACTCCTGAAGCACTTCTCGATGCTGCTAATTTCATACAAGCTATTGAAAAAAGGCAAGGGCTAAAAATTGCCTGCCTCGAAGAAATTGCTTTGCTAATGAATTTTATCTCCATCAATCAATATGAGAATTCTGTCAATAATTTACCAAATTGTGACTATAAGAATTATTGTCTGAAAATTTTAAGGGAATTTAATTAATATGAAATTACTTACAACAGGTACAGCAGGATTTATAGGCAGCGAATTTGTCAGACAGGCTGTTTCAAAAGGTTATGATGTAATTGTTGTTGACTCAATTACTTATGCCGGCGATACAGACAGATTAAAAGAAATTGAGAGCAATTATAAATTTTTTCAGCAGGACATTTCAGACTTTTCAGCTATGGATAAAATCTTTTATGCAGAAAAGCCTGATGCCGTGGTACACTGGGCAGCAGAAACCCATGTTGACCGCAGTATTATTGATTCTTCTCCATTCATGAAAACAAATGTCATCGGTACACATTCACTTTTAGAATGTGCAAAAAAATATGGAATAGAAAAATTTATAAATATTGCAACTGATGAAGTCTATGGAGAACTTGGCGAAACAGGCTCTTTTTATGAAGATACTCCTCTTGAGCCGAATTCACCTTATTCTGTGAGTAAAACTAGTGCTGATATGCTGGGAAGGGCTTACTACAGAACATTCGGAACTCCTGTAATCACGGCAAGACCATCCAATAATTATGGTCCGTGGCAATTTCCCGAAAAATTAGTTCCTGTCGTCATTTTAAAAGCACTCCATAATGAAAAAATTCCGGTTTACGGAAAAGGACTCAATATAAGGGAGTGGTTATACGTTTCTGACTGTGCACAAGCTGCAATAACATTATTAGAAAAAGCAGAACCCGGAAGTATATATAATATTGGTAGCAGGCAAGAAAGAAGAAATATTGAAGTAGTTTCAAAAATACTAAGTCTTCTCGGTAAATCCGATGATATGATTGAGTATGTTCAAGACCGCCCGGGTCATGACTTCAGATACTCTTTAAACTATGATAAAATAACAAATGAGCTTGGTTGGACTCCAAAATTTGATTTCGAGACAGGTATGAAACTTACAGTTGAATGGTATCTTGAAAATATTTCGTGGGCAGAAAAAAAATTAGATTATTTAAGAACTTATTGGAAATCGGTTTATAAAAAATGAGTTATGTTATTTTTGGCGGAAAAGGACAATTAGGAAGGAAGTTTGTTAACAAATTTATTAGCTTTGGCGCTAAATTTTCTTCCTATGATATTGATAATTGTGATATCACTGATATTAATGAAGTATTTAAAGTTGTCAAGAAAGACAAACCGAAATTTATTATCAACTGTGCTGCTTACAACTTGGTTGATGAAGCTGAAAAAGATTATAAATTAGCATACCAAATAAATCAAGCAGGTGCTCGTAATATTGCTATCGCTGCACGTGAATTGAGGACTTATTTAGTACATTACAGCACAGACTATGTTTTTGATGGCACTCAGGATGAACCATATTCTGAAACTGATGATGTCAATCCTATTAATCACTACGGAATGAGCAAGCTGCGTGGCGAAGAAGCAGTGATGGATGTGCTCGATGATTATTTAATTCTCAGATTGAGCTGGGTTTATGGCAAGGGGCAGCAGAATTTTATTCATAAATTGTCACAATGGGCTGAAAATAATCAGGAGTTGAATATTTCGCAAAATGAATATTCTGTTCCTACTTCTGTCAACTTAATTGTTGATGCAACACTTAAAGCTTTGAAAAAGAATCTTGCAGGGCTTTATCATCTTACTTCCTCAGGCTCTGCTTCCAGACTTGAATGGGCGAGGGAAATTGTCAGGCTGAAAGGGATTGATGTTAAGCTTAATCCTGTGGACATTGACTATTTTAATTTGCCGGCAAAAAGACCACTGAATTCCGCTATGTTTAACGGCAGAATATCATCATTAATTGGTGAATTACCGCATTGGAAAGCTGATTTAGAGGGCTTTCTATTGTAATATAAAGTTGAATCTTTTTGTAACTATCCAATTATTTTAAGAGGCTGCCTACAAAATCGTGTTTAGGAGACAGCCAATTGTCGAAATGAATTGATTCTTATTTCCACAATTCATCAAGCAGTTGCTCGAAGCTGTAAAAACCCTTTTTATTCTTAATCAATTTTGCGGCTGTGATTGCTCCCGAAGCAAATCCACTTCGGTTTCTTGCTCTGTGGGTAAGCTCAATAGTATCAGCTAAAGAATCAAAATAAACCGTATGAGTGCCTGGAACTTCCCCGCCACGAGTCGAAGTAACGTGAAGTTGCTCCTGCAGAATATCAAAATTAGCAGTTTCTGTCAGAATTTCCTTTTTGCTGTCAATTATAGTCAATAATTTTTCAGCAAGAGTCACTGCCGTTCCTGAAGGGCTGTCTTTTTTGCGACTATGATGAATTTCGTGCATAAATACATCATAATCACCGGTATCATTAATAAGTTTTGCACCTAATTCTGCAATTTTGAAAAATATTTGCATACCAACAGAAAAATTAGCACCCCAGACAATTCCTGTATTGTTCTTCAAAGCGATCTCTCTGATAATATCGGCATTTTTGTACCAGCCGGTAGTTCCAATGACAAGATTTTTTCCACTTTCTGCAATAACTTTCGCATTATCAATAACAGCAGGTGGTACAGAAAAATCAATTGCCACATCAAATTTATAATCTTCCTTGTGTGCAGGTAGAGTATATTCATCAAAAATATCTGTTACTTCAATATTTTGTGATAGAGCAATTTTTTTTATTTCCTTACCCATATTGCCATAGCCGATTAATGCAATTTTAATGTTCTCATTCATATTTTAAACTCCAATATAAATAATTAGTAAATAGATTTAAAAATAATATGTTTTTTTTGACGTGTAACTTGTATTATAATTTAATAAAATAAATTTAGAATTATGGTAAATCAGATAAAAACATATTATGCCCCGGCAGAGAAGCTTAAGATTAATGATGTTAAAAAACAAAATAAAGTTTTGGAAACGCTTCCGCAAATAAAATTCTTTCTCGATACTATCCCGAATGCATATTTTATTTTGAATGAACAAAGACAGATAATTTATGCTAATAAGATAGCTCTTGAAGCTTTGGACGTCTCTCAGATCGAAAATATTCTTGGTATGAGATTCGGAGAAGTATTGAGTTGTACCCATGCAAAAGAAATGCCCGGAGGTTGTGGTACAGCTGAAGCCTGCCAACATTGTGGAGCTGTAAATGCTATTCAAACAAGCCTTAAAAATAAATCTGATATTCGGGAATGCAGAATAAGTACAGATAGTAATGATAAAGATTATGACTTCCGTGTATGGAGCAATCCGTATGAAATTGCTGGAGAAAAATTTATACTTTTTTCCATTGCGGATATCAGTGATGAAAAAAGAAGGCGTGCATTAGAAACAATCTTTTTTCATGATGTACTAAACACAGCCGGTGGGATAAAAGGCATAAGTTCACTAATTCATGATTTTCCGGAAGAAGTCAATGATTTTAAAGATATTTTGTATGATTCAAGTAAGCATTTAATCAATGAAATTCAGGCACAGAGAGACCTTGCTAATGCTGAGAATAACGACTTAAAATTGCATATTGTTAAACTTAATTCTAAATACATTCTTGAGCTGATTAAGGGCATTTATAGCAGTCATGATATTGCCATGAATAAGACAATTGAAATTGACCCTAAAAGCGAATATTCTAATTTCGAATCTGATGAACCATTGCTGGTTCGTGTACTAAGCAACATGACAAAGAATGCACTTGAGGCATCTGAGGAAAATCAGGTCGTGACTATTAAGTCTGAAATAGAAGGTGAATACATAAAATTTAGTATTCATAACCAAAAGTTTATGTCTCGAGAGATACAATTGCAAATTTTTCAAAGATCATTCTCTACAAAAGGTGCAGGACGCGGATTAGGCACATACAGTATAAAACTTTTAGGCGAGAAATATCTCAAAGGTAAAGTAGGTTTTGATACAAGTCGTGATTTTGGAACTACATTTTATGGTAAATTTCCAATTAAATTAGTGGAATAATTCAATCAAAAAAAAAAGCATCTTACTTTTTGGGGGTGTTGATTTTGATTTTATCAACATGGAGTGGTTCAATACCGGTTTGGGTTTTGATATACTCAATCGAATCTTTACCGGAATCTTCCTGATAATTGAATCTTATCTGTGTAACTTCTCCGCATTTGCAGTAAACGGCGATACTTTCAATATCGCCACTGTCCGTACGACTGATTTCTATTGATGTATGTAAGTGCTCATCTGCATCAGGCTCATCAACTATTTCTATCCTTCTTGAAGATGAGTTAATTAAGTCTGAAGTAATTAGTGTTTTTCCGGATATTTTTTGTTCTTCACCGCTGATTAAGGGAAATTCAATAAAGTCCAAAAATTCATCTTCAAGGAAGTCGTTATCCTCATAATCACCGGAAATCTCAGACCAGTTAATACTCTTTTTTTGAACAGTTTTTTCGATTTCTCTTTGAAAATCCGCTGCGGATAAAACTTGTTTTTTTTTGATTTCCTCCTGCTTAATCAGATTGCTCTCTTTTTTTTGTTGTCCTCCCTTTTTTAATGAAATATTAGGATCAGATTTAATGATTTCTGCTAATTCATTCTCAGAAATGAGTGGCTCAATTAATTCAGGTTCAGCTTTTGAAGTATTATCAGGATTAGATTCTTGATTATCATTTTCATTTGCCGATTCGGAAGACAGATTTATCGGTTTATCTGCCTTTTCCGTTGCACCTGGAAAAAGGTCAGAGTCATCGAATCCATAGTATTCAATGCCTCCTTCACCATCATCAATCTTTACTTTTTTAGGTTCTGCCATATTTCTAGCTTCTTAATTTTTTATATTGCTTAATAATGCCTTGAGTATCCAAAATCATAATAACTCTACCGTCACCAATTATGGTAGAGCCGGCAATACCTTCAATATTAACGAGATAGTTACCAAGAGATTTTATTACGATTTCCTGCTGACCCAATAATTCGTCAACAACAAGACCCACACGCTCTATACCAATAGCAAGATTAACAACATACCTTGAGCCTTTATTTTCAATTACATTATCACCTGTAATATCTTCTAAGAACATTAGAGGTATAACCTCGTCGCGAATTCTTATAACCTTACCGGAATTTACATAGTGAACAGTTTCTTCGTCAAATGAAACAACTTCAACAACCGAGCTCAGTGGTAATGCATAAATACTATTGTTGGATTTAATCAGTAATCCCTGAATAATAGCCAATGTCAGCGGGAGTTTTACTGTAAAAGTGCTTCCAATTCCAGGTGTTGAATCAATTTCAATAATACCTTTTAATTTATTGATATTGGTTTTAACAACGTCCATACCTACGCCTCTACCGGAGACGGCGGTAACATTTTTAGCAGTGCTGAAACCCGGCTTAAAAATAAGTTGTAGGATTTCCCAATTACTTAACTGTTTCAACTGGTCTTGATTAACAAAGCCCTTTTCTATTGCCTTGCTCAAAATCTTTTCAGGGTCAATTCCTTTTCCATCATCAATAATTTTGAGAATTATATGATTTCCTTCATGATATGCAATAAGTTGTATCTGACCTTCCGGGTTTTTTCCTGAGACTCTTCTTTCCTCAGCTGTCTCAATACCATGGTCACAAGAATTTCGGAGCATGTGCACAAGAGGGTCATTCAGTTCTTCTATGATACCTCTGTCAACTTCAGTATCTTCACCTTCAAGAGTAAGTTTGATTTTTTTGCCGAATTCTTTGGATAAATCACGGATAATTTTGGGTGCTTTTTGGAATAGTCTGCCGATTGGAACCATACGCATTTTCATAGCGGATGTCTGAACTTCGGAAGTAATAAGATCAATTTGATTGGTTGTTTCGACAAGTTCATGAATAAGTTCTTTTATATTACCGCCCGCTACAATTTTGTTTGTAATCTGAGTCAATCTATTTCTTCCTAGTACGAGTTCACCCGATAAGTCCATCAGTGACTCAACCCTGTTTATGTCGATTCTGATAGTTTCGGTCTGGCTGGCTGGCTTTGAAGCGAGTGCTTTAGCTGCATTATTAACAGTTGAAACTTCTGCTTTTGGTGGACTTGCAGGAAATTCTTTTTCAATTTCCGGCAAAGGAGTTTCTGCTTTAGAAACAGGTTTTGAATCTTCAATTATATTGATCTGCACTTTATCTGTTTCCGGCTCTTTTTTCTCATGTTGAGCAGATTGTTCAGATAAATCCGGCGACTGGAATGAGTTATTCACTTCAGCAAAAGCTTTTTCAAGCAGAGCAAGCTCTTCATCTGAGAATTCGCCCGAACCTTGGAATAAATCAGAACTCTCAAATACTTTCTCAAGTGCAGATTCGTCGGAATCTATCACTATGCCGGCAGATTTTGAAGTTGATTTTGATATGTTTGTTTCAGCTGATTCGACATCCTGAATTGCCAGAATTCTTGAGACCAAATCATCGTAAGTAATCTTATCACCAGGATTGGTTATACCTGCTACCATCAGGTCAAGCCTGTCACGCGAATCCATTAGTACATCAAGAATTTCCTGAGTAACAGAAAGTTCACCGCGTCTTGCTTTATTAAGTAAATCTTCAGCACTGTGAGTAAGTTTCGCAATATCGTCAAACCCCATAAAAGAAGAAGTTCCTTTTATAGTATGAAAATATCTGAAAATCTTATTAACCAGGTCGCTGTTATCAGGACTGTTTTCAAGCTCAATTAAGCTTGAAGTTAAAATTTCTAAAATTTCGCCTGTTTCTATTAAATAACTTTCGAGGATTTCAAGCATTTCCTCATCTTCAAAGCTACCAGTCATTTTTATTGCCTAACTGTTAAACATTTTATCAATATCTTCCTGCGAGATAGATTCAAAGTCATCAACCTCTTGAATATTATTAGTTTTTTCTGACTGTGCTGAATCCGGTACTTTATGTTCTACAGTATTATCATTCGAATTCTGCTTTTGTTCAATTTCCCGTTCAGCTTCGTCCAAATCGGCAAAATGGCTGTCATGTTCTCTGAACTGCCCTTCTTTTGCTAATCTGATGTACTCATCAACCTCAGTTTGTCGGAATTCTTTATTTGCAATTGAATCTACGGCGTTAGGGTCAAAAGCAATTTCTCGGTGTAACTTGGAAACCTTGATTTCCGATTCATTATTTTCATCAACTTCTTTAGAAATCATTTCGCTCAAATCTGAATCTTTGAAATGATGCAAAATTGAATTTAATTTATCCTGAACTGTTTCCAGCAATTTGTTAACAGCAGCAATTTGCTGAGAAGTGATATCCTGCACTTGCAATGACATCATTATTGATGAAGAATCAGACTGAATAGTTCTCAATATTTCTTTAGTATTGGAAATTATTTCAGATTTTTCAACACTTGAATTTTGTTTGAGATGTTCAATTAATTTCTTCATCTCAGGTAGCAAACCTCTGACATCAGCTCCATTTTCAATAGCATCATATACAAGTTCTAAAATTTGAATAGGTTTCTGAAATTCCAGGTCTGCAATTTTTTGTACTTTTGTAATGTTTGTAGCAATACTTTCTGAATTGAATACAATACCATCTACCAAGTCCATTATTTCATTTGTAGCAAGCTCTGTAGCTTCAGTTACTTTGGAAAGTTGCTTACTTGCATTAGGCATCCTTTTGAGATTATCTCTGATGGAATTATTGATGTCATCTAAAAGTGGCTGTATCTCGCTAACAAAAACAAATATTTCCTCAAGGAATGGAATTACCTTCTGCCCCAATACAAATAAAGCTCTTAGTTCATCAGCTTTGCGAAGCAAAATTTTTATTTCATTATCAATCATTATAGTTTTTTCCTAACTTAATTTAACTGGTTTTTAGAATAGCATCAATTTTTTCTTTAAGAACCTGAGGTGTAAATGGTTTAACAACATAATTGTTGACTCTGGCTTTCAGAGCTTCGACAATATCCTGCTTCAAACCTCTTGTTGTTACCATCAAAATTGGAACGTTTCCAAAATTTGGAGAGTTTCTAATATTCTTAGTCAGATCAAGTCCGCTCATATTAGGCATATTCCAATCGGTAATCACAAAATCAATTTTTTCACCATGCAATTGTTCCATAGCTTCAATACCATCATTAGCTTCGAGAAAATCTTCGTAACCGAAAGTTTTGAGAGCATTTATAACAATTCTCCGCATAGTTGGCGAGTCATCAACAACAAGAAACTTCATAATCTACCAATTATATTAGTTTATAAATATTTAGATATTTCGTACTGAATTTTTTTTGTATTAAATGGCTTGATTAAATATGAATCAGCACCTGCATCAAGCCCTTCATTAATATCTCTCTCACTAGTAAGTGACGATAAAATAATTATGGGCAAATCCACATAATTAGGATTTTTTCGGATTTCTTTAATCAATTCAATTCCATCCATATTAGGCATATTAAGGTCAGTTAGAACAAGGTCAACCTGATTTTCCTGAGACAGAATTTCAAGCGCCTGCATACCGTCTTCCGCTGTAATCACTTTATAACTTTGTATTTTTAATGCTAAAGAAATAAATTTTCTGATTGATGGCGAATCTTCTACTACTAAAATAACTTTTGACATAATCTCCCTCTTAATCCTTTTGATAAGCCATAGCTTTTGGTAAATGAACTAATTTGAAAGCCTTGGATATTCCATGTAATGATTCTGAATAGCCAACAAATAAATATCCTCCTTTTGTCAGAGTATTGTATAAATCTGATACTACTTTCTGCTTGGACGGTATATCGAAATAAATAAGCACATTAGCGCAGAAAATCACATCGCAGGGTGGTATAGCACGCAAAGCAATGTTGTCGTATAAATTTAGCTGCGAAAATCTGACTATTCTTTTTATTTCATCTTTAAGAATATATTGATTATCTTCTTTTTTGAAATATTTCTCTAACAAATTATCAGGAACATTTCTAATAGCGTACTCTTTGTAAACAGCTTTACGGGCGCTTTCGAGAACTGCTGAGTTAATATCTGTACCAATTATCTGGAAATTTATCTTAGGGTACTTGTATTTCAGTCTTTCATTTATCATTATTGATATTGTGTAAGCCTCCTCACCTGTTGATGCGGCGGCACTCCAAATTCGTATTGTCGGGTTTGGAAGACCTTCTTTCAATTTTGCAATTTCAGGTATTATTACATTTTCAAGGGCTTCGAACTGTTGAGGTACTCTGAAAAAATAAGTTTCGTTAATTGTAATTGCTTCGAAAAGTGCATCAAGTTCAACTCTTCCGGGTTTCAATTTCAAAAAACTAATATAATCAGCAAATGATTTCATATTATTTGCTGTTATTCTTTTTGCAATACGACTTTCGAGAAGATATTTTTTACTGTCTGTGAAGTATATACCACTCAAGTCGTATATCAATACCCGCATTTGTTCAAATTCTTCGTTTGTCATTTCGCTTGCACCACTACCGGAAGATTTGGGAAGAGCCACAGTCCGTGCTGGTTCTTCCTTCTTCTTCATTCCTAAATTAAATAAACTACCGGCCATTGATTTTAAACTATTAATTTCTTAAATAATTTTGCAAATCAGAAATCTGTTCAGCGATAGAACCTTCTGCTTCTGATGCCATTTTTTCTAATATATTGTCAAATACAAACTCGTTTATCATCCTTAAATTCTCAAATACGTCGTATTCGTGCATTTCAAGCTGCAAACCAAGATTACTTATGAATACCTTAATTACTTCTGATTGAGTCTCAGTATCGTAATCATCTATGAAATTCCGAATATTACTTATCATCTCAAGAATTCCGTAGCAGTGGTCTGCAGAACTTGTAAGCCGGGCAAACTCAACAATAAAATCACTCAACAAATTTATGTTGTTGGCAACAAAATTATTAAGTATATAGAGTTTGATTTCATCTCCGCTTTTATGGTATTCACCGGCGATTAAACTCAAATCCTGATATGTATAGGTATTGCCCAATGCAAGTAAACCGGCAGTTCGGATATCAGGGTCAGAATCTTCAAGAGCTACTAACGCTATGTCTCTGAATGATTCCTCGAAATCAATACTGCATCCTACTCTGAAGCTGATAGCAATAATAGTCTTGAGAACTACGGGCTGCAATTCTTTCATAAAGGTGTGAAGTTGCTCTTTTAGAAGTACACAAATTTCTTCAGAATTGCCACAAATAGACAAGCCGTCAATTGCATTTGTTTTGAGAAATAAGTCTTCTTCAGTTTTTATAATATATATCAGGAAATCAACGGCTCTGTCTCCACCGATTTTGGCAATAGCTTCAATAATAACCGGCTGTGTGTCATAATTTTGATGATTATAAATATTGGTCAACTTATCAATCATCAAATCACCAAGTCCAATTTGCTCACTGTGCCTTTCGTAAATTCGTCCAATTGATTCAATAGCGGAAGTGAAAACATTCATATCTTTAGCGTTCAATAAATTCACCAGATTCGGTATTTCTTTGTCTGTACCTGAAAATCCGAGGATATCACTTGCAAATTTCTGAACATCAACATCAATATCTTCTAAAAGTGGGAGCAGGTATTCGTTTGCGTTTGTGCCGAATTTCATTAATAAATCCGCAACTAAATTACGCAGTTCGAGATTTTTATCATATAAATGCTTAACAAGAAATCCTGATGCATAACTTTTGCTCTCATCATCAAGGGATAAAAGTATCCTGTAAACAAAGTCCTTCAAACCTCTGTTATCCAGAGTTATTGCATCAGTAAGAATCTTCAGTTTATCTCCGGCTTCCCAAAATGAAGGGTCAAGTTCTGAGGCATTCCTGAGAAATTCATCAGCATCTCTATTATCTAAAAGTTGTTTTAATAAAGTATAATCGTCCATAAATTATTCCTATGAAATTTCTTTGCCTGATATATTAATTCCAAGCTGCTCAATTCTATATCTTAGCTTAGCTCGTGAAACACCGAGCAATTTTGATGCTTTAATCTGATTTCCACCTGTTATTTTGAGTGTTTGAATAATCAAATCTTTAAGTACATTACCCATCAGAACACCTGAGTCAGCAATTTTAAGATAGTGCTGACCGGCACTCAAAGTCAACTCCTGTTTGGGAACTTGAGTGGATGAATGTAGTTGACTTCCACCCTTGAGAAATGATAAAGAGTCTTTTGTTAATATAGTGGCTTGTTCAAGAAGGACAACTCTTTCAATAACATTTCTAAGCTCACGGACGTTACCTTTCCACGGGTAGAAATTAATAATATCTGCTGCTTCGGATGTAAATCCTGTAACATTTTTATTGAATTTTTTATTAAATTCCTTGACAAAAGCAGTAGCTAATTTTATTATGTCCTCACCTCTTTCTCTTAGTGGTGGAAGCAAAATTCTTGCTACATTTAGCCTGTAGAATAAGTCTTCACGGAATTTTTCCTGCTCGACCAGAGTCTCAAGTTCCTTATTTGTTGAGGCAATTACTCTTACATCTACAGATATTTCCTTATTTCCACCCAACCTGTAAAACTTGCGTTCCTGGAGAACTCGCAATAGCTTGACCTGAAGCTCCATACTAAGTTCGGCAATCTCATCAAGCAGAATTGTACCGTGCTGAGCTTGTTCAAATCTACCTTGGCGAATTTTTTCAGTTGCACCAGTGAATGCTCCACGCTCATAACCAAAAAGTTCGTTTTCAGCAAGCTCACGAGGTATGGCGCCACAATTAATTGTCACAAACGGTCCTTTATGACGAGGTGAATTATCATGAATAAATCTTGCCATAAGCTCTTTACCCGTTCCTGACTCTCCAAGAATAAGTACAGTTGTATCGTCGGCATAAGATATGAGTTTTGCCATTTCCATAGCATCTTTCATTCCCGAAGAAGTACCCAGAATTTCACTAGGCTGGTCTTTTTTCAATTGCTCGGAAAGAATATCAACTTGACGGCGTAAATCAAAATTTTTCAAAGAACGATCAACCGACACTTCCAACTGCTCAAGGTCCAAAGGCTTTACGATGAAGTCTTCAGCACCTAATTTCATAGCACGGACAGCCATTTTTATATCACTGAAGGCAGTCATTATTATCACAGGCATAGTATAGCCCTGTTTTCTGAGCTGCTCTAATATATCAAGCCCGTTTGAATGACCGAGAAATATATCAAGGAGTATAAGGTCAGGAGAAATCATGTGAAGTTCGTCCAAACCTTTGTTGGCATCTGTAAAAGTTTCTACCCGAGAATATTTAGACGAAAGTATTCCTTTGATTGTCGAGTTAACCAAAGGATCGTCTTCTATAACAACTATTGTATAATTTTGTTTTGACACTTTTTTCTTTATTTAAGAAACAACACAAACAAATCGAAATATAACACTTTTTTTTCTAATTTAAACATAAAAAAAAACAATTTGCTTAAATTACTTCAATTTTTTTTAATTTCTGATGGCAGAGGTAGTTTTACATAAAAAGTTGTACCGGAACCGAATGAACTTTCTACGTCAATTATACCACTGTGTTGATGTAAAATTCTTTGCGTAATCGGAAGTCCAAGACCTGTACCGTCAGCTTTCCGTGTAAAAAAAGGATTAAAAATCTTCGGTAAATCCTCCGGAAGTATGCCTATCCCATTATCGGATATAGAGGCAACAACATAAATACCATCACCCGAACGACCAAATTTTTCAGTATAAGTCTCAATTTTGATATTTCCCTTAATTTTTATTGCATCAGCGGCATTAGTTATAAGATTTATCAATACCTGCTGTATTTGCTTAGAATCAGCGGCTATGACCGGAAGGTTCTCGTCAAATTTCAGCTCAACTTTAATATCCTTTCTTTTAATCATAGCCGTCACGAGCTCAAGAGTACTTACAATTAAACTATTTAACTGTAAATCCTTGATATCGGGCATTGTCGGACGGGAAAAATTCAATGTAACTTCAACAATTCTTGAAATTCTGTCAACTCCCTGAAGGGCGGTTTCAATATACTCATATTCAGGAGCCGTTGGCTCAAAGCGCCTTTTAAGTACTTGAAGGTTCAGATTAACAGCAGCAAGGGGGTTCCTTATTTCATGTGCCACTCCGGCAGAAAGCTGCCCCAAAAGGACAAGTTTATCAGCTTGAACTAATTTATCTGTAAGTGCATGTTGCTCGCTGACATCACGGGCAATTGCAAGAATTAAGTCCTGCCCCTCGAATCTCATAAAGCGAGCACTGACCTCGACCATGATTGGATTGCCTTCCTGATTTTCAAGCGACAATTCGCTGAGAACCATCGTAGAGTTTGTCTTATTCAAGAGCTTAAATATTCTGCGGAATTGAGGTAAAATTTCCCCTAAAAGATTATCCCGCGATCTGCCTAATATTTGTGCCGCATAATCATTTGCATCAAGGACACTCCAAGTCTCCGGCTGTACTATAAATACTGCATCTGTGGCGTTATCAAAAAAAGATTTATACCAGGCAAGTTGCTTTTCTGTCGTCGAAGTATTGTCATCTTTTTTTACTTTTTTTTGTTTACTTGTCATTATTTCAAAATTATTATTATTTTTTATTTCACAACCGGATAAGTTATTGAATCGTATCTAATTCCATTTGTAAGTATGAAACTGTACACTCCGCTTGGAAGACCCGAAACATCGTAATTGATAACGTGGTCTCCGGGCTTAACATGACCGCTTATAATTGTATCTGCCAATTCGCCAAGATTATTATATACTTTTATTTCTGTGTTTTCATCTGATATATTTGAAAAATATATATTGAGTGATTCAAGATTTCCCGTTTCTCTCACTGTAATCCCGAAATTTCCGGCAACGGCAAGCAATCTTCCTTCGAGGTCACAATCACCAATTATTGTAATATCAGATTCGTTAGTTTCAACCGAAGTAGGCATTCTTGAGCTGATAATCACAGAATCGAGAGTTATTTTTGCATTTAGAGCATCTCCTAATAGAGGCTTAGCAGTTATTAGAATCAATTCGCCGTTATTAACCATTTCAGGTTCTGAAATATTCAAAGTTAGAATTAATTTACCTTCTCGGCTATCATCAAAAGTGATTAATGATGTAGGAGAATTCAGTGCCTGTCCTAATAGTGCTGTTCTGAGATTAAGATTAATATGGTCGAATGAAAGATGGAATGCAATATTTCTCAATTCAAGCTCTGAAATAGAATAATTTGGGTCGAATTCGAAATTTACCGGCAATCTTTTCTCCGAACCTATTTCGATAATTTCACTTTCGGGAAGTTTTGCTTTAATCATAGCCATTCGATTATCAATTGTTGATCCTCTGATTATAAACTCGAATTTCTCCGGGCAGGGTTTATTAATATATACATTGGCTAAAAGATTATGCGAACCTACATTTGAACGCGGGTAACTAATGGTTATTTCAAATGTGCCGGATGGTGGTATTTCCACCGGAAAATCTGTTGCATTTGGTGAAACCAAAACAAATGGAGCAGGAATTTGTATAGAATCAATTACTGCATACAGCCCTGCGTTTAAGTTTACGACTGTCAAAATTCTTGTATCAGCATCTAATAAGTTGCCTTGACCAAAGTCAACAATTATAGTTGAAAACTGCGGGCTTAGAGGATTAATTCTCTCGCCTTTTATATATAAAGTATAAATTTCTCCGCAAGGTTCAACTTCAAAAACTATGCTGTCGCTAATAATTCCTTCACTTGTTTCAGGGATACGAATTTCAAATAAATTATCTCCAATATTGAAAATCTTATCTTTGAACAAATTCGACCTTACAAATGTCCCGTTATAAATCATCCTTCCGATAAATGCACCTTCTGCTGAAGCAAGAATTTTCGAATCAATTATCACATCACCTTTTGTAACACAATTATTAATTACACCAAAATCTACATTATTATCCTGAAGTGACACATCAAGTTCGACTGCAGGAGGAATTACAGTTAAATCCATTCCAATCTGACAGGGATTTTCATACATAAAAGTGATTGTGAAAGGGTTAGAATTCGTAAAATTTAATCTGATATAAATTGTGTCAGTCACTCCCGGTTCGATTTCACGTGGCATATCTGTCAGGAATGTAATTCTCGCATCTCCGAAAATGCCTTCAATTGTTGCAGTTTCGATTGTATTATTCTGCAAAATCAAAAAAGTATCAAGCGTTCTTTTGCAGGTAACTTCATTGCTAACGTCAATCATTTTTGTCAAAAGTGTAATTTCAGGGTCATAGACCACAGCTTCCACAGTTACTTTGGTGGAGGAGGTATCAGTCCTGCCAACCGGCACATATTTCACAGTAAGCTCACCGGAATAAGTTCCGACATTATAATTTTCAAGAACAAAAAAGCCGCTGAAGTATTCACCCGGCTTAATTCTAATTACATCATCAGTAGCAAACTCGGATGAAACAAATGTGAAATCAGCATTATTTAATGTAGGTTTAATGACATATATTTCCTCAGTACCGGATGCTATAAATCTGATTGAGTCAATAGTATAATCATAATCAGGGCATAATGAAGCACGATTTCCCAAATTTATGTTTGACTTGTCTGCGTCAAGCCTTGTAGAGCCAAGGTTCGGTCTTTGACCGAATAAGTCTGTAAATTTGCTTAAATTACATAATGTGCTAATTGTAATTCTACCATCCCGCGAACCAAATCCAACTATTTCAAATTTTATCCTTATAGTATATGAACCTTTAGCAGGTATTCTAACAGGGAACACAGCCGGGGAAATCAATTTAAAATTATTTGCAGGTGTTATGATTATATCACTCTGATTCAGGACTAATTCATCATTGGAATTGTTTGTGAGAATGATATCTTTTTCGAAATCTGAATCAGCGTCAAATTCAAGTCTGTTTGTACTTAATGTGAAGTCCGGAGCAACTATTTTAACAGTAACTGCTATTGATGTGTCCGGACATAAACCGCCGGATTCTGCGATGAATTTATAAATTCCTTCTTCTGAAATTGATACATCATTCAGCCCGGACAGCATAGCGCCATCTTTTTCCCATCTTGATTCAATATTTGAACCTGAGGGAATTGACAATCCCCTCAAATTTAAGTCATTGCCCGCACAAAGGTAAATAGTTGTATCTTTACTAAATGTTCGACTTGTTACGGGGTCTATAATAAAAGTTTCGGGAGCTTCGAGAATTTCAATTTTGATTTCATTTGATGATGATGCACAACCGGAAGATTTACTTGTAATAACCAGCCAGTAGTCGCCGGGCTTTGTGAGGTCTAATGTAAATCCATCACCTGCCAATTCGCCGTCCTGATTTGAATACCATTGATAAAAATACTTTTGTGTATCTTTGATATTGGCTTCAAGTTTTGCCTCAACATTGCTGCAGAACTGTGTGACTCCAATTGTTGTTGATATTTGAGGTTCGGGTGGTATCTCCTTTATAATTGACTGCGCCACACTTGCAAAGCTTGCTTCGTTATATTGTCTGCCTCTTGCATTACGTGGGTCGGCAAAATCGTACTGAACCGGGTCAAAAAAACTTGGACCATAACGAAAAGCATAAATTCTGTAAGCATATCTTTTGCCACATTCAAAGCTTTCGCCATCGCTGAAATCATCAAGAAATTGGTTGGTTGTTAATCTTGGAACAATTCCTACAACTTTGTAAATACCGAGAATTTGCCCAACATTGTATATTTTTCCATCTTCAATAATCGGCTCAATATTATTATTTTCTATATAACGCAAAATCATATAACCTTCGTCAGGGTCGCTATAAGTAGATGCAGCATTCCAGGTAAGCTCCACAGAGCTGAAATTATCTACAATTCTTGTATTTATTATTCCTGGATTTGTCCAGTCGGGCTGACGTAGTTCACGCCAAAATGCATGATTCTGATGGTCGTCATTGCTTCGTTTGTTGGGAAGACCTTTTGTGACTGAGCCTGTACCGGAAATATTCGCAGGAGACAGACCTGCGAGATAATTACTGAGCATCAGTCCAGGGGATACTTTTACGCTGTTGTTTTGAGAGATTCCGGAATTGAGAAATATATTTGGCTTTGGTATTGTATCATAATTGTCTCCAATTTGCCCACCTATATATCCAAGACAGTGGACATGATTTCCAAGAACATCACGGATTTGTATCATATCATAACTGCTGTTAAGGTCAAGTGAACTCAAAGGTGTGCCATCCTGAGTATATTCTAAAGGTCCATCAGTACCATCGGCTTTGAATGTAGTGAAATAAAAGCTACTTTGGGAGCCCATTTCAATATAACCATCAGATTTTTCATCATCAAAATTTCCACCTCTGTGGTTTATGACTATAATCGTTCCAATTCGTAAATTTCTCCAAAGCTCAACATCGTTGAACCTTATGCCACCCATCCAACCGTTAGATCCGCTATTGTCACGCATTGTATAACCAACAAGCGAGACATTATCTTCAACAACCAGAAGTTCAGTCCATTCGTTTGCTGAACCTGCGGCATAAAATATTTCACTCACAACCACAGGCTGCGACATATTTATATTAAAATTTGCCAGCAATAAAGCTAACAGCAGTAATAACTTTTTCATAATTTCTCACTTACAAAGAAAAAAAGCATTATTTTTGTATATATTCATTAACGTATTAAATCGTATTTACATATAATATTAAATAAATATAAAAAAAGACAAATGAACAACTACAAAAGTTTAAAAATAACGGGATTTTACCAAATTATATTATCAATTTTTCTAATTTTTATATATAATATTCTTGCTGTTTCTGTTTTTCCTCCTGATTTGTCATCAGGTGCACCTGTTCCGAGTATTTCTTTTTTATTATCTTCGCAAATTTTAGGCTTCTTTTTTACATCTGTAACATTAATTTTTGCTTTCAGAGTTTTCGAAATCAACGAATATCTCAAGTTTGATATATCTTTTTTGGGATTGATGCTGGCTTTGTCCACTCTACTGCTTGCGATTATTTTAATATCTTCGGCAGAATATTTACAAAAGTCAATAGTTCCGGTATATTTAATCAGCAGTTATTTGTCAATGTCGGGCGAGCTGCATTCAGGCTATGAGTCTCTCGCCAGAATGCTGGTTGAGGTACAACCTGCAATGCTGTACTTAGCCGGGGCTCTTTTACCGGCAGTCTGTGAAGAGTTTTTCTTTCGTGGTTTTTTGCTTCAGCTTAGTCTAAAATATTATTCCAAACTGACATCACTTTTTATTGTTAGCGCAATTTTTTCACTTTTACATTTTCAAATTATCGCTGTTTTACCACTTTTCATATTTGGATTTTTACTCGGTCTTCTCACACTTAAAACCGGCAGACTAAGTTACGCAGTATTAGTACATTTTCTAAACAATACATTCACACTTTATATAGTAAGCAATTGAAATGATTTATTAATTTAATTCGTTTTTGAAATTATGAAAAATTTAACAGAATATAAAAATAAAATTATCAATAAATTAAGACCTAATCTCAAAGAAGCAATTTTGGAGTTAGAAATGAAAAACATCTGTGACGATGAAAAGATTGCAGTTTTTGATTTGGATAACACATTGATAAACGGCGATATTGGTGATTCTCTATACTGCTATTTGAAGTCAACAGGTCATGAGTTTGATTATAAATGGTCGGATTATCAGGCTATGCTTGCAAGAAAAGATTATCAAAATTCATACTGTGATATAATTACAACAATGAAAGGATTGAATATTTCAACTGTATACAATGCGGCAAAGCATTTGATTTCAACTAATTCAGAAATAATTTGCTTTTCGGAAGATGGAATTGAATATGAATTTCCTGTTCCTACACCAATCCCTGAAATGCAGATTTTAGTTACTTATCTAAAAATTTCAGGATGGAAAGTCGGAGTCATATCAGCAAGTTATCATATAGCAGTTAAGGCAGTATGCGAGAGCTTGTTCAATCTAAATCCTCAATTTATCAGAGGTGTACGTACAGAAATCGAAGTAACAGAAAAATATGAAGATTTAATAACCGATATAATCAAAGGAACTGTTACTTACAGGCAGGGCAAGGCTGATGTATTTCAAGAATTATTCGGAGAGGGCGTGAAGCCACTGATTTCAGCAGGCGATTCCCATGGCGATATTGAGCTGCTCAACCTGACATCGCAAAATGGTCTAATAATTTTGTGCGGTAAATCTTTATCAAATATAAATTTTTTGAAATCAAAAATTGAAAGTAATGCAAAATTTGTTGATTTTCAAGTATCTTAGATCATTTTTTTTTGATAATTCAAATTATTTAAATTAATTTTGTGTTAATTAAATATTACATTAAATAATAAGTAAAATCATTTTATAGTTTTTGGAAAATCTTATGAAGCATTTAGTATTATTTCTAACGGCGATATTTTGTTTAAATATTGCAAATTCTGCGGTTCCACATTATTATTTTGACAAAAGTCCAACAGCAAAGAAGGATATTGAATATACAATTGATATTCCTGAAAAGCATATTAACGGAAAATTTTATCCGGCTCACACACTTGAAATGGAAAGAGTGGATTCCGAGCATGTATATCACAATAAAATTGAAATAAAGACAAAATCACATCAGTATATTAATGAAGCAACAGGTCGTTTTGAAAATAATGAGCTGAATTCTCTTTTGGAGAAAATCAATTTTGTTTCAGCAAGAGCACCCTATGAAGTTTATTTCAAAGGTAATCATTTGCTTTCTGCAGATAATCATGGTGTCAGCAGAATTTATGAAATACGATATAATGGCGGTCATGACCCTTACGAAGTTTGCAAGATGATACTTAATTATCATGAATTTGAATATGTTACTCCGGTTTTCAGACGTTATACGTATTTCATTCCCAACGACCCAAGGTTTGGCACTCAATATCACCATGAGAGAATAAATATGCAGGCGGCGTGGGATATTACTCAAGGCGATACCAATACCATAATAGCAATTATAGATTCAGGAACAGATATCGAACATGAAGACCTTATTGGCAATATTTGGACTAATCCCGGTGAAATTCCCGGCAACGGTATTGATGACGATGGCAACGGAAAAATTGATGATGTGAACGGTTGGGATTTCATCGGCAATATTACCGTCCAGCAGTATCAGCAGGGTCAGTTCCGTGAGAACAATAATCCACTTGCCAAATTGAATACACACGGCACACATACAGCAGGCTGTGCCGCTGCTTCAACAAATAATAATATTGGAATTGCTGCACCGGGATTTAAATGCAGAATTCTTCCTATCAAATGTTCCTCTGATTCTTTTCAGTCTCCCGGAATTTTGCGCGGCTATGAAGCAATTTTGTATGCCGCAGTTACCGGTGCTCATGTAATTAATTGTAGCTGGGGCGGTCCCGGAAGGAGCCCTGCAGAACAAAATATTATTAATCAGGCAATTGATTTGGGTTCTTTGATTGTTGCAGCTTCCGGAAATACCGGGAAAAATCTTGATATTAGTCCTGATTATCCTGCCGCTTATAATGGTGTCCTGAGTGTAGGCTCATCAGGTGCTACAGACAGAGCTTCCGGCTTTGCAAGTTATGGAAACTTAGTTCGCATATTTGCACCCGGAGAAAATATAATTTCTACGCTGCCAAACAATCGCTATGTAGCTCAAAGTGGAACTTCAATGGCATCGCCCGTCGCAGCCGGAGTAGCGGCACTTATTCGTTCAATTCATAAAGACTGGACACCTGAGCAAGTGATTTATCAAATGAGAGGAACTTGCGATAATGTTCTTCAGCCAACAAATCCTAATGTCAGACATCTTTATTTCGGAAGAATGAATGCAGGTAATGCTCTTAGAAATAATGCAAAGGAAGGATTTGATATGCCCGGTATCGGTCTTGAATTTGTAAGAGTAGGTCAGAGCAATACAATTTCAACGTTTGAATTTAATGATGTTACAATTAGTCTTAAAAATCATTTAGCTTCAGATAAAAATGTTACTATCAGGATTATTCCTATTGATAATTTTGTAGAATTTGAAGAATATGAATTTGTTATTCCTGAATTTTACACAAATTCAATCCAAAACCTTACTGCAAAAGTAAAACTTTTAAGCAATAACCCATGGTTCAAGGGTGATGCTGAGATTTTAATTGAAATGACAGGTTCAAATTATTACAATTTGGAAATGGCGAAAATAAATATTGATGTAGAGTCATCTAATGTATTTTCAAGGTATGGTGGTGTACCTTCAGCCTATGAAATAATATGGCACGACGGCTCAATTTTTAGCAATGACCTATTTTTTGTTGTTGGCTCCAGTTCCAGAGTTGGAGGAGTTATTCACCGCTCTCAAGAAGCTACAGGTACTCTGCTGCCGGTAAGCCAGCAACCTGTTTATTGTGTACATGCATTCGACAGCCAGAATTTAATTGTCGGTGATGGTCCAAGCAACGGAAATGCACAGGTACATCATTCAACAAACAGCGGTCAAACATGGACACAAAAATCAGCTGCACATATTACATCATTCATAAATTCATTCCATTTCTTCAACGAAAATGAAGGTATATTGCTCGGTGACCCGAAAAATGGAGTCTGGGGCGTTGGATATACAAGTGATAAAGCGCAAACATGGCAATTAGTTACAAATATTCCTCCTCCACTCAATAATGAAACAGGATTAGTTGGTTCAATTTGTCAGACTGGTGATAGTGTATGGTTTGGTACAACTTCAGGACGTGTTTACAGAACAACTGATAAGGGTTATACATGGAGCGTGCAGGTTGTCAGAGCAGGTGGTTTTATTACCGGAGTTACTTTTAATGGTGATGTAGGTGCTTGTATATATGCCGAGTCAAGTGCTCAGGGTTCACCAAGGAAAATGGCTGTTACCACTGACGGAGGTAACACATGGCAACTTGACGCTTATGATTTTACTGCAAATATGCAATCTCCTGTAGGAATTTATGCAATACAAGAAACCGATGCGATAATTGTTCAGAATTTTGACGGCAAACTTTTTGCTACTGAAGCTTTAGGAAAAAGCTGGACACCTGTCTTAAATACTAAGCGTGATAATTATTATCATGCATATTTTAATCAGAATAATAACAAAGTATCTGTATTTACTTCAGGTCTAAGTGAAGTGAACAGATTGGACTTCACTTACTCTACAGCAGATACCCGTAAGGAGCTTGTATTTGTATTTGGTAGTTCACTTGAATTTGGAGATGTTGTAATAGATGCGACATCCACACTGAACAAAGAAATTAGAAATGTTGGCAATTCTGAAGTAAATGTCGAATCAGTTGAATTTATTCCTGATGATGGCACTGAAAATACAGATTTTACTATTCTGCAACCAAATTTAAGACTCGTTTCACCAATTCAGAATGGACAGGTCAGAATCAGATTTTCGCCCAAATCTGAAGGACTTAAATCTGGTATTGTAACAATTAAATCTGATGCAGATAATAACGAAATTAAGCTCAACATTTCAGGAAATGGTGTACTTGCAAGTAGCATCAACGGTAAAAATATATTTTCAAATATTATAATTTCTCCTAACCCATCAAGTGATTTCATCACAATTCAATTCAGCAACATAGGGCTTCAGCCCTTTGCAGCGACTGAAAAAGTGCAAATATTCGATATGCTTGGTTTAGAAGTTATGTCTGTAGGGATAGGGCTTGACCTGTCCACACAAAAAATTGATGTATCACATCTGCCGGCAGGAGTGTATTTCATCCGTATTGGCAATAAGATAGAGAAATTTGTGAAGATGTGAGTTAGTAAAAAGTTATAAAGTTATTGAGTTGAAAGTTAAATCACAAGTTGCAACAAAGGGCTTCAGCCCTTTGCGTTCAGATTATGCAGCAAAAATAGATGTCCTACACTTCGCAAGTGTAGGACATCTTGCTTTTTGAAATTTGTAAAAAAATAAAATTTTATTTGTATAATATTCAGAAATTACTTATTTTAGCTATATGATAATGGTAACTAAGAAAAAATATGATTTTGATGGGTAAATATCATAAAATTTATAGTAACATTGCCCTATCTCTTGGGGAAAAAATATATCTTTTTGCCATATTGTTATCTGCATATTTCAAACGCTTTATCTCTCCTTTATTACTTCAACAGAAAAAGATTTTTTGTTTGATAAATTTTGTCTCAACGAATTCTCAACGAATTCTCAACGAATTCTCAACGAAAAGTATTTACACAAAATTAAAATATTTATTTTATTTGAGGAGCTTCAAATTCCCGGAATTACGATTTAGCGGCAGATAAGATTGACATTTTAATAATCTTTTCTGTCGCTAAAATGGTATAGTGCTGGACTTCTCTTTTAATAACGAAAGTCCGTCTTATGATTTTTAACAATTTTTATAATTGTTTAGTAAGTAAATAAAATAACTATTTATATAATTATTAAGGAAATTTAGCTATGAAAAAAGCTGTTTTATTCCTGTCATTTTTTATTTTAATGATTTTTAGTGGCTTAAACCTTAAAAGTGATGTTCCATCTTGCGGTTATGGATGGAATTCTGCTTTTTATCCGGATTTTCTTGAAGTAAGGCCAGGTGTATTTTGCGAGGTTACAATATTTTACTGTTGGAAATATGAAAATGATCAATTATTCATACATGTTAGAGCAGTTTCCTTTTTCGATAAGTACTGCTTAATCGGTGCTGAAATATCTAATTCTGATTTATTAAAAAAAGTTACAGAATCAGTGATTGATAATAGTACCCATTTACTAAATATACCACCATGTCCTGACTCAAATACTTTAATTCAAGTAAAAAATTTCTCATGTTGGAAATTTGACGATACTTCAATAATACCAGAACAAGATTTAATATTGAGGCCATGCATAGAATCAATTTATAATTGTATTTCAGAATGGAGTGTATGTTTTGACTATTCAAAAAGCCCTCCGGAATTAGTTAAAACAAAAATATCTGGAAGCGGCACTAGCATATGTCCGGACTTTGGCGTGTTTTATCCCGACCCAATTCCCGTAGGATGTTTTCATTTATGTGATTAATTGTAAACTGCCTTCGCCAATTTTTTTTGGCGAAGGTGATATTTTTTTAAATTGAATTGGAGCTAATTATTATGCTTAAAATATTGTCCTTAATACTAACATTTTTCACACTGCAAATTTTGGCTTTTGCATCTCAGGATATGTTTTATAGGTTGGATTCAGATTTTCGTGGTGCCTGCTTTTTTGGTGAAAGTAGTTTAATAGTTGTTGGAAGCAATGGAATGGCAATTGTTTCGCTTGATAATGGAGAAACCTGGTCGGGAAATCCCACTAATACTTCAAACAGCTTACTATCAGCTGCTTATCAGCAGAATACCAATTGCCTTTTTGCGGTTGGACGTAGTGGAACTGTGATTAAATCCTCAAACTTAGGTGAGAAATGGGAAATTGTCGATATTGGTGCTGATACAACTCTCAATACGATAATATTTTATAAGAATATTGGTATTGTAGCAGGAGATAACGGCAATTTATTCAAAACAACTGATAATGGGATTACTTGGTTCAAGATTAACTTAAATACTAAAAGCAAACTTGTAAGTTCAGAAGTATTAAATAATGGTAGAATTATTATAAGTGATTTATACGCAGGGGTTTATATATCTGATGATGGTTTTGAAACATGGGAATTTAACGATTATTCTTCTTTGATAAATAATAGTGTAATAAATAAGGTAAGAAGCTCCTGTGAGACTGTAATAATTAATTCATTAAGGGGGTTTCTGAAATCTAATGATAATGGTGCTAACTGGGAATTTTTCAATTTTAATGAAAGAGTAGTTCAGGATTTTATTATTTTTGATGATAGTAGAATTGTTGCTCTATGCAATCCTGTTCCGGGAGATATAGCAAACTTGGTTAATCTTTATGAAATTTACTTTACTGATTCTATCAAATGTAATTTTTATAATTATAATCATGACTTTTCAAAAGCATCGTATTTCTCGTCTGCCCTTGGTTTGGCTATTAATAGTTTTAGTGAATCCCGAAAAGCAGTAATTTACGGACAGCACAATTCAATAGTTTTGTCCGAATTCCCTTATAATCAATGGTATATGAAGTCTTATCTTGACATATCAGGATTTAATCCAATTTTTTTCCTGAATTCAAAAACCGGTTTTTTAGGTTCGAAAAGACAAAAAGTATTTCGAACAACAAATGGTGGCATAACATGGCTCCCACAAATGGAGGATGATTTTTTGGGTTTTGATGTAACACATCTACATTTTAATGACACTATTAATGGTATTTCCTGTACAAGCTCATCGTACTCTAACGCCTTTAACAGAACTACTAAGGATGGTGGAAGAAGTTACAAAAATATTGAAGATAATTCAATTAAGGGAGGTAATTACTCATATTTTAATAGTGATATTTTTGTTTCTCTAAAATACAAAACAACAATCAGAGAAATATTTTCGAGTATAAGTTTCAATAATTTATTAAATAATAAAAATAACCAAATTTATCTTGATTCATTTTTCCTTAATAACGCTAAAGCACTTTCTGAAAGCAGTTGGATATTAGCAGGTTCAAGATATGAACAATACGATTTTGATACATTGAATATGAGAATCATAAAAAGAACATATCCGGTTGTATTATTGACACAGGATTTCGGCGCAACTTATGAAATTATTAAATCAGATTTTGATTTTACATATCCATTAAATTTTCATTCATTTCTGGATGGAAAATTAATAATTATGTCAACATTAAAAGAATCTGATGAAGGAAATATTTATCGTAGTTATAAATCAACAGACCGTGGGTATTCCTGGGAATTAGTTTTTGAAAGCATGGATATAAAACCGTCCTTAATTGAAATATATGAGGATGGTAGCGGATTTATGATGGGTTCATTTTTGCAAATACTTACAACAAATAATTTTGGTGATACTTGGGAAATTGTATCTGATGATAAGTTTTTTAAATATGAATTATACAGATTTAATTATGTTGACCAAACACTTTTTGCAGTTGGGAATAACCAATTATTCAAGTTGAAGCCGGGAGAAAAAATCCCGACATCAATAAAGGAAGTTGAATCTGTAGAAAGCGGTCCGCCACCGTTCTGGCTATATCCACCTTACCCAAATCCTGCAACAAACAGAATTTCGTTTTCGTTATTATGGGATAAAAGGATATCGGAAGATGGTCTCAAAATTGAGCTATTTGATGTCCGTGGAATAAAAGTAATGGATATAACAGATATGCCCAAAATTTTTGAACTTGACAATAAAGCAACAGTAACATTCCACCCGAGCGGTTTATCATCAGGAATTTACTATTTGCGGGTTCAATATGAAGGATTTAGTAAAGCTATGCCAATTTTCATCAGCCATTAAAATTAGTAAAGAAAAAACTGATTATAGATAATTTTTGCAACTTGTTTTATGATTTTGCCTGTAAGGACACGATATGCCGTGTCATTACAACCTGCTCCATTGTTGAGAAGTTTGTGAAGATGTAACTATGTTGAATGTTGAATGTTATTGAGTTGAATGTTACAGAATTAAAGTTATTAAGTTAAAAGATATTGAGTTGAATGTTAAATCACAAGTTGCAACAAAGGGCTTCAGCCCTTTGCGTTCAGATTATGCAGCCAAAATAGATGTCCTACACTTCGCAAGTGTAGGACATCTGATACAAATTTTTAAAATACTACCTGACTACAAATTGAAAGCCGTATTCTTTTGTGAGTTTACCTGCGATTTTTTCTGCGGATTTTTGGTCTTTATATCCCCAGATTTTGACCCTGTAAACAGGTATATTATTTTGCAAATATCTTTCGTAATAAGCTCTGTATCCTTTGTCTTCCCAATCTTCGACTTTGCTTAGAGCATCGGTCTCTGTTTCGCTGATTTGAGCAATAATTTCATAAGGCAGAAGCTCGGGATCGAGCCATCTGAGCTCAGTTCTTCGGTTATAATACTGCATCCAGTGGGATTCCTGAATGTAATATACCGGATTATTGCTACCATCTGAACTGACTCTTATTTTTGATGGGTCAGCACCACTGATAATTAGTTGTCTTCTTACAGCTTGTGCACGTTTCAGACCAAGATTGTAGCAATATTTATCTCCACCCTCAATACTTGTATTACCAATTAATTCTATTGATAAATCGGGGTTTTTATTTAATACATCAGCAAGCATCGAAATTGGTTCAAGATAATCATCGGTAACTGTTGTATCACGCTCATCAAAAGAGGCGACAGCCATATATTTGAATTCGTGTCTTGGTCTGATGTCAGGAAATTTTAATGTGTCATGAATTCGGTTCTGATAGGTTACAAATTCAATATTTGCGACTTTAGTATCACAATTACCGCTTGCCGGAACCGGAATATCAAATTGATAGTTAGCTTTTTGGGCGTATAAAATTTCATTCAAAATTAGTTGAATATTCTCAATTGCGGCATCTTCGACAGGATAATATCTGCCGCCGCTGAGAGTTGAAAGAGAGCTAAGTGAGTAACTATCCACAGCATTTCCGATACCCAAAACATAAATCGGAATATCTGAATCTATTGCCAAATCAATTATATCATTTCTGTCATAAATTATTGATGCATTGTCAGTACTGTAAGCTATTGTTACTATGACCTTCTTTCTGGAATTATCACTCGATTTATTCAGCAAATCTATGGAATATTTAAGTGATTTGAATATTGCAGACAAGCCTTTTTCTTTGAATAAAAAACTTAATTTCATTATTTCGTCGGCTCTTGTCAGTGGCAATTCCTCTTTGAAATTCTGGTTGAATAAATACAATCCAAAACGGTCGTCATCCGACAGGGATTTCACAAATTTTTCGATAATATTATTAATTGGAAAATAATCACTTGCTATGGACGAATTATCAAGAAGTATGATATAATCCACTGGAATGCTTTCATCAATTCTATTTTCTGTAAAGCCTGTCACAGGTGAATTTTTCGGTGAATCAATACATCCGGAGAAAGCATTAATTGTAACAAAACCGGATTCTTTTTCCGAAAGACCGCTTATATAATTTCCAAATTCATCAAGAATCAAACTGTATGCTCTTACAACATTCCTGCTTTCAAATGGGTAATAGTATCTCATTATTTTGAGACTTTTCATATTGGCAGAACCTTTGGCTGATTGCACTCCTCGAAGGTAATCTGAATTAATAAAAGACGGTTTTTCATTTTTGACATTAGCGCCTACGGGACCGGTTGAAATTTCATCAGGAGTATCAATTACATATACCTTCCATAGAAGCTGCAACGTATCTATTCCGCGTGTAATCAAAAATCTGTAATTTGATGTAGTATCCACGGCTATACTTATACTGTCCTGCGGATTGTAATTTCTTTGCAGATCAGTAATGCGAACTTTATCGGCATTTTCAAAATTCCATTTCAGATTGGCTTTTTCTCCGCGAGCAACTTCTGTAACACCTTTGAAATCCAATACTTTAATTGCCGAAACTGGCTTTGTGGAAGAGCAACTGCAAAGTAGCACTCCCGAAATAATTCCGGTCAATATGACAATTTTAAAAAAAGTTTTACTCATTTACACACCGATAAAAATACAATTTAACTAAATTTTATTTCTTGTGAAAAGAAAATTTGCCGTTATCATCGCAATCTACTAAAATTTCAGTATTTGCACTATATTCACCCGAAAGAATTTTCATAGCTATGGGGTCTGCAACATACTTTTGAACAACACGTTTTAATGGTCTTGCTCCAAACTTTGCATCATAACCAAGATTTGAAAGCCATTCAAGAGCACATTCGGTTACTTCCATTTTTATACCTGCTTTTGTCAGCTTTTCACTAACTCTTTGTACTTGTAAATCGGCAATTTGTCTGATTTCTTTAGCAGTAAGTGGCTGGAACAGCACAATTTCATCAATCCTGTTCAAAAACTCGGGTTTAAGGCGTTTCCTGAGAAGCTCGACAATTTTCACCCTGATTTCAGACATAAGCTCTGAGCGGTTACTGTCATTCATTATAACAAGTTTATCGTTAATAAATTCCGAGCCAAGATTAGATGTCATTATAATTATGGTATTCCGAAAATCCACAAGTCTGCCTTTGCCGTCTGTAAGCCTGCCTTCGTCAAGAAGTTGCAGCAGAATATTGAATACATCGGAATGTGCTTTTTCCAATTCATCAAGCAATACAACTGAATATGGCTTTCGCCTTACAGCTTCAGTCAGCTGTCCGCCTTCTTCATAGCCAACATACCCGGGAGGTGCACCGATTAATCTCGAAACAGAAAATTTTTCCATATATTCGCTCATATCAATGCGTACCATCGAATGCTCATCATTGAATAAAAATTCAGCAAGTGAACGTGCAAGCTCTGTCTTGCCAACGCCTGTATTGCCTATGAATACAAATGAACCTATCGGCTTGTTCTCATCCTGAAGACCCGCTCTCGAGCGTCGGATTGCATTTGAAACAACCGCAACTGCCTCTTTCTGACCTATAACTCTTGAGTGAATTCTATCCTCCATTTTGATTAGCTTCATTCTTTCTGTTTCGAGCATTCGGCTTACAGGAATTCCTGTCCACTTGGCTACAATTTCGGCAATATCTTCGGCTTCAACCTCCTCCTTAAGAAGTTTGCCATTTTTCTGCACTTTCACTAAATCATCATTAAGTTTGATAATTTCGTTCTCCAGCTGTGGAATTCTCCCATAGCGAATTTCTGCAACATTGGCAAGCTCACCGGCACGCTCAAGTGACTCTGAATGAGTACGCAACTGTTCTATCTCTGCCTTGCTTTTTCGCAATCTGAAAATTAAATCTTTCTCGCTTTGCCATCTGAATTTAAGTGCATCCCGCTCTTTTATAAGCTTATCAATTTCCAGATTAATTTCATCAAGTCTTTTTTGGGTATTATCTGTAATTTTCAACTCTTCCATATTCTATCATAACCTTTATAAATTACAAACGTATTTCAAAAATAAATAGACGTTAAAAATAAAAAATAATGATAATCGAATTAAAATATTAAAATTACTAATCTCTCCTCTTGGTGATACAGGTGATGAAGTTTATCCTTGGGTTTATTATTTATTGGGTGTGGATAACAGACAATATGCAACTTATTATGGCGTCCAAACAAGTGATAATTCAATAAATTTAAGTAATTATATGTATATGAGTGCACCAGAACCGTACCGACCAACGACATTCTTCTATCCGACGGAATACAATGTCTATGGTAATGAGATGGCGCCAAGGATTACATACAGATACGTGGATGGAAATTGGCAGAAACAGTATAAGTTTTATGATTATCTTGGTTCTTTACGATTTACTATGAAAGCAGACGGAACACTACTGAACTTCAAACAATATTCGGCTTATGGTGAGACAACTCTTGATACTTTGGGAGTTACACGGGAGGGCTATATCGGAAAAGAGAAGGATGTAGAGAATGGTTTGGGTGACCACGGAGTAAGGAAGTATGATGACAAAGGCGGTAGATTTAATTCTCATGATGTATTGTGGGAGAAGTATTATGGATGGACGCCGTATCAGTATTGTATGAATAAAATAAATTTGAAATTGAATTGTCAAATAAAAAAGTTAATCAATTTGTAGGTATCTTATGGAAACATATTGTATTTCAAACGACTTTAAACTTATTTTAAATAAGGATATTCTTGAAAAAGCCGGCTTTATCCCCGGACAAGAAATTAAGATTAATTTAAAAAATAATCTTTTAGAGTTAAGTTCAAAAAATGAAAAAAAGTCTTTGAAAGGTTTCTTGAAAGGCATTAATACAGAGGTACATCGTGAGAATGACCGATTATGATTATTTTAGATTCATCTGCATGGCTTGAATATTTTGCCGGCACCAAGAATGGTGATATTTTTGCAGAATTTGCTGAAGATTTTGAAAATTTATTAGTTCCATCAATTTGCATATTTGAAGTTTATAAAAGAATATTAATTCAAAGAGATGAAAATTCAGCAAATATGGCAATCGAATTTATGAAAAATGGAAACGTTGTAGATATAAATGCTGAAATTGCAGTAATTTCTGCACAATTAAGTTTTAAACTGAAATTACCTATGGCTGATAGTCTTATTTACGCAACGGGACAGATTTTCAAATCAAAAATAATTACTCAGGATTCAGACTTCATCGGTTTAGATAATGTAGACTATTATGAAAAAAGTAATTAAACTCTGATTATACCTTATCAATACGAAAACAGACGGAACACTCTTAAACTTCAAACAATATGGTGCTTTCGGCGCGACAACTCTTGATACTTTGGGAGTGACAAGGCAGGGCTATATCGGTAAGGAGAAGGATGTTGAGAATAATCTTGGTGACCATGGAGTCCGCAAGTATTATTATGAGACAGGGCGGTTTAATTCGATGGACCATTTACTAAAATAAATTTTAATTTTTCTTGTCAATAATTTAGTTGTTTTATAATTAGAGTATATGATATGCCGACGATTTCAATGTTTTATGGAATAATAGTGTATATGTATTTTTATGATAATAAAGAGCATAAAACTCCACATATTCACGTTGAATATAATGATAAAAAATTAGTAATTTCCATTCCTGAAGGTGAAATACTGAAAGGTGATTTCCCTAGGAATAAACTGAAATTACTTCAAGCATGGATAGAAATACATCAGGAAGAATTGATGGCAAATTGGAAGTTAGCGGTAGATGGTAATGAAGTATTTAAAATTGAACCACTTAGATAGGTGATTTATGGAATATCCAAATTTAATTGAGGTAAAACCTATTGAGCCATTAAAGCTGTGTTTATATTATGATAATGGCGAAGAGAGATTGATTGATATGTCGAAATATATGAAGAGTGACTATTTTAGACAGCTAATGAATTGGGATTATTTTATTAAAGTTAAAGTAAAAAGTGAGGTTGTATCATGGCCCAATGAACAGGATATAGCACCGGAAACATTATATCTTGACAGTGTTAAAATTAATTAATGAGTTCATTGAAAAATTGATTTTTGTTCATCTTTTGTTCCTTTGGAAGTTACACGGCAGGGCTATATCGGAAAGGAGAAAGATGTAGAGAATA
Source organism: Ignavibacteriota bacterium (assembly GCA_019637995.1). Taxonomy (NCBI): domain Bacteria; kingdom Pseudomonadati; phylum Ignavibacteriota; species Ignavibacteriota bacterium. The sequence continues at coordinate 457,669 of JAHBUQ010000003.1, forward strand.
ATCTTGGTGACCATGGAGTAAGAAAGTATGATGACAAAGGCGGTAGATTTAATTCGATAGACCCGCTGTGGGAGAAATATTTTGGGTGGACGCCATATCAGTATTGTATGAATAATCCTATCTGGGCGAAGGATTGGGATGGGAAAATAATAATGAGTAAGGAAGATCAAGCAAAATTTTCTAGAACAGCAACTATTGTGTATGATTTTATGCCTACTTTGGCTGATAATGATAGATTTATGAAAGCTATGAAAAAGGCAACTGGTGCTTCAATTAGAGATATCAAAAATGCATTAAAAGGTGGAAATCCTCCATTTCTTAATTTAGATAGAAATTTTTACGGTGCTCATGGGATGACAAGCAGCTCAGATAAAATTGGTGTAAATACTTTTAGAGCTAAAGAATTAGAAAGAAAGGAGAAAACAAAATTAGATGTAACCACGGAAGTTCAAACATTATTTATGATTAGTATTGTTTCACATGAACTGGCTCAAGCATTAGAGAGTGGTGCAGGATTTAATAAAACAGGTCATCGAAATCCAGGCGAAGTATTTGATAAACTATTTCATGGAGTTGTAGTAACATCAGAACATAGTGTAAGAGATAATTTTGATAAAATGAAAGAAGCTTACGGCGATATTCCAAAGTTTGAAGGAGACACCTATGAAGACAAATAAAATTATAATGTTAATCACATTTTTAATTTTAATATCTTTAAATTTAAAATGTGAAGATAATAAATATGATATTTATAGTAAGGGTATAAATTTTATACTACATAAAGATAAATCAATATTCGATTCTACATATTTGAAAAACCTATGTATCAGTGAGTTTAATACATTTGGAGGTGATGTAATGGCTGATTTGCAACAAGAACATTATAAAAAAATATTCAAATTTTCTAAAAATTTGGCATATAGGTTTAAAAGTAATACGATTTTAGAAACTCGGATTGTGGATAGTCTAAAACTTGATTTTCCATATACATTTCTGCAAGAAGAAGAAGTATGGGAACATTTTAGTATTGAAAGTAATAAACATAAAACTTATGATTCGTTGAGTGATTATTATAAGAATGGAGGTTTAATAAATTTATCTGAAATCATATATAATAAAAGACGAAATAAAGCAGCTTATTTTATATTTATTTTATCTGCTACCTCAAGCGGAGGTAGCATTTATTTAGTATTCAGTGAAAAAAATAACAATATATGGTACACTAAAAAGGGAGAATTGATAGGTTGGATACATTAAAATGATAGACGTTCCGCGTTACCGATATAATCCATTCGGTGAGCGGGAACAGAAACGTATGTACCAGTCTCCTCTTGGTGATACGGGTGATGAGGTTTATCCGTGGGTATATTATTTGTTGGGTGTGGATAACAGACAATATGCAACTTATTACGGCGTCCAAACGAGTGATAATTCGATAAATTTGAGTGATTATACATATATGAGTGCACCAGAACCATGGCGACCTACTACTTTCTTCTATCCGGCGGAATACAATGTTTACGGAAATGAGCAGGCGCCAAGAATTACTTACAAATACGTGGATGGAAATTGGCAGAAGCAGTACAAGTTTTATGATTATCTTGGTTCGGAGCGTTTACTGTACTCGCCAGTGGTCAAGTAATCAACTATAAACAATACTCTGCTTATGGTGAGACGCTCTTAGACACCTTAGGTTTTGCAAGACAAGGTTACATCGGCAAAGAGAAAGATGTAGAGTATGGTCTGGGTGACCATGGTGTAAGAAAATACGACTACGAAACGGGTAAATTTAATTCGATAGATCCTCTGTGGGAGAAGTATTATGGGTGGACGCCGTATCATTACACAAGAAATAACCCAATTTGCAGGGTTGATTTCAATGGAATGGACGATGGTCAATTTGGTTCATGGATGCAAGTTGGACCTATACAACAACAGATTTTGGGTGAAAAGAATGTAAAAACATATCAGGATGTTGTAAAGTATAGTGATAAACCTGAAAATAAAGAGCTTGTAAATACGTGGGCAGAAATTGGAATAATGGGGTTGACTGGAATTGGGACTGAAGCAGCATTAGCTACCAAAGTTGCCACAAAATACCTATCAAAAGCTGGAAATCTTCTAAAAGGTTTGTTTGGATTTGGTGATGATGCAGCTAAGAGTGGTAGTTCGTTTTTCGATGATGCTATTTATTCCCCAAAAGTTTTAAAACAAATGAATAAAGCAGATGATATGCAACACGCATTTCCCAACAGCGTAGATGGTTTTGCTACAAAATTTGGAAATGTAAGTACTAAAGTTGGCGGAGATGGAAAAAGTTATCAATGGTTAAAAATGTCAGGTAGTTATGGCGGTAAAACAGGTATTTTTGAATACACCAAAAATGCCAATGGTCTTATTAATCACAGATTTTTCAATGTTTCTAAGGCACCTTAGTTATGAAAAGTATGTTAATATATTTAAATTTTCTCAAAGAAAAAGGAATTCCTCTATCCGAAATTAATCCTGGTAGTGATGAAATAGCTTTATCGGTTAGCGATGCTCTACAAGGATTGGAATTATTGAGAGATAGCCAAGTTGCTATTTTAGGTGGTGATATTCTTTCAGAAGCGAATAACGAGCTTATCTATGCGTATCAACTTTGGGGTGAGGAGTATCTTTATTTAAGCTGGTGCATTGATCATAAGAATAAGTATGAAAGCAAAGAAGATTATTTAAAACGGAGCTATGATTTAGCCAAAGTCAGTATTTACAAAGCATATGAGGTAGCAGAAAAGTTGAAAAAAAAATGCTATATTGTGTTTGTAATTGAATAATCAGAGGTTGTTTTTCTTTGTATATTTTATTGTTTATTAATATGAATGAGCATTGGAATTATAATAGATTGTATATTTACCCAAAAACCGTTTGGAGATACCGATATAATCCTTTCGGTGAGCGGGAACAGAAACGTATGTACCAGTCTCCATTGGGTGATACCGGAGAGGAATTTTATCCGTGGGTTTATTATATGCTTGGTATTGACAACAGACAATATGCTACTTATTATGGTGTGCAGTCAAATGACAATGGTGTATTGTCAGACGATAATTGGTCACAAATTGCTCGTCTTGACCCGGGACGCCCGATGACTTTCTTCTATCCTACGGAATACAATGTCTATGGTAATGAGCAGTCGCCTAAGCTGACTTACAAATATCTGGACGGGAATTGGCAGAAGCAGTTTAAGTTTTATGATTATCTTGGTTCGGAGCGGTTTACTATACTCGCCAGTGGTCAAGTAATCAACTATAAACAATACTCTGCTTATGGTGAAACGCTCTTAGACACCTTAGGTTTTACAAGACAAGGTTACATCGGCAAAGAGAAGGATGTAGAGAATGGTCTTGGTGACCACGGAGTAAGAAAATACGACTACGAAACAGGGCGGTTTAATTCGATAGACCATTTACTAAAATAAATTTTAATTTTTCTTGTCAATAATTTAGTTGTTTTATAATTAGAGTATATGATATGCCGACGATTTCAATGTTTTATGGAATAATGGTGAGGATGTTCATGGGAAAATCTGAACATAATCCGCCACATATCCACGTATCGTATGGTGGTTACAATGCATCATTCGATATTAATAAAAATGAATTGATAGAAGGTAAATTTCCATTAAAACAGACAAGATTGGTTCAAGCATGGATTGAATTGCATCAAGAAGATTTATTAGCAGATTGGGAAATAGCACAAAATGGGGAATCACCATTCAAAATTGAACCGTTGAGATAAATTATGATAACAGTTAAAAGGGTTGAACCTAAAGAAAATTATATTTTGGAATTAGAATTTAATAATTCTGAGGTTAAGTATTTTGATATGAAAGAATATTTAGATCATGGAATATTCAAAGAACTTCAAAATCCAAAATTATTTAATTCAGTTAAAGTCTTTTTTGAAACAATAAATTGGGACAATGGAGCTGACCTATGTCCTGAAGTTCTATATAGAAAAAGCACTTATGATATGAATCCAAATTAAGTTCAAGAAGCTGTATTATGAAAACAGACGGAACTCTCTTGAACTTCAAACAATATGCGGCATTTGGTGCGACCATGCTCGATACTTTGGGAGTTACAAGGCAGGGCATTCAAAAATTGACAATTGATAATGAAAAACTGACAATGAATAGGCAGGAAAATATTGAGAACTATACCATCGGTAATTGTCAATTATCAATTCTTAATTGTCAATTATTAAAGTATGCGGCTTTTGGTGAGACTACTCTTGATACTTTGGGAGTTACAAGGCAGGGCATTCAAAAATTGAAAATTGAAAATGGAAAAATTGACAATGGTTTGGGTGGCCACACTTCGACTACGCTTAGTGCAGACATTACTATGAAACAGGGCGGTTTAAATTCTATAAAATAATAATTATTAGTTTTAGTCAATATATTAGTATTTTTAAATAATTTGAGTATATGATATGCCGACAATTTCTATGTTTTATGGAATCTCAATTATGATGTTTTATGATGAACATAATCCACCGCATTTTCATGCTAAGTACAATGAATTTAAAGCATCTATCAGAATATCAGATTTAGCATTAATGAACGGTTCATTACCACCAAAAGCATTGGGACTTGTCGTTGAATGGGCTTCACTGCATCAAGATGAGCTTTTGCAAAATTGGGAAAATGCACAAATTGGAAATAAACTATTAAATATTAAGGCATTATAGGAGATTAATTATGTATGATATAATAGATGCAAAATATGTTAAGGATTATCAGGTTGAATTTCATTTTGCTGATAACTCGTCAGGTCTCGTTGATTTTGCCGAGTATAAAACTAAACCAGGCCTCTTTGCGGAATTAAGGGACATTACGTTTTTCAGGAATTTCAAGTTGGATAATGAATTAGGTACTATAACCTGGCAAAATGGTTTAGATATTGCACCTGATACATTGTACTTCAAAGCAACAGGTAAACTCCCAAAAGGATTGGATTTAAAGTCATAATGAAGTTGAAAATGTTTTATGATTATCTTGGTTCTTTACGATTTTTTTTCAATAAATCAGGTAACTCCGTATATTCAAGTTTTCCGGAGTCAGTTAAATGAAAATAATTGCTGTACTTATTGGATTTTTATTTATCTCATGTACAAATCAAATAGAATTAATCGATTTTCATATTAATACAATTGAAATTAAAAAAGTGGATTACGAGGGCACTTATTGGCACTCTATTATAATTATCGAAGATATAAATGAAATCGAAAAAACATTAATTGAAATCAATTCTTCTAAATCATTTAAGAAAGAAAGACTTACTAAGTATCCACCAGCATTTTATGAAATTATAATCAATAATACCTTAGTTTTAGGATTTTTACCTGACAAACAAACATTTTTTATTGATAAAAAATATTATAAATTACCTCGAAAATTGAAAATATTAGAAAGTTTATGATATCTAAAGATGGAAATATTGAACCATGGCACGTGATGACTTTCTTCCACCCTGAGGAATATAACGTCTATGGCAATGAGCAGGCGCCAAGGATAACTTACAGATACGTGGACGGAAATTGGCAGAAGCAGTATAAATTTTATGATTACTTAGGTTCTTTACGATTTACTATGAAAGCAGACGGAACGCTACTAAACTTCAAACAATACGAAGCTTTTGGTGAGACAACTCTCGATACTTTGGGAGTTACAAGGCAGGGCATTCAAAAATTGACAATTGATAATGAAAAACTGACAATGAATAGGCAGGAAAATATTGAGAACTATACCATCGGTAATTGTCAATTATCAATTCTTAATTGTCAATTATTAAAGTATGCGGCATTTGGTGAGACAACTCTCGATACTTTGGGAGTTACAAGGCAGGGCTATATCGGTAAAGAGAAGGATGTAGAGAATGGTCTTGGTGACTATGGTGTAAGGAAGTATGACCCGATAACAGGTAGATTTAATTCTATTGACCCATTTTGGGAATTGTATATAGGATTAAATCCTTACCAATACGCAGGTAATAATCCATTAATGTATAGTGATGGTAATGGATATGGTTGGATTGACGAAGTTAAACAAGCAGGTAAAGATGTAGCAGCAGGTGCAGCTTCTGCAATTTATGAAGACTTAACAGGTAATAAAGCTCCCGGATATTCAAATTCCGGTAGTAAATATTTTCAGGGAGCAAAATTTGGTGTTCATGTTGCTGATGCTGTAGTTGGTGGAGTTGTTGCTGTTCAGGGAGCAATTCAGGCAGCAGCAGGTGCAACTATAAGTACAACCGGAGCAGGTGCAGTAGTCGGAGTTCCAGCTATGGCAACAGGTGCTGCACAGGTTGTTGGTGGTGCTGTTATAGCCGGAAATGCCACAACAAATGCTGTTAATATGATGAGTCAAGGTGGAAGTGGTGGTGGTGGTGGTACTCAAACAAATAGTACTACATTGTGGAAGAACAAAGATACAGGTGCAAGATTAGATGTGGAAAACAAAGTACCTGGTGATCCAAGTAGAGCAAGAATACAATATCAGAATGGCAAAGAATATTACAAATATAACACAGAAACAGGAAAATTTGATGGAATGCCTAACAAATTGCAGAAACAACTAAGTAAAGATAAGAATTTTCAAAAAGCTATTGAGAAAGCAAATAATATATTAGGAGGATGAGATGGTTGTATTCAATAAAAAAAATATTCTTATGGAGGAATCTCTTATTAGATTAAATAAAAGTAAAAAAGGAAGGATTATGGTTAATCCAGTTTTATTAAGTAGTTATTTATGTGGAAGTATTGAAAGTTTTTTTGATATGTATATACTGAATTATTACAATAATGCCTTAGAATTAGCTGAAAATAGTTTACAGAATAATGAAAATAAAGATGATATTGAAGGATCACTTAGTAAATTGCATATTTCAGATTTAATTGAAAATCCTGATAAAAGATTAAATAGTTTGGAATATTTGAGATTGGGATTATTTGTTGCTGAATTAATATATTATAGATTAAAATCAGAATTTTCAGTTGATAGTTTTGCAATTATTGTTTCATTTACAATCAAAGGAAAATATAAAGATTGCATAGTCAGTTTTCATAAAATAAGAGATATGCATTATTATAATGAACAATCTTATTTTGATAATTTTCAAAATGAAGCAGTTGGATTAATTCTGACAAAAGTTAGTTAGATAAATATTAGCGTGCAAATAAGTAACAATATAATAGCACTCAGCGACTATACCTATATGGGTAAGATAGAGACATTGAGACCAACGACATTTTTCTATCCGACTGAATAT
>JAHBUQ010000004.1 GCA_019637995.1 Ignavibacteriota bacterium
TGAAATCAAAGGTGGCTATGTAGATATTCAGTTTGTAGGTGATTATCATAGTGTCGGAAAATATATCATTAGTTAACAGAATTAAATAAACTTTTTTTTTATTTTTTATAGAGGTAGAATATGGCGGCAATTGAATTGCTATTCGGAGAATCAACTTTCTTAAGGCTTGTACCAGCAACCTTAACAGAAGGTAAAATCTCAGGTTTGGGAACAAAGATAGACTTCCCAAGAATTGTGTCTGCAAAATCAACACCTGCATCATCAGGAGCAGACTCATCAACACAATACCATACAACCGATGCGTCAAACGGCAACAGGTATTCAAGAATTGACAAATCAAAGAACTATAACATCATCTCAGGTGAAGTTATCGTTGATGATGGTGGAGGAGATTCAAAACCAAAAATTGAATGCGAGATTTTGGTTACTCCGGCACAAAGAAAACAAATCTGGGATTTATATAATGATGGAACACCTGTTTTAGCCAGCCGTGATATTGGCAAGTCACCAACTACGGATGCAATTGCAGGTTTTGATTATATTTGTGGCAAGATTACAGATTTGTCTGATAGTCCTGAACGCGGTCCGTCAAAACTTTCATTCAGCATTGCAGCTTCTGACGCTGTAGAATTTAAAACTACAGCTGAAGCTCTTGATGTAACCGAAGCGGATTACAATGCTATAGCAACCGGAGCATCAAATACCATTCAACCTGATAATGAACCAGAGGTTACAATTCTGGCATTAGCGGCTGGTGATTGGTCTGACATCGTTGTTGGCAAGTTGGTGCAGAAGTTAGTAAGCTAAATGACTTATCATCAATTCATATCATGGAAAGAAGATGGCCATGGGAGTATAATATCTCGCATGGTCATCTCTGATTCATTTGCAGGCATATTTGCAGATGTCTCTGATAGTATTGAAATCAACGGTATTATAATAGATGAAATTAGCTTTACTGCAAGGCCCGGAACTGGTGGCATTGAAAACAATATCATCAATTTTACAATCAGTGATTATATGCTTGATGAAGCATCTGTTCAAGCTAAAAATTTAATCTTGTCAGCTCAATCAAACAATATTTTTTTAGCAGTATTTATTGATACTAATGATGTACCAGATGTTGATGATGATCAATTTTTTGGTATTATAAGTAAACAGATTGAATCTGAAGATTTGGTATGGAATGGTGAATATTATGATATGAATCCGACTCCTGTTCGTTACTATAAATTGTCGGCTGCTCCCTTCGGAGCATCCGTTCTAACAAAATTCACAATGGAAGATTTGGTTTACGGTAATGAGGATGAAGAAATATCAGGTATATCAGCTGAGTGGGAAACAGAGCATGTAAAGGAAAGACCAGGATACTACTATTCCGTTTCAAAGAACAGAAGAACTGTATTTCAGGATATATTCAATCTTAATAGTTTGCTTAGAGTACTTGCAGATAATTTGACTGCTGCGATTAATTCAAAAGGTTTAGGTGCATTTAATATAGTGTTTGACCGTTCGGAGTTGCCTAACAATTGGCACCCTGCAAGATGGGCTCTTGTGCCTGATAGCTCAGGTAAGTCTTATTCTGTCAGAGAGCCTAAATCGAGTTCGACGCGTAGTGGAACTTCAGTACTTGCTTATGATATATTTACACATGATAAGCAAACTTTATTTATTGACCCTGATGGAAAGCCTGACACATTATCTGAAACATCAATAGGGATACCTTCCGACGAAGATACTATTCAATATTATACTCAGTCAATATGGCTGAATTACAGAATCATTAAGAATCTCGATAACGAGCCTCATCATCAATCTGCGGAACAATTCAGGATTACCAAATTTGATAATTTCGTTGAATTTCTTGAAGCAATTGCAAAGTTTTTTGGTGTTTTTATTCGTTTTTATTGGTTTAATGCTGAAGAACTAAGAATAAAATTCGTTAGTCGTGAAGCTGTGCAAAATAATAAAGTTCTTAAGATTAAAACCGTATCTAAAGCTGATTTAAAGCCTACTTCAACTAATATTGATGAGGCTAAACAGAAATATTTAAGCAGAAGTTGGTATCACTCTCTCGAAGGAGCAGATTTATATAGAAGACAATTTAATGAAACTACTGATTATTATCCCTCTGAGCGAATGCAAGGATTGAGTTTCAATGACACGTTTTTTACTATATCACCCACCGTTTGTTTGATGCCTAAGATGAGTCAGTTTGCTCTAAATAAAGTTTACATCCCTCATAACAACGCATTAAGACCTGTCACAGGCTCAGCTCCTTCGCAAGAAAGCAAGATAGCAAACACGGCAGGCTTGCATACGGCTGTTTATCTCTGTGCAGACCAGGGATTATATCATGAAGATTTCATTTACTCCCCATCACACTATTGGACTCCGGTGGGAGCTATGACTGCAAAGGTAAAGGGAATAGATAAAACATTTTATATGATGTCAGATTATGTAAATTATCTGAATACTTATGACTCTGACTATTATTATGCTGAATATAATCTCGAAATTCCATTTTTTATGTGGTCTAAAGATAGTGATGATGAGAAAAACTGGCGAGATATTCAACTCTTAAACAGGATAGAAATTGATGGTGTTGAGTGGATTATCGTTGATATAAAATGGAACTTTGCAGAGCTTAAGTATAGCTTGAAATTGCAATCAAAAGAGCGTTATGATTTCAGCAAAATTGTTGCTTCCCTTGAAAAAATAAGTTTAGTGGGTGATTATAACGGAGAACTTCCAGATTCTCCTAACGCTGTTTATTCCGCAGGAACTGTTGAAGAAGGTGTAAATTCATTTGATTTGGTTAGTCTAACCGAGCTTGGGACTTATGAAAGGACTATGCCTCAATCTGACCATTATCACAGAGTTGAAGGAATAGCTTTACTGGATGGCGATGGCTTTTTAATCAAAGTTCAAAAATCAGGAACAATTTTCTCGATCAATTTCCCTGACCGCCCACTTAACACTATAGTTTATCTCAGAAATCCTGCGGAAGTCACTCCTGAGCCCGTAAACAATTGGATTGATGAACCTTTGACAGAAAAAACTGCTGAAGAAGAATTGATATTGCAAGTCGGCAAATATGTAGGTTTTAAAACTATTGAATTATTCACAGGGTTTCCTGTAAAGATGGTGTTAGCATGAACTCAATTTATTTAAGATATGGAAGTTATGTAGATGGTGATATAGTTTGGGAGGATGCAAAGCTATATAAACCAACAATTCTACGCCCTTTATATTTAACTAAAAGAGTAAATGGAAATGACCTCAGAGATATTGGTCATAGCCATATTAAATCATTAAGAACAAAAAGTTATGAGCTGGTAATTTCAGCCAATGACTTAATAAATACTAATAATTTCAATTACTTGCTAAACTTCCTAAATTCTGAAGTAAGCCAATACAATTTTTCTAATTCTAATTGGGATGCCGATGGAGTTACAGTGATAATTGAAGCAAATGAGCAATTACCTGTTCAATATATAAATAACCACAAATTGCTAAGAAAAGTTAGTTTTAATTTAATTCAAAAATACCCGGATTAAGCAAATGACAAGTTTTAACAATTGGAAAGAATGGAACATCCTCCCTATCAACTCAGTAGTATTAAGATTTGATGAGGATGTCAACAAAGTTTACGAATTTTTCACTTTAGAAGCCGGTACAGAGTTTCGTTTTAAACTTCAAACTGACGAGAATGACTTGGGAACTTCAACACCTATTTGCTTTATTATCGAGGGTAATTTGTCTGTGGTGCAAAATAACTATAAGAATTTTAAGCAGTTTTATATAGATGTGATCAATTCCAAACTAACAAGATTATGGATTAAATTGCACTCTGAAGAAAATGACTCTAATCGCATAATAGATATAAACGGCTCTCCTCAATACGGTCAGACTCCAAGAACAACTTTAGAGTTAGAAAATTACAGCATCATTCCTGACATTACATTTAAGAGACCCTCTCCTGTACTAAATTTAAATATTTTGGGGTATCTCGATACCTCTATTATCAATACACATTACGATTTATTTATTCAACAATCATGGAGTTAAAAATGGAACATGTATTTAAAGTCCCTCGCAGAGATTCAAAGGGCAATATTGTCAAAGATGAAAATGGCGTTACAATTTTTGACGAGTATGTATATAATTTTGATTTGATGGGAGCGGACAGAATGCTTAGCGGAAGGAAACTTTTTCATATAAGCAATAAAGAATTTAAAGACGGTCCTAAAACGCTTGATGAACTTGAAGCTTTAGTAACGAGAGAAGCAGAAAGGCAGGCATTTGCGGCTATACTTATGAAAAAAAATGATGATGGATTTGAGAGGTATGACCCTTACAAATTATCATCTTTTGATGCTTTAAGAGATATTACAGGAAAGGAAAATTTTCATAAGTTGCTGGAGTGTCAGCTTGATTTTTTTCCCGAAGTCGGGTTGCAATCACCCGAATTGATGATGCAATCATTAGATATAACGAATCAAACCGTAAACATCTTGAAGACCTACAAAGAGCTCGAGGCGAAAACAGGCTTGGGATTGCAGGAGGTCATGCTCAACCTGATAAACGGATTAGAACTATCTCAAGAGAAGAAGATAGAAAACAATTCTACAACTTAGAAAATTTCAAAGATGAAGTTAGAGAGCCATTGAACTGGAGTGTCGTTTGGCTCGGTGCTAAAGCTGAAAATCGAAGCAGAAAAGAAATACTGCAATACCGTGTTTATGAATTTGTTGAAGTTATTGTTCACTCATTAGAAGAAAAGAGCTATGGATCTTAGTTTGAAGTTTAAAGCTGATGTTGAAGTCGAAGCTTTAGTGAAGAAACTGAATATTATGATAAAGGAACTGAAGACTAAACTTGGAGAGTTTGGGAAAGGAGTTGATATACTTGATGAAGCGAATATTAAGTCCCAATTCCAAGAAGTCAATAAGCAGTTTACATATATGACCAATAACGCCACAAAGTCAAAAGGCGCTATGGAGGCATTTGAGAAAAGTATTAATAATACGGCTAAGTCCGGCTCTGTGCTTGGTAAGGTGTTAATGTTTACTCAAGTTACTCAAGCAATAAGTCAAGTTAGTGCAGCTTTTGACCAGTTCTTAGGTCCATATCAGGAGTTCGATAAACAATTAAAAAACATCGGTACACTTGGAGTAAAGAATTTTGACGAGTTCAGGAATGCTGCGATTGACTTAGCATCAGGGGTACCGGACACAGTGGCAGGCGTTACAGAGGGTATTTATAATGCCATAAGTGCAGGAGCGATTGAAGTAGTAGATGGTCAGGCTGATGTGGCAAATGGAATGAAGTTTATTGAGCAAGCATCTAAACTTGCAGTAGCCGGTATGACAGATACTAACTCTGCAATTAAAGGTTTAGCGTCTGTGACAAATGCTTATGGAGTTGAAAATTTAAGTGCATCTACAGCTGCTGATACATTGTTTGCAATAGTAAAGAATGGTGTTACAACTGTTCCGGAACTTAACGCATCACTCTCGAATGTAGTACCTATCGCTGCTGCTGCAGGGATTAGTTTTGATGAAGTGGGTGCCGCAATTGCTACTATGACAAAACAAGGTGTTCCAACTGCTCAAGCTACTACAAAAATTAGAGCAGCTATAGCAGAGCTTATGAAGCCGGGAGCAAACCTTAAGAAGGTAATGAATGAAGCAGGCGTGAGTATGGAGACTTTACAAAAAGAAGGACTTGTAACAACAATGCAAAAACTGGGTACAACAATGAACGCTATGGGGACAGACGCTGCTAATACATTCAGTTCTATCGAAGCTGTTGGCTTTGCATTGTCTTCTACCGGAGAGAATGCAAGTAAGTTCGCAAGTGATTTAGATTCAATTAAACTTGGTGCAGGCAGTGTTGAAGAGGCTTTTGGTATAGCAAACGAAGGTATATCCGTTCAAGTTCAAGGCGTTTTAAATCAAATTGAGGCTGGCTTTTTTAAGATGTTTGGCGCTTTAGGTGATGGTGCAACAGGGATGATAGCATTAACTAATAAACTTGCACCTACTGTAGCCACGTTTGCAGGCTTAGGCACGTTGCTTCCCATTGATAAACTTAAAGATTTTGGAGCAGCAGCATTATCAAAAGTAGTACCCGGAATGACAGGCATGCAGAAAGCTACTCAAGGAGCTACTTCTGCACAAAAAGCATTCAATCTGGCTATGCTCGCCAATCCTGTATTTTTGACTGTAGCAGGCATTGTTGCCCTTGTAGCTGCTACAAAATTATTGTCAGATGCACTTCATGAGACAGCTAAAGAAAGATTGGATGATGCAAAAAGTGAGCAAGATTTGTTAAAAACCCGAATTGATACCAATAGACAAGAAAGAGTTTTGGCAAAATCAAAACTTGACATGGTTGATGCTTTTGAGTCACAAGGGAAAGCAGCTATGAAAAACCAAGAATTAATGGTGTCATTGTCAAAATCCTATCCTGGTGTAATATCAACTTCAAAATCTTATGAAGAAAATTTGAAAGCACTTAAAATTGCATCCGAAGAAGCTAATTTGAAATTAGGTGAATTAAATGATGAGTTAACAAATTTAGCTCAACAATCTATCGAAATGGATTTTAAGATTAAAAAACTTGAAGTTGATGTTGCAAAAGGTGAAATTGAAAATGAACTTCAAGATGCATTAGGTAATGTATTTGATGATGTGCAAGATTGGATTTTCGGCACTTCTGATTCAAGAATTGAGGGTGAGAAACTCATTAAATCATATACTGATGCAATTTATAATGCAAAGAATGATGGAGAGTTACAAAAAGCCGGAATCGAATTCCGAATGGCTATGACCGGAAATGAGGATTTGACTCCAAAAGAACAAGCCAATCTCGATGCAAAGATTAAGGATATGATTAACAGGCAGGGTGAAGTCATAAAGTCTCGAACTAAAGATATTGAAAAGGATTTAGCTACTTTAAAACAAAGCGGATTTAATGACGATGAAACTGCTGACCAACTGTCAAAATTATACAATGTGCCCAAAGAAAAAATAACCGAAATGATAGAGAAGCAGAAAGAAAGTAAGGCTTTAACGGATGAACAAACGGAAGCAGCTGAAAAATTGGGAGATGCGTGGGATAAAGCAAATAAAAGTGTAGCAGATAACATCAAAACAGGTCTTTCAGGTGTAAATGAATTGGCTATGAAGTTAAAGGATAAAAGTCTTACAAAAGAAGCAAGAGCAGAAATTCAAAAGCAATACAACGAGTCGTTGAGTGCCCTAAAGAGCCAAGTTAAATTAAAGAAACAATATGATGCAATAGAGGAGCAATCGCAGTATATCGCGGGGCTTAAAACAAGAGAAATCGTAGCTCAGTATGATGCAGCTAAGAAGTTGTTTGATTTGGAAAAGAAAAAGATATCAGGGCAGCTTGAAAGTTATCAAATAAATACTGATTTAAAAAGATTGCAAGAGGGACGAGAGAAGTCAATGATTGATGAGGTAGCATTACTCAATACTAAACGAAAGGCTCTCGAGGATGAGAAAACTGCTTTACTGGAAATTTATAAAGTTAGACAAGACAATGATGGCAATATTATTGACATCGGTGTTTCAATTGGAAAAAATCAAAAGAGAAGCGAAATAATAGAGGAACTCAATAGTACTTTAAGCTCATTAAATAACTCAATCACTAAAAATGATATTAATGAATTAGAATTGAGAGCAAAAGTTAAGTTATCTAACGAGGAGCTTAACGAGCAAATTCGTAAATTAGAGTTAGAACAATTGAAATTTGATATTGACTTTGGATTTAAAGACAAAGACAGTTTGGTCGAATTTCTGGAAGAAGACATGGATTTAATCAAAAAGAATATACAGGAAAAACAAGATGAACTGTATAAATATCAGGATCAATTAAAAGCAGTTGCCGGAGATTCTGATTTAGATTCAACTGCTCTCGAATACGAAATATCCCAGATTCAAAAGCAATTGATTGATTTGCAGTCAAAAGAAATAGCATCAAAACGAACCATCGAACAGGAGAAACGAGCATTACGTGAATCTTCATTAAGAGATTTACAGGAAAAGCACGCTCAGGAATTAGAGGAGATAGAAACCCATGCCAACGCCACTAAAGAAATAATGGATATCGCATTAAAAGCAGTCGATGCCGGGCTCTCAAAAAAATCTGAAAAAAATAAAAATAACGAACTTACTAAATTAGAAAGTCAGAAAGAAAATGCAATCATATCTGAACAATATTTCAATAAACGCAAAGAAGAAATCGAAGCAGAGCATAACCGCACACTTAAGAATATCCAAGAGGCTCAGCGAGGTGCAGAATTGGAGGCGGAGAGAATTCAAACACAAAGGATACTTGAGGAAAAGAAGAAAAGAATTGAATTAGAAAGAAGTACATTAGATGAAAATCTTGACAAAGAACGGTATCAGGATTTAACTAAGCAGTTGTCTGAACTTGAAGGACAACTGAAGACTAAAGGCAGTTTACTTGAAACATATTCCCTTGAACTTCAAGGTAATATGGGAGAAATATTTGCCAATCTTCTCGGTGGGGACAATGAAGCATTAAAAGAATCTGCTAAGGATATGTTTGCTTTCGTAGCAGGAATACTTAAAAAGGCAGCGGCTGCTACTGCTACCAAGTTAATATTAGATCAACTCACCTTGACTCCTGGGGGTTTTCTTGCATTAGTTGCAACTCCAGGTATAACAGCCTTTGTAAATGTTGCTATATCCAAAATACTCGACCCAATACTATCTCAAATTACTTCATTCTCGACAGGCGGACGCGTTGATGAACCGACACTCGCAATAGTAGGCGATGCATCACGCTCAAGAGGCGGACGCGACACAGAGTGGATTACACGTGACGATCAATTAATGTTCATTATAAACCTTGCTATAGCAAGATACCTTGATAAATTTGAGAACTCCATCAGACCATTGATGTATAATTTGGATATGAAAAATCAAAAAATGAGCAGTTTAAGTGTGAATGAGTTTGGAAGTTTGATTGACAACAATTACAATGCTCTAACAAAGATGCATCATTCAATTAAAGGTATTGATGAATCTTTAAAATTCTTACCTCAGAATATCAAAGACAATTTAACTGCTGACAAAATCATTAAGATTTCAATTGAATCAGTAGAAATCAAAGGTTTGACTGATTCATATAATAAAGGAGAAATAGGTGAGGATGACTATATCGTCAAGTTATCCGAAAAGCAAAGAAATATAAAGAGCTATGCCGGTAGTTCAGGCTTTCTTTATCAACCGGAGCTTGCATATATAGGAGATGCAGGCGTTAACAATCCGGAAATAGTTTTAAATAATCCCGACCTTAAGGCTCTTGTGGCATCAGTTGGTAGCCAAAGTAATGCAGCAGTTGTTAAAGAACTTGGGGAAGTAGAAAAACTGCTGCATCAAATGCTACAAAAAGATACAGACATATATCTGGACTCAAGGAAAGTTACAGACGAAGTTCAAAGAGAATTCAACAGGCGTAGAATCAAGAACAATTAAACAATCCCTTCACCCAACTTCATATACTCCATGATAGCACTCTGAAAAGGGTGCTTTTTTTTGAAATATTTTTCAGCTATGATTTTTCCTTGAATATGATAAACCATATTGCGACAGATATTCAGTTATTTTTTTGCTGTCGGTCGTGTTCAGGGGGGAATTGCTTAAGAGCTTTTTCCCGAGTCCCTGTCGTGTCATACCGATTGCCTCTGAAATTTTAGTAGAAGGTATCAATTTTACTAATAATTTCAAGTCTTCTGTTTCAATCATGTTATAATTCCTTAGTAGTTAAATTAAAAGTTTTGATTGCTTTAGTGCTTAGCAATGCCGCTATATAGTCATAGCAGTCAGTATTTAAAGCCATAATGCCAAAAGTTGCATATTTGTCATTTGCACCATAAAGGCAAAACCCAGCCTCATTAGAGCCATGAATAATATTTTGCGTTGCTTTTTTGTCAGCAACTTCGACATCGAAAGTAATAATCATTGACTTTCTCATATTATACCTCTATATACCATCTTTTAGCTGATGAATCCCACTCAGCTCCGACGGCAAGAAAATCGTTATCATAATTCAGATTATAATAATAATCAACGACGTTGCCGTTACTATCTACAAAAGCATCTTTAGCGATGTCATTACTGACTAAGCCGTCTGCAGTAAAAACCTCTTGAACCACGTGATAAGCTCTCATTTCTAATCTCCAAAAATTATTTAACAAAAAATATATGTATATCATCAACACTTTCAATCAATTCAACTTCGTCAGCACTAAAACAAACACCGTCACCAGCGAAGTAAGCACTTTCAATTTCAACTCTTGCATCATCTAAATTGTCAGAACTAAGCTCTACAAAAGACAAACCATGACCTGCGTTCACATTATCAACTAAAACATAATAACCTTCATAAAGTTCACGAATATCCGCACTTCTTAACTCGTCGCCCCACAACTCCATACCTGAAATATACAAAGGCATATCATTTTCTAAACAATTCTGGATACCTGCTTCAAGTTCGTCCGCTGTACAAAACAAACCTTCTTGACCAAAATTCCAGCTTGACCAATTCCGTGCTAAGTCATTTTGTATGTGTCCGCTTTTTCTTGCTAACAGTTTCATTTCATTCTCCAAAAGTTATAAAAAAATTAAATTGTAAATTAATTACAATACAAAAGTAAATAAAAGTTTGCATATATGCAAATTATTTTTTACTTTTTTCACTTTTTTTTAAAATATTTTTAAAATTATTTTATTTCTATTGAATGTGAAGTAAGGTATTTTTGTAATATGTTTTTTAATCATTATCGGAGAACTAAAATGAATTATGAAGATTTAAGAATTATTTCCGGATTAATTCCATTAACCAGATTTTCGCAATTACTCAATATATCCTTGTTTGATTTATTAAATAAAGATGAAAACCTTACCGAAGATGAACTTCTAAATGTTAATCATCTTCTAAGGTCGCACGGGCTATTTTTCAACAGGACCGCATTTAATGATTTTTTGTTTGAAAAAATGTACTCTATCGATAAAATTGGTTGATTTTATGTGCCGTTTGTGTGCCATTCATTTGCAACTTTTTAATACTTTACGCTACATAATGCAACATCTTTACAAAATTAAAAAAGTCTGAAGATAAGCACTAATACTAACGAAAAAAGGCTGTGATTGATTTCACAGCCTTTCTAAATTTTACGTGGTCAGAGAGGGAGTTGAACCATTGGCAGATTTTGTAAATAATAAATTATACAACGGTTTACGAAGTTGAAGAAAATCATTGTGCGATAATTTGAATAATTTATAGCTTTTCAAGCTCTTTTTTGAGCTCGCTCAGCTTTAATTTTGTGATGTAATTTTTTGATTGTACTTGGGTGGTATGACCCAAAATTTGGGCTGCAACTTTTATATTGATACCGCTATCTATGAGTTTGTTTTCGAAATATTTACGGATTGAATGAAAACCCCTGGCTTTTAATTTAAGTGCTCTGCATGCTTTGACAAGTTTTGTATGCGGATAATCGGTTATTTGATATTTTATAGGTTTAGGTTTTGATTTAAGGTGTTTGACCAATAGGGCTAACTCACTGCCCTCAAGCACAGGGATTTGACGCAAATATCCACCTTTGCCGTGTACTTGAAGGTAATCTTTATGTAAATCTTCTCTTTTTAAATTGATGACTTCTTGAATTCGTAATCCGGTTAATGCAATCAGTTTGATTATTGAGTGCATTTCAGACCCTTGCTCGAAGTGGTTTAATAATGCATCTATCTCAACATCTGTGAACTGGGTCGGTGTGAGCTGTACAGATTTGGGCATTAATGAGGAATTGACGGGGTTTTTATCTATAAAATTATTGCTGACAAGGTAATTAAAAAATACTGATAAGAGCTGAAGCGATTTATTGATAGTGTTGACGTGCAATTTACTCTTAGAAATCTGCTCTATCAGATGTTTTTTTAAACGGTCAGGGTCGTCGGTTGTTAAATCATAATCAAGCCAGTGGCTAAATGACTGCTTATATTTTTTCACAGTCGAGAGTGTAACTGATTTGGATTTAAGGTTAAGAAAATCTTCGAATAAATCACCTATTAAGATTGATTTGACCGAACCAAGAACAATTTTATCATGAAGTATTTCAAGCATACGCAAGGCACGTTGGCGATTATTCAGGTGCCATATTAAACCTGTGCTGCGACGCACTTCTTTACCTTTGAAATGCACATGCATATAAATACTGTTACCACGTTTTTTAAGGTAAGCATAGCGGAACAGCGGATGAGGAATTATATCTGTATCTGATTTACGACGACTCATTTCTTTTTATGCTGCCAGCACAATGAATCAATATCGTAAGTAGTTCGTTTGCATTGAGCACCCTTTAAAGTGATGGCTGTGCAGCGAACCGGAGACATTAAAGCCTTGTTTTGATTGCTTTTTGCTTCATCTCTGACAGTCGAACAGGATGATATGACGATAAGCAATATGATTGCAAATTTTTTCATCTCAATTAGCACAAAAGACAAATAAACTCTGGATAGCAGGGTTTAGTATTCTAAATGTGCCTTTATACATTGGAAATGCAAAGTATGTATGACTTTTATTATCGCAACGGGTTATTCTCCATTGCGGGTTGTAGTCTTTGAATCTGTAATATTCCAATATATCTACTTTGTAATCCGGTTGCATGACATTAATCCTATTTTTAGGGTCAGAGATGCAAATGAACTCTGACCCATCTGTTAAGTTTTAATAAGTTCCAATTATTTCCCAATCTCCTTCTTCCCCATCTTTCCAGTGATATTTGCGGAATGTGACCACCATTTGATTTTGTACCATCACGCCTAATCTGTTTTGAGCTTCATATTCTATTTTAACATTTGCTACACTATAAGGTGTATTATCGTGTTCCGAAACAGCTTTTAGCAGTTCAAATTCACGGCGTCCTTGAGCTGTCGCTGTATCAATATTATTTTCATCAAGTCCCGCAGCCTTAGCCATTGGATTGTCATAACCTACAGTATCTATAATTGATATATTTTTCTTGTCTAATTTAGCAAACTTAGCACTGCTCGGTGAGACTAATTGCTTTTTAACATGCTCTACAGCTAAATCATACAGCTCTGACTCAGGCGATTTGCCGCAAGAAACTATAATTAAAAATGATATAAAAATGTAATAATATCTTTTCATAATTCACCTTTTTTATTTTTATCAATATATTCACTGACTATTTTTAATATTTTATCTACATCGTTGAACATTTTGAATGATCGCTGTATGTATAATAATGCGATAATAAAAAAACCTATGCCAATTACAGCCGTAACGATGCCAATTAACTCATCCATAAAATACTCCCATAATTATTTAATAAAACCATTTATATATTCTACTAATAGAACAAATTTATCACGTTCCGGAATATTGTAATTAAGAACCGTAGCAACTTTTTCTTCCACCAATTGTTCATTTCGTGTTCTTACCATACCGGCACTCAATGAATAATAGGGTTGTAAATGCTCATTGCAATATATTTCATCGAGCATATTACCTTCTCCTTTAATATACCAGTCAACATTCAAACCGTATTTAGATAAAAATTCCAATACTTCATGTTTTGTTATAATATGTTCCGAGCTTGACAAATATTTGCTAAAATAAGAAGATTCACGCCCTAATTCGACTGACAAATCACTTGCTTTTTTTCCTATTTTCTGAAAAAACGCCCTAAGCCTCATATTTGGAGTAATTACATCATTCATAATGCACCTTGAAATTCTCTGATAATTAAAAAACGTTAACCAAATTACGTAGAAGATGATACGTAGTTACCCTGATTTTTACATAATTTAGGAAAAAAAACAATTTTTTGAAAAAAAAACTTGCACAGATTGTTTTTTTTCCTTACTTTTACAATTGTTATTGTTGCAGAAACAAAAAACACTAAAAAGAAAACAAAATGCAACAAAAACAAAACTCAAAAAAAGTTCTTTGAATATCAGCAGAGTAAGCTCATAAACTGAAAACTGATTAAATAATGGAAAGGGGCGTTGTGCACCCGGAATGATTTCGCAAAGTCCGGTGTTGTTCCCCCTTCCTCATTATAAAGAACTATGTTCATTGACAATTGAAATAATGCGATACAAAAAATTATAAAATTAAATTCTTCAGGGCGTGGACTCGCACTCTACGCTCTGATTTAAAATTAAATTATTATATCAATAAGGAAAAATTTAATGAACAATGAACCAGTTGAAAATGATACTGAGCAAAATCCTGTGATGGGGTTCAGAATTTCTTCTAAATCTATTGAAAGATTAGACAAAATTGCAGAACAAAATCTCAGGTCGAGAGCAAATATGGCACTCTACATCATCGAAAAGTATTTAAGTAAATACGACGAGATGCAAAGAGACCCTTTTGCTGCCGCTCAATAATCGCACATACAAAAATATGAATAATTTTTGACATACGCAAATTATTTGCGTACATTTTGTACGTATATTTTATACGTACATTTTATACGTACATTTTATACGGAAATCAAACAAATAATATTGTTTTTCAATTCTATTTTTAAAGGTATCTATATGCTTAATATAGAAAATATAAAAAAATATGCTACTCCAAGCCGAAAAAAATACAAAATCACATTAAACCTATCTTCACAAATTTATGATAAATTCAATAAATTAAAAGATATTACTATGATTCAGGATAGCACGGCTTTGCTGAGAGCACTAATCGTTACTGCTTACGAAGAAGCAGTACAGGAAGGAGTTAAATATGAATCAAACACAGACAATCAAGCTTGATGAGCTTGAAATATCTAAAAAGTTTCAATCCAGAGCGGCTATTTCGCAAGATGTAATTGATGAATATGCTTACGCTTTGAGGTTAGGAACTGAACTGCCGCCGATGACAGTATTTCTTGACTCAGCGAAATACTATCTCGTTGACGGTTATCACAGATACTACGCACACAAAAAAGCAGGCAATACTGCTGCAGTTTGCGAAGTACATTACGGAACAGAGCGTGACGCTATTCTTTATGCTGCAGGTGCCAATGCAAAGCATGGACTGAACAGAACCAACGAGGATAAGAGAAAAGCAGTGATGACTCTGCTGAATGACACTGACTGGGCGCAGTGGAGTAATTATAAAATTGCTACTCATTGTAGTGTTTCAGAGGGTTACGTCAGACTATTAAGGGATGCAATTATTGGCGATACTTCGTATATACGAAGTATGAAATCAGAAACCGGAGAGGATATACAAAGTGATACTACGTATATACGTAGTATGAGATCAGAAGACCAAGAGGAAAAAGAAGATATAAACTCCCTTGGATTGCGTCGTTTCACCCACTCGGAAGCCTCGAAGAATTTGACTGCCTTTGCATCCGGCTGGCAAGACCCTGATGATGGTCCTGAACCACGCAAAAGAGTTTATATACATCCTAAGACCGGACGGCAAACGATGATGGATGTATCGAATATAGGCAAGAAAAAGAAAAAAGAGAAAAAACCTTATGAAGTCGGGCATGAAGGATATGAGCCACAGGAAATAGTAAGGAGTGTCCCTGTACTGGTTCCAAATCGAATTGAGCAAGAAGATGAAGACCCTGAGCCTATATCTCATAAAAACCCTTATCTTGCATATTCATACAACACTTATGACAATGTAAGAATTTTGAATATCAAAAAAGAAGTACCGCCTATTGATTACGCCAAAGCTGCAAATATGCAATTCTCTGAGCATGATCATTACAGGATACTTCATGATATGACAAGAAAAGAGCTTGAGATATTCAGTTTTGACCCTGAAAGTGAATTTTCAGAAGTTACAGAAGTCCCGGGTAAATTCAGACTGTCACCTGCGACTATGAAGAAGATTGAAGAGTTGGGCTTTAATTACGATGAATATATAAAAGCCTGCGTACCGCCATCGCGATTCGACAAAATACTGATAGTATTTAAAGAAACGGCACCGAGTTATCGCCATAAACCGGATAACGACGCAGAAATTCTTAAACCTTATTTCATAAAAGAAGTACTGCCGGATTGCAATTTAGATGACGAGTACCGAGACCAGCTCGTTGGTACAAAATACTTCAATTCAACTGTCTTTTTAAATCATATTGCAGCTCTTGAGACGCCGACTAAAATTGAGCGGTGTATAGCAGAAATACGACACGGCGGAGTCCGACATATATGGGAATTTCATCACATGCCATCAACCTTTGATGCTATTGACAGAGATGACCCTGACGGATACAGGCTGGGTGATATGAACTATAAAAAAGACAAAGAAGTTGAGAGATTTTTAAGGGAAATGCTTGCAAGGTTCGACTTCATACGTGAAAGGACACGAAACGCACGCATACATCAGATTTTAAATTTATTTGAAACACATCTTGAATTAATTATTCCATAAATGAAAAACCTTGTCTGGGGAAGCAAACAAGGTTCTTTCAATTCAAAAACTATTAAGGAAACTTATAATATGGACGCAGAATTTAAAAGATTATTGCCGCTTCCAATCCGGAAATATTTGGATTCGGCGGCAGTAATTATAAGTCAAATCTCGCCCGAGCTTTGGGATGAAGCAATAGGATATCTAATCATTAAGCTCAAGACGAAGCAAGCCATAAGACGCGGGCATCCGCTATTTGCAGAGAAATTTGTTTGCGATGTCAAAACTCATATACGTGAGATGAGCAAAGGCAGCAGGTATATAATCAGAAGGAATCAAATCTATGCTGACTAAAAAACAAGCGGCAGATAAATTAGGTGTTTCGACGCGGACCATCGAAAGGTATGAAGCAAACGGAATTATCAGACCTGTAAAGCTGCTACTGAGAAGCAACGGCAATTATACTAAAAGGTATAAAGAAAAAGAACTATTAAAAATATTAGAAGGAAATTAATTATGAATATAAGATATTTAGCGGAGAGTGGGCTTGGCAAACTCTTGGATACAGTTAAACATTTATGTAAAATACGTCAAGCCCCCGCTTTTAAACCTGTAAGACTGCCTGTAAAGCCTCATCCATACTGGTATCTTCTCAGGAATGAAAAGAGGATTACTGAATTAGCAGTAATCGCAACGACTGCTATAACTGTAATTGTTTTATTAATCAAAAATTTGGGGTAAGAAAATGTTATCAAATGAATCAATGAATCAAATAAAAGATATCGCTCATGACATAGAGCATGACATAAATTATCTTGGTATGAAAAAAGAATTAATAAGTTACCGTTTAAATATCGTTGTTAACATAACACCCGAATTAGCGGCAACACTATTAGCGAATAATATTAACAACAGAAGCTTAAATAATGGGCGAGTGTCGTTTTATGCCAAGCAAATTCGGAACAACAACTGGAGGCTAACAGGCGAAACCATCAAACTTGCTAAAAATTATACGTTAATTGACGGTCAGCATCGCCTTGAGGCAATCATTAAGGCAGGCAAATCCGCAGAAATGGAAATAGCTTTTGGAATCGATAATGATACTTTTAATGTAATTGACACAGGACGCACGAGAAACGGAGCGGATGTTATAAGTATACTAAAAGTAAAAAATGCCGCAAAAGTAGCAAGCGTATTACGAACTTTAATAGCTTACCAGAGAGGCGTTTTGATAGGTACAAGAGGTGGTCGGACGAATCTTGCTCAATACAGCAGCAAACAGAGTTTGGGAGAAAAATATATTATTACTAATGCAGATATTGAACAGGCGTATTACGATAATCCTGGTGTCGAAGATTATATCGGCAAGAGTAATAAAAACCTTGGATTTGAAACAGCTTACTCTTTTATATTTTATGTTTTATCAACATCTAGATATAAAGAAAAAGCAAAAGAATTTATTGAATATATCAATAGCGGTGAATTAAAAAAAGGCGATCGTTTTTACAGGGACGACATGATGCTCAATTTAAGGGAATTCTTAATTTCTAAGAATTTAAATAAAGGCGGTAAGTTAGACAAATTATCTTCTAGGGAAATAATTGGATATTGTTTTAAAGCTTTCAATTATTATGTAAATGACAGAGTGGTCAAAAAGGTCAGATACTCATTATCAGAAGGAATACCCCAAATATGATTAAGAAAATCAACATTAACGATTTGGTTAAAGACAGAAGATTTCAGAACCGTGAGAAGCTGGATTACGAAACGGTTGAAGAATATGCTGAATTAATGCGTCAGGGAGTAAAATTCCCACCTCTGACTGTTGTTTTTGATTCTACAAATTATTATATAACAGACGGTTATCATCGTTATTTTGCTCATATCAAAGCGTTAATTTCTGAAGTCGAATGTGAGATAATCGAAGGCACAGAGCGGGACGCTATTCTTCTTGCATGTTCAGCTAACTCAGTTCACGGACTGAAACGCACTAATGCAGACAAAAGGAAAGCGGTTTTGACTTTGCTGAATGATGATGAGTGGAAGGAATATTCAGATGTTAAAATAGCTGAGTTATGTAATGTGCATCAAACTTTCGTTTTAAAAATTCGGCACGAGTTAAAAGAACTCACTTATGATATAATAAGTGACAATTCAAAACCAGCTGTTAAAACCTACATTAATAAGCACGGTCAGACTGCTCAAATGAATGTATCGAATATCGGCAAGAAAAGAGCAGAGCCGAAAGAAGAAACCGAAGATGAAGATTTCAATGACTATGTTTCAAAAAATGATTACAGCAAAGCAGAAACAAGCTCAAATCAAAATTGGAACGGCGGACATTCTGAAGAAACTTTGCAAACGGATTTTACAGAACGTGAAAAAGACAAAGACCTAGAAGATTTAAAAAACGATTTGCTTAACTTGCTCAACGCTTACAAGTCTGTATCACCAAGATGTGAGCAGATAGTTAAAGTTTTAAGAACATTTATTTTAAGACTGGGGTAAATTATGAAACAAAATATATCAGATTTCGGTATCGGGACAGCTCCAAGAGCTTTGTTTGAATTCTTAGAAAAATGGGCGAACAGAAATTGGGAGGGAATGTCAAAGATTACTCAAATCACCTGGCGAAAGAATGAACCGCATCCTATTGATTGGATTCAAAAATGGTACAGTCAGAAGCGTTTGACATCTTTTAAAATCAAAGCTACATACATAGATGGATTGTTAGCCAGATGTATAGCAGAATTGAGGTTTGGAATTCATCGAAAAAATGTACAATTCAGAATGATTAAAGAAAGCGATGCGTATCAGCCAAGTCAGGACGGTCAGTGGGGTGTTAATCCTATTTCCGGACTTGAATCTTTCAAAGGGGATGCACAATGAGTGAATTTATTATAGTCTGGATGTTGGGAGTGATATTTGTAGGACTCCCTGTGATGATGGCTTATGGGATTTATAAATCTTTTAAAAAGACCGGTACTGTTAAAACATCTCTCAAGTCTAATTATGCAAAAGTAGTCTTTTTAGACAGAAAGTTGTCAATGTTAAATAACAAAATATTCATCAATTAAGGAAAAACAAATGCAACACGATGATTTGGTCATAAAACCTCTGTTTTATAATCAGGAGATTTTACTTACACCTCCTCCGATAGTATACAGACACGATGCAAAAGGGCAAAGAAAATATTATAGCATATCAGAAGAACTCCAATACATTGAAGAAGCCTCTGTGACTACAATATTAGATAAAGTTATGCCAACCCCATATTGGCTCGAACTCTGGAAAGCGTCATACGGACTGAATAAAGCAAACCAGCTTATGAAAGAAGCCGGATTTTATGGAACACTCGACCATACTTGCCTTGCTGAATATCTTATTCTAAAGCAGTTCGATTTGAACTCTATCGAAGCAAGAATCAATACTTTTGTGATGTCAAAACGCATTAATTTTGATACTTGGGAATGGAGCTCTAAACTTAAACATGACTTACTGGCTTTTCATAAGTTTGTCCATGATTACAATGTAGTTCCTCTGGCAGTCGAGATTGTTTTAATATCTAATAAACTTGGATATGGAGGTGCAATTGACCTGGTGTGCCAAATGAGAATAGGCACAGGTGAAAATGGGAAAATTCTTAAAACAGATATTAAATATGATAAGAACGGAGAGATTAAAGAAGACAAGACAAGAACAGTTACTGCTGTTGTTGACTTCAAATCAGGAAGACACGGATTCTCTGAATCGAATGAAGCCCAAGTTCATATGTACAAGAATCTGTTTACTGAATTTTATCCTCATGTCCCTATTGAAAAGGTCTATAATTGGGCTCCTAAAGACTGGAATAATTCTGAAGAGCCTGCTTACTATTTAAAAGACCAAACTAATTCAAATGAGAAAGATTGTATAGAATATTATGTGAAAATATTCAAAACTAAACAACTGCAATCGCAAAATAAAATTATTCACAATTTCAAAGGAGTTCTTGCTTACGGAAAAGATGATTTTAAAGATAATCTTGAAGTAATGACTTTCGAAGAGAAAGCAATCAGCAGGTATAAAAAACAAGCAGGCAAAACGATAAGCAAGCCTGTAAATGTTAATCCTCCTGAGATTGTACTTCTTGCTGATAATATTGATGAGCCGGAAGCAGTTAAGAATATTAAATCTAAAGATATAAAACTCCCTGAAGTGAATGAGGATGTTGTGAGCAAAGTGCTTGAGAATATTTCTCAAGAGGTAAAAAAAGAAGAAATTGCAGTCATTAATACTAAAGATGTGACTGCTGATTATGAAAAAATCAATCCGGCAGAGCATGGGATTGAAATAGAAGAAATCAGTTTTGATAATATAGCTAACTTATTTAAAGATTAATTAGGAGAAAAAAAACAAATGAATGCGTTAGAATCAATGACACTAACAGCAATGGCAAAATTTAATGATGCTAAAGAACAAATCGCTAAGCTTACATCAAATTGCCAAAGAATTGTAATCAATTCAAATGAGTCTCTCGAAACTGCTAAAAACCTTGCTAAAACAGCTAAGAAAGTGGAGACCCTTATCGAAGATAAACGTAAGGAGATTACTGCACCAATACTGGCTGAGAAAAAGAAGATTGACGACTTTGCAAAATCAATCACAAATGATTTGAATAAAGCAATGAACGGATTGAGAAGCCAAATACTTTCTTATGAAAAGAAACTTCAAGAAGAAAGAGAAGCTGAAGCTCGCAGAATTGAAGAAGAAAGGAAAAGAATTGAAGAAGAACTCAAAGCGAAAGCTTTAGAAGGGAAAATTGACGAGAGTGATACTGCTCAGGTTCTTGTAGAACTAAAAGAACAAGAACACCAAGCTCAGATATCAACCAAATCTTCCTCAATCAGACTTACTTGGACCTACGATGTAATTGATGAATCTGTCATACCAAGAGAATACTTAACTATTGACGAACGAAAAATAAAAGATGCTATTACTGCCGGAAAACGTGAAATCACCGGACTGAAAATTTATCAAAAAGAACAATTATTTTTAAAATAAGGAGAATTCATTGTGGGACCCGAAGTAAGAGCACAGTTAAAATGGTTTAGAATCGGTAAAACCGAAAATAAACAAGATGTGAAAATCATCTACGGGAGAAAAGGCGAAGAAAATTATTACGATAATTTTACAGGTATAATTAAATCTATAGATTATACTGAAAAAGAAGTGGACTTTCAGAAAAACGGCAAGCCGGAAATGGTCAAACAGTATACTGTAAAATTTGATGCAGGTGATACAGTCGAGCATGTGTGGGCTGTGGATGTTGACTCAAATTTATTCCTGAATTTCATCAATTCAATTGCCGGATTAGCGGACATAGCACAGCCTGTTAATATGAGCGTTTATCAAAAAAACGGTTATGCAAATATATGGCTCAAATCGAATGGGCAGGATTTAAGATGGAAATATCCTATTGATGTAATTCCTAAGCCTGCTCAAATCACAGTTGACGGAGAAGTGATTATGAATGAAAAGACAGGTAAACCGCAACTAAGCTACAAAAAGAGGCGTGAATGGGTGGCCGAGCTTGTTAAAAATATTAATTCACGCATCAGAGCTGTCGAAACTGAAGGCTATGAACCGGTTATCGAAGAAGTTGAAGAAGTATCCTTTTAAAATGCCCATCGGCAGGCGTCTCTATCAAAACTAAAATATTCCCCCCTTTTAATTGAATAAAGCCGCCTGCTTTCTTTTATAAATAATACTAAATAACTAATAACAATCCCCTTGTAAAAGGGAGTTTTAACAGCAGAAAAGGACTAAAAATATGACAAATAAAGAATTTAATGATTTCCTTCTTTGGCAGCAAGGGGTCAGTTTCGAGGTTTTAAACCGTAAAGCAAATGAATATGCTGCTAATAATTACAGATTTCACAATTTTAATATAGCAAAAGATATATTAAAGCTGATTGGAAAAATTGATACAAAGCCTAAAACGGCATTTGCTTTTATGACTAAGCACTTTGTATCTCTGATTGACCTTTTAAATGAGCAACCAGAAGAGCTCGCGGAAGAAATAATCGCTGAAAAATGCGGCGATTTAATTAATTACACTCATTTCATTCACGCTATGTTGCTTGAGGAGAAACATAAAGGCGAATGCAATTGCAAGGGGAACAATCAATGATAGATGTTATGAGCGTCGATAAAATACTTGATAAATTGATGAAAAATAATAATATTGATAGTATTGAAAAACTTCATTTAGATGATAGACGGAGGCAAACATCGGATATCCGACATCTTACCTGTTATTTCTTAAAGCATAATGTTGGCTTGTCTGAAAGTCAAATATCAAAATTAATGAAAAGAGACCGCTCGACTATCTATTCTTCAATAAAAAGAGCTGAAGAATTGATTGAATATGACAAAGATTTTAACAGGTTATTTAATAAAATGAAGGTGATTCTATGATAGTTTTTTTTGATATTGAGACTACAGGTACTGATTTAAATAATGATAAAAATGATGATGGTGTTGTGGTCTTTACTTTCGGAAATAACAAAGATAAACCTGCTGCTAATCATAAAGATTACCTGGAATGGATGCTGCGTTCAAATTTTGCACCTGATACTAAACAAATTATTTACCAAATTTTGAAGGGAGAAATTTAATGGAAACTACTAATGCAAATATAATCCCAATGGGGATTAATGGTGACGGAGTAATTGATGATGACTTTTTTGAAGAATTAGACGATGAGCTCAACATTGAAGATTTGACCGATGATGTTTCGGAGAGTTTGGAAGACTCATCAGAAGCGAAGGATAGTTCTTCAAATGACGAGAAATCTTTCTCTTTTGATGTTGAGCATAGGCTTGATGATGATGAAAAAAGAGAATTGGCTGAAAAAATTGTAGCATACGACATGGATATCAAGAGCTTTCAGTCAGAATTAACAAGCCTGAAAAATACTGCCGCATATTATAAAAAACAGATATCCGAACTGGAATCTCAAAGGCTAAAACAGTCAGTAATTTATAATTCTGGTGTTGTAAAAAGAACTCATACGGCTTATAGAGAACCGGATTATGAAGCAGGGGTAATCTTTACAAAAGACCTTGTAACTAATGAAATTTTGGCTGAAGAAGAAATGCCTGAAGATTCTCTTTTTACTAAAAAAAATGATTTATAGCTTGCCTGTATCATATTATAACCTTACATTAGATATAATTATCGTTGCAATTGTATGATTTATAATGTGTTTACAGATACGTTCTTTGAAAATTGGAAAAAGGAGGCGATTATGTGAGGTAATCATATGAAAAATTCACGTGAGGGAAAAACACGTTAAATGATGCCATTTAAGCAACTCTAAATGACTAACCCTGACAGCTCGGAGAGAATGGACGGCAAGGCTGGGGATACCAACTCAGCACTAAATAAATATTTTTTTCAACAAAATGTTAAAAAAGTAGATATTATTTTGCAAAGTTTATAACACAATAAGCCCTCGAACCTCGCAACGGCGGGGGCTTTTAACGGCACGGTAGTTCAGTTGATTAGAACGGAGTTGGGTTAAAATCCAGAACGGTCGCAGGTTTGAGTCCTGCCCGTGCCACTTTTTATTAACCAGCTCCAGACAGAGTTAAAATTAAAGGAGAATAGAAAAATGGAGAATAACGAATATGTCAAGTACAGAATTATTTAGAAAACATTTTGGCGACCAATCAGCATCGGTTGATTTGAAACACCCAAATTTGGGAAAGTTCTTTAGTGAACTAAACGAAGAATGTTTATTAGAGGATAAACAAAAGCAATGCGAACACTCTTGGGTGTATAAAATCTTAAACGACCATACAACCAAAAATGTTTGCGAAAAATGTCATTTAGTTGTCGGTCAATAGTGCTTGCTGCCAATAGTCAGGCGGTAGGCGAAGTCCACCGGATTTCTGCTTACCGACATGTTCGGCGACGGTTCGATTCGCTTTTTATTTTCGCCTGCCGCCTGACTATTCAGCAAGATGAGCGAAGCGAATCTTGCTGAACGTGATGCAGCTATAAAAAGTAGCGGATTACAAGGCACTGACTATCGGAAAGAAATAAAGTGAAATTGAAACACAAACTTAAATATTAACAACAACCCCGCTATTTTTTATAGGTGCTGTTATGCATCTGGTGGCGGCTTTAAAAACGAGAACATTATGAATAAGACGATTTGGAAATTTGAATTAGAAACAACAGACA
The DNA here is from genome assembly GCA_019637995.1 of Ignavibacteriota bacterium. Classification (NCBI taxonomy): domain Bacteria; kingdom Pseudomonadati; phylum Ignavibacteriota; species Ignavibacteriota bacterium. The sequence continues at coordinate 24,691 of JAHBUQ010000004.1, forward strand.
ATCAAAAAATACAAATGCCTGTAGGTGCGGAAATTTTAACCGTGCAAACTCAAAATGAAACACCTTGCTTATGGGCATTGGTTGACCCTAACGAACCTAAAGAAGATAGGTTTATCGAAATATTTGGAACTGGACACCCAATCGGTTATGATATGGGTGTAGATAGAAAATACATAAGCACCTACCAATTGCACGGTGGTTCTTTAGTATTTCACGTTTTTGAATACACGGGTGTTTAGCCACTTGTGCATAACGTTCCGATTATTGCCGCAGTGGCGGTTTAAAAGCACAAATGTTACACTTTAAAATAAAAGTATATGAAAAGCACAGACGTTCAAAATAGTACTACACCCGCCATTGTCGGCAATAATGTGTTATGCCCCGTTGTTCTTGATGTCCTTTACGAATGGCACAGGAAGCAAAGTGGATGGTGGTATGGTTACACAAAATTAATGATTGATGTTCGGGATAGAATGGGTAAAGAAATACAGCTTTCCCCAATTAAAGAAGCATTACGTGAATTGCGTAAACAAGGACTTGTTAAGGTAGAACCAATTTACAAAGAAGAAAGCGGTATGCTCAATGGTAGTGGTTATTTCTACAATGGGGCATAACGTCCGCTAAACGCAAGTCAGCGTATAACATCTAATTAAGTGTAGTTATACGCAATTTACCAACGCTCCCGTAAGGTTGAGCTAATAATTTAAGGAGAAAGAAATATGAAATATAAACTTATTACGAAAGATTTTGACGGTACAATACTTGAAGAAATCATTTCTTCAAAAGAACTTCGTGAGTATGGTACTGCCGGCGAAGACCTCGTCGAATGTGCGATAGCTATGGTTGGAAAGTATAACGGCGGAAGTGCTAATTTCCCCCTCGAGTTTGTCAGACTTGAAATAGTTGTTAGGAAGAGCAGTTATACGTAATTTTATTAACCGCTCCAGTGGGAGCAAATTGGAGAAAGAAATATGGACATAGTTAGAATAACTGATAACGGACAATTGTCAGTATCAAAAAGGATTAAAGGCAAACCTTATGTAATTTCTATCAATGTATCAGGCGTCGTGTCTGTTAATGTAGAAATGCTATTTACAAAAGAGAATTTAATTAAGCTGTGTAAAAAATTAAACGAAGAACTCACACAGCAAAATGGAGGGTGAGAAATGACAAGAAATGAATTATGGCTAAAATTAGCAGATGATTTTGGCTTAATTTTGACTGAAGGCGAGCTTGATGACGCTCTTCACCACGTCAAAAATAACAATATTAGTAAAATTGATTTTTTTTATACTTGTAAATATTCAAATTTACAAGATATAATTAACTTATTTTGTGAGTATATAAACCAAAATAAAAAGGTGAAAAATGACTAAACAAGAATTTGATGAAATCAGTTGGAGTGCAAATACTGAAGTGCTCCATAATGGCAAATGGTATAAAGTCAATAGTATAAATTTTGATTTTTATTATATAAATGTAACCTATGATAACCACGCCACGAACACTATAGGCTGCGAATCAATTGAAGATGTCAGAGAATCAAAGAAAGCCTTTCTTGCTCCTCCAAAAGTAACCCGCAAGTATAATCTTAAACTGATTATATTTTCACTTGCTCTTGTTTTGATTGCTGGCATAGGTGCTATTGATGTAAGATACACCCTGATTGCTGCGTTTCCAATTGCACTGATTCTTGCTTATATTTTTAATAGAATAAATCGAAGGAAAGAAAAGGATGAAGGCGATTGATACATATTTTAATTGTAACTATCACAGGTCAAGACTTGAAGCTCGATGGGCTGTCTTTTTTAAAGCACTCGGAATAAAATATCAATACGAACCGGAAGGGTTTGTCTCTGCTAACGGTAGTAAATATTTACCCGACTTCTATTTACCAGAAACAACGTTACGAGGAAAAAGCAAGGGAGTATATATTGAAATCAAGCACCAAAATTACGATAAAGAATACAATGTTTTTGAAAACACGATATCAAAATGGTTCACTGAGCCGCTTGTTATGTTTTGCGGCTACCCTTTTCAACACATTTGGGGAAATTGGGACGACATACAAGAAAATGGTTATCAGCTGGTGCCGCCTATAGACACCTATATGCTATTTTGGATATGCAATAAATGCGGACATTCGAAAATTGAATATATGGAAGGCTCATACGACGAGTGCCCAATTTGCGATGGGGTAGGCGACAGTAAAAAACTGATGGCTGCAGCCCACGAGGCAATTGTCAAGAGATTCGAGTATGATTCTTTCAACACAAACATTAATCAACGAGAATAAGGAATAAATATGAATATTCTGCAAATGAACAGGCTGAAACAAATACAAAATAAACACTTCAATAAATTCGCCCGCAAACATCAAATTAAACTACTCTCTATTAATGATAATATCGCAATTTATGACATTTGCAAGTTGCATCACAGCGATATATTTCTAGATCTGATTGATGATTATGAGCCCGGATGGGTCTCTATTTGGGCGGAAAAATATCAAGATATGACATATACTGATTTCGCTAAAATGAAATTGCAACAAAAATACGATGAAATTGACGAATCTTACAATCAAATAAAAGCTCTTTCTAATAAAACATCTAAAAAATATAAGGCTAAAATATATGCAGCTCAATCTATCAGTTAATTCTAACCTCATCAATAAGGTTGAAAAACCAAACCTGCCAGGATGGACAAATATAATTGCCACACCGGAAGATATTGGCAAAATGATAGGGAAAGGATACGCCATTTCTGCAGGCGTTATTAAAGAGGATGTGCCACATGATATGATTAAACCATCTATCAAGCATATTAAACATGCTGAAATTGTGCTCGTTGATGTTGATAATGAAGTCAAAATTTATAATCCGGAAACTAAAAAATATGACTTGAGATATAAAACTGAAGGCGATGATTATATTGATTTCAATTCGCTCCTCGAAAATCCGGAAATTCACGAACAATTACTCATAGCTTACCACTCACCATCTTTCACAGAAGATTGGCATAAATTCAGATTGATTTTTGCACTACCAAAACCGACCGAAGAACCCGATTTTAGAAAAATTGCAACGGCTCTGATTAAAAGGTTTAAAGGTGATAAATCTTGTAAAAATATTGATAGGATGTATTTTGGTAACGATCATGGCTATATTTATGTTAATCCCAAAATGCCGGTCTTGACAAATGAATATGTGCAAGAGCTGATTAAGCAAGAAACAATTGAAATTACTGAAAAAGCTCCTCAAAATATAGCTGCTCAAAATGATTATACTAATAAATCGAATACGACTTATCGCGAGTACAGAGACTTTACACCTGAATTAGCAAAAGAATTGCTTAAATATGTACCCACGAATGAAGGATACGACGAATGGATGAAGGTTGTCTCAGCAATCGGAAATGAATTTGATTTTCATACGGCTGTATCACTCGTCGAGCAATGGTCACCGGATATCAATCAAGGCGCTGAATATAAAATTCAACACAGATATCAACAGCCTACAAGAATGGTAGTTTTTAAAAAAGCTAAAGATGGCGGAGCACCTCCGGGGTTACTCTGGGATTTCGATAAAGAATTTTATGCAGTCGATAAGGAAGGTACAGTCGTTTCGTCAAAAACTGGACAAAAAGCCGATATACTCGAAGAAATGAAAGATTATGACCCAGAAGAGTTTTTTAAAATTACTAAAATTCCTACAAGGTATATTTTCTTCCAACAAGTGCCAAAAAAGAAAATTAATTATAAAGACGAAGACCAGGTGAATGATAAGTCAAATTACAAACTGGTTATTCATAAAATAAAGTTACTCGAGTTTCTCGCTTTTAAAGGTTTTAGGAAGGTATGGCTCGATAATGAAAAATCTACTTATGTTAAAATTAAACACTCTATTGTCGAACAGGTTACTAATGAAAAAATTAATGATTTTATACTATCCGAAATTGATAAAATGCCAAATGCAGTTACACCGCTCTTTGATAAAAATGAACTCAAAGAAGTATTTGCCACGAAAATCAACGAGTTCTCTTCACAAAATTACCTGAATATGATTCAAACTCTGCCTGATAATTTTGCAAGAGATTCTAAAAATAAAGCTTATATCTTCTTCAAAAATAAAATTGTTGAAATTGATAAAAATAAAGCACAAATGATTGATTATAAAGATTTTAATCATTATATTTGGAAAAATCAAGTCTCGAAACATGAAATTAAAAATATTTTGCTCAATTATGAACAAAATACAACGGTCATTCAGCCAAAAGGACAGTTCGAAAGGTTTATTGAACTCGTTTGCTCGCCTGCGAATACCGATGACCCAGAAGCTCCAAGAAATGAAAGGAAAATTGATAAGAATAGGCTCTATGCTCTTATAACTGCTATGGGTTACCTGATGCATACTTATAAAAATCCATCCCTAACTAAAGCTGTCATTTTCTGCGAAGAAAAAATATCCGCCGAACTTGATTCTAACGGAAGGACAGGTAAAGGCTTAACAGCTCAGGCGATTAGACATATAAGAAAAATGAAAACCCTGAACGGAAAGACTTTTGACCCCGATAAAGATAGGTTCGTATATCAAGAAGTCGAAATTGATGACCAAATTATTTTTATCGATGATATTGAAAAATCTTTCGATTTTAAAAAATTATTCCCTGATATCACCGAAGGACTCAAAATTCAAAAAAAATCACTGCAGACATTCTCTATTCCATATGAACTTTCTCCGAAATTCCTAATCACTACTAATTCTGTACTCTCTAATGATTCTGATTCATATAAAGCTCGTAAGTTTGAAGTTGAATATTCCGATTACTTTACCGCTGATTATCAACCCATTGATGAATTTGGTAACCTCTTTTTTGAAGCCGGATGGGATGAAGATTCAGAGGAATGGGATCTGTTCTACTCGTTTATGATTGGATGTATCATAGCATATTTAAAACATGGTCTTCGCTCTTATGAACAGAAAAATCTTGATGAAAGGAAACTGCAAAATAAAGTGCCGGAACAGTTTATCGAATTCATGAATGAAGCTATTGAAAATAGCACAGGGACGCTCGAATATACAAGAGAACAGATTTATGAGGAATTTACAAATAAACATAAAATCTTTGGACCGTCCGGCAAATATGCTGCTACACAAACTAAAACTACAAGATGGTTTAATGAGTATTTGAAACTCAAAAAAATAGCATTTGAGGAAGTCAGGAATAGTAAAAATAGAAAATATGTTATTAAAACTAATAGTGATGACTTCTAAAATTTAGTGTCACTTTGAAAAAGTTGTGTCACTTTGAAAGTGACACTAAAAAAATGAGTGTTCATCGGCATTTGGGGGATTTGTAAAAAAACTGTGTCACTTTGAAAAAACGCAAAGTGACACTAAAAAAATGAGTGTTCATCGGCATTTCGAGGGGCTGTGTCACTTTGAAGGGCATTTTTTCTATATCCTCTCCCTATAAAAAACACTTTTATAAAACATTCTATTTATAGTATTACTATTATTTTATTTTATTTTAAATCAATTTAAAAAATAAGAAATAAAGTGACACTAATTAAAAAAAAGGCTGAAAAGATGCATAAATGCTGATTTTTTTAGTGACACTTTGAAAAAACGCAAAGTGACACTAAAATTTTAAAAAACCTGAAAAGGTGCATCAATGCTGATTTTTTTAGTGACACTTTCAAAGTGTCACTTTTTGCGAAAAATGGCTCCAAAGTGACACTTTTTAGCCGAAATGATACTATTTATAGTATAAAAGGGCAAAACATACTATTTAAAGTATAAAAAAAAAAGATACTATAAATAGTATCAAAAAAAAATTGATACTATTTATAGTATAGAAACTAATATGTAAAATTAATAATCAAGGGTATGAAATGAACCTCTTTTTTGATGATGTCGAGCCGGTAGTAATAACACCAAAAATAAAAGAAAGTAAGCCTGAAATAAAATCTTTGACACAGGAAGAAAAACTTCAAAACAGAGCTAATGCAATTTTGAAGCTTGAGGAATATAGAGAAGCGTATGACGTATTAAAAGAAACGCAAGGCGTCAACATGGAGATGTTGGGAAATTTGGAACAAAAAATAAAAGAATTAGAATTAATAGCCGGAAACACTGATGAAAACAAGTCACTTCATTCACGTGTAATTATCGCAGAAGAAATTGGCGATACAAAGAATGCTGATGAGCGGAAAAAATGGATAGATTATTTTGCAGAAGATGAAATATTAAAAGAATGTGATTTACTTGATAGAATGCTACTTAAAGCAGGTCTTGAAGAAAATCCTGCAAATTTAACACTTATGCTTAATGAGCTATTCAAAGCTGAATATGAAGGATATATTTCAAATACCAGCGAAATTCGGGCTTCAAATCATATTTATAAGGTGGCATGATGGAATTAAGAGATTATCAGTTAAAGTTGGCTAAAAAGGGAAACGAAATTCTTCAGCTTTTCGGAATCGTTTATTACGCAATCGAAATGCGTGTCGGCAAAACATTAATTGCACTTAAGACAGCGGAACTTGCAGGAGCTCAGGATGTACTTTTTGTAAGCAAGAAAAAAGCTCTTGCATCGATATGCAATGACTATGAGAATTTTGGATTTAACTTTTACATCAATATTATCAATTATGAGCAGTTAAAAAATCATAGTGAAGCAAAGGCAGATGTAATAATCTGTGATGAGGCTCATGGACTTGGTGCCTATCCGAAGCCATCAGAGCGTACAAAAATACTAAAAGAAATTCTTAAGAATAATCCCGGCGCTAAACTTATTTTAATGTCCGGAACTCCAAGTCCGGAAAGTTACAGTCAACTATATCATCAGTTCGCAATATCGGCTAACAGTCCTTTCGAGCAATCAAATTTTTATCAGTTTGCAAAAGAGTTTGTAAATGTTAAAGAGGTTGTAAGAAATGGATTAAGATTCAGAGATTACAGTCATTGTGATAAAGAAAAAGTGATGCAGGTCCTTGAAAAATATTTTGTAAGATACACTCAAGAGCAAGCAGGGTTCAGTGAATCTAAAGTCGAAGAAGAGATAATACTTCTTAAGCCTACATCAAATTTAATACAATTAGTAGAAATCTTAAAAAAGCATCAATATTACAAATTCAAAGACGGCAGCGAGATCATAGCAGAAAGTGCTGTTAAATTGCAGAATAAAATACATCAGACTTATTCCGGCACCGTCAAGACTGAGGATGGCGGTTACAAAGTGATAGATATAACTAAAGCACAGTATATCAAAGAATCATATCAAGATAAAAAAATTGCAATATTTTATAAGTTTATAGCTGAAGGCGATGTCCTTCGCAAAGTTATAAGCAATAATACAGATAGTCCTGAAGAATTTAATAGAAGCGATAAAACATTCATTTGTCAGATACAATCTGGTTCGATGGGCGTCAACTTATCATCAGCTGATATATTAATATTTTACAATATAGATTTTAGCGCTGTACAGTATTGGCAGGCAAGAGCGAGGCTACAGGATTTGCGACGAGAGCGTCCTGTAAAAGTGCATTGGTTGATGATGGAAAATGGTATTGAAGAGAAAGTTTATCAGGCAGTATTAAAGAAAAAAGATTACACATTGTATTATTTCAGAAAGGATTTTTTAAATGCGTTATGAAAGTCAGGAACAAAAGAAGATATTAGAATATTTGCGTACAATAAGTTATGTGCGCAAAGTAATAGTGGCTAACGAGAGTGGCACGCTTGACATATTTGGATGCTACAAAGGATTATTTTACGCCGTCGAAGTAAAGCGTGAGGGTGAGAAAGCAACTGCATTACAATTAATAAACATACGTCAAATACAAGAGCATGGCGGTATAGCTTTAATCGTAACCAATGTAGAGCAAGTAAAAAAGTTTTTTGCAACAATAGCATAAAGAGGCAAAATGAACACAGTTAAAGAATCAATACTTGATTATTTAGAAATCAGCGATTTATCGGGTGATACAAAATTAATAGCAGATATTGCAGGTCTAGATGTTGCACGCAGACTGCTCCTTCACTTCGACAGTCTGCCATTATCAATCCAGAGCATAAAGAATATGAACAGTTTAATAATCAGATATTTGAGCGAGAGGTACACAGCTGTAAATTTTACTAAGCGTGAAATCTTGAAGATAAGTCAGGAGATTGGACGCAATCCTCGAGAGACGAGAAGATTGTTAAAACAGAGAGAGAAAAAAATAAAATAAATTTTGCGTACAACAAAAATATTCCCTATTTTTATAAATAACAAAACGGATTAGTTCTGTTTTGAAATTATGCTGATTCATACTAACAACGTTGATAGTATGAAATGTTTTATCCACTCCGTTTTTAATTAGAAAGGGCATCACGAAAGTGGCGCCCTTTTTTTTTAATAATTAATTAAAATTCCTTTTCAAAAATCTTGCCATCGCATCAGTTAAGTCCTCGATTACATCCGGCGGCAATTCATTTTCCGGAAAGATTGGGCGTGGTGGCATAAATTTAGTACCAAAATGTAGATACTTCGCATAAAACAGATTTGTCCCCACCTCAACCCCTGTGCTGTTAGCTGTAAAATTAATAGAGCCAAAGAGCCCAGCGTCACCCCCTCGCCTTTTCAGTAAATCATCACGGCTGAGTCCGAGCTTATCACGTTGCTCGACAGTTGAAGGAGCGAGAGGCATCCAAGCCGTACCTCTGTTAAAATAAGCCCCTTGCGTATCGAAATTATCTCTGACGGCTTGCGTAAGTATTTTGCCTGCTGCATTATAAAAAGGCGACATATTAACACTATTTAAATATCTTTCGATATCGAATTGGATGTCGTCGAGCTTAAGGGTTATATTCATTTAATTTTCTCACGTAATTCTTTATCAAATTTACTTAAGTCCGGAGAGTACGGCTCGCTTGGGAGTTGGCGAAAATCTTTATGATTACGATATTTTGTAGGAATATCTTTAATATCAACAACCGACAATCCCCACCTTTTCCTTTGTGCTTCGGAGATGGCAGAATATATTGTTCTGCATCGAAAATGGCGTGGTGTATACATTTCATTTAGCAAGGGGTCATTAATTTTTAATACAATATTCTTTCCTGCGAGCCATTTGCACTGGTCAGTAGTCTTTTTGTCATTCATCACATAAGGTCTGATGTAAGGGAAATCGTCATCAGGGTCATCAATTTGTTGATAATAGCGTCCTGCATTATAGGCATTTGATATATTTTGAGTAACGACTAAATCGGCGTGCCATCCTCTTAAATCTAATTTATCTCTTAGAGTTTCTTTAAAGAGTTTGAGATTTTCACCTGATTTGATTGCTTCTGTAATTAAATCCTTTGCATCGGTCAGATGCTGAGCATTATTAATTTTTGCGATAGTGAAAGCATCTTGATTAAATTTTTCAAAATAATCATCCCATTTTGCATCATCCTCATCAATAATGCCTAAAGATTTAAAATACTCAAGTGCTTCATCCGGCGATTTATCGAAAGCTGTTTTAAGAATATCAAGTGTAAGTTTCATAATTCGTCCTCTTGATTGAATCCATACACAGCTGAAATCAGCATAAATTTTTTAATAGTATCATTCTTATTATCAATATCAAGTTTATCAAAAATCTCGTAAACATTTTCATTCATATCTTCGAGAGATTTATATTTTTTCAATGCAGAAGATATTTTGTCTAACGTATCAGACTTAAGATTTTGAAATTCATCAGAGTTGAGTACATACTGCATAAAGTCATCAATGACAGAATTACTTTCTTTTGCTTCTTTTTCTGTTTGAGCAAATGCTTGATTTGCTTTTAAGCCTGTAATCTTAGATGAGTTACTGTCATTAATCGCTTTTGGCAACTGTTTTAATTGAAAAAAAGAGCGATCAATATTGAATTCGTTTTCGATATAATCCTCATTAACCTCAACGCCCACCTGCGACAGTTTAATCAATAAATCTGCCTTAGCGGAATAAACATCAAGGTCATCTTTTTCGTAAAAACGAATTTCAGGAATATTTGTAGAATTGAAATTCAGCTCATGTTGCCACTTCAACAATTCATTGATATGATATTTCACAAACTCAGTATAAGATTCAATCCTATCAATTTTAGTATTGTTCGCCATTGTTTCATTGCCGAGCTTACCCGGCGTTGCTGCTGATGCTGATTCATGTCCGAGCAGCACTTTGTTTATTTCTGCATTAGAGAATTCGATTAAGCCCTTGTAAATTTCCGATGACGCAGTACTGCCTGCAGCGATCGGGTTTAGAGCTGTCCCTTCCGGCGAAACAATAGTTTTATGCTGTCGCATTTCCTGTAGTTCGCTAAAGAAGTATTCGGCAAAATCTTCAGGGTCCATTTGGAATTGACTAGCCGCTTTAGCAGAGAAGGTAGCGAACACACCGGGACTGCCATAATCTTCTGCAAATTGAGCCCAGAAATTCAGCACAGTATTTTTTAAAAAGACATGCTTGTAGCAATTCAGAAGTAAACCTGTTCCGTAAGGATTATTGTATCCTGCGTCATAAGCAACATATTTCACTCTATAGTGATCTGGGGTAACGCCTACAAAGTCGCCGTCATTTTGCCGAATTTTTAGAATATTATCATTCGTAAAAATAATACTATTGTGCGGCAAGTCTTTCACTTGCTCGAGTATATATTTACCATTGTCATATTTCCAAATCGTATTGAGAGCTTGAAAGCCGTAAAACACAGCGTAAAGAATTTTTTTAATCAATTCATCTTTCATCAGATTTTCGATAGTGACATAAGCGAGTTTAATCTCGTTATCATCAGCATCATTTTTCACTATTTCCCATTCGAGCGAGCCGACCCCTTCCAAGATTGAATTGACAGCACCTCTGACTGTAGAGTCCGCCATAGCTTCAGCGAATATTTTAAATCCTTTGTCACGAATGAGCTGGCTTGGATTTGGCAGTATGTTAAGAAAAGCAGTATGAAAATCTTGATAAATATCAAGTCCTTCAGTCAAGGGCGATGTTTTTTTCATCGCCATGGCTTTAAAGATTTGGAAAAACCTTTTCATTGCCACGGAATTATCTTTGATAGTTTTCATTATAATTTAAAGTCCTAAAGTGAATAATTGATTTTTCGTATTTAATTTACTAATTCTGCTTTTGCCTGGAAAAGCGTCTTTATTTTTTGCCTTCATAATTTTAGTATGCTCGTTAATCCAGATTTTTGAACCGTGTGTAAACACCGCATATCTGAAAGCGTCGCATGCATGGTCCATAAACTTTACCGGTTCATCTAATATTTTGCCGTTCCTGTCTTCCTTCCATTTGTAAGATTTGAGTTCTTTGATAAGATTATAAGATTGTTTTGTAACATTTAGATTGAAACGTTTACAAAAATCTATACCTGTTTTAACAGATTTGTCAGCAGGGTAAATATTAAATCCTGCTCTGTAAATCTCTTCAATTCGGGCAGGCTCGGCAGCGTCAGCATATATGTATTCAAATTTAATACCCGCATCTTTTAATTCAGTAATTAAATCGTTATTTGTCAGCCCTGCTTCATAAACTTCTTCATGAAGATAAATATCTTTACCAACTTTATTAATTTTTACCAGTGCTGTTTGATTGTTGTACCCAAAGTCAAGACCGTAAATACTCTCTCCCCCTGCCATTGAATCAACGATATTGACATTTGGATATATCAGATTAATCGCTTTTGCTATTTCACCTAATCCGTAAATCTGCCAATAGTTGTTATCCTCACCTTTCAGCCTTTCAATTTCTTCAATCTGCTCAGAAGAGAGGTAGTCGTAGTTATCAAGATAATTAGATTTTATGAATCTGCAGTCATCACGTGTCAGCACGTGGTCATAAATCCAGTGATATTCGTCAGATGGATTATAATCGATAAATATTTTGCCTGTAGTACGCATGAGGAGCTGTATCCATTCCTCGTAATTTAGGAAATTTGCTTCATTAATAAATAAATCTTTTCTTGAAGTTCCTCTGAGTTTGTCCGCGTTATCAGTGCTGAAGAACTCTATATAAGAATTATCATTTTGCGTATAAACCATATCGGATTGATTAAACTTGCGGCGGTCATATTGATTAATCCCTTGCAATATATTCTCAAAATCTCTTTTTACGCCTCTTTTGATGTGCGGCAAAGTCTTTGAAACCACGCTGATACTCTGTTTTTCGGTCGCAGTCAGCATAAGAGTTGTTAAAATTTGCATGATTGAGTATGTTTTACCGGACCGTGTACCACCTTGATTGCATATAATTTTAACATTCGGGTCATTATATGCGAGCCAATTAGCGTAATATACAGGCGAAACCTTAAGCTCAGTCATTATTAGTTGCTTCTAATGATTGTAACAAATTGCTTTTAGAGCCTACTACGGTGATATTGATTGACGGCAGGATAGTATTGCCGTTTGTAGTATGGTCAATCTGATGTTTGTCGCTCATTCCGTGTGTTTTTCGACCCAGCTCTGATGCAGCGGACAGAATTCCTGCAGATTTTTGAATCATTTCAAATAATTTTGAGGCTGGCAAAAGGTCGAGGTCGTTAAAATCTTCGGGATTCTCTTTATATTTAAGCAGGAAAATCTCTGCAGGTTTTGCGAGTACATCAATATAGTTCTCTGCGAGTTTAGCATGTTTTCTTGCGAGGTCGCGGGCGCTCTCTTCCATAGCGTGTCTGAATACCTCATCAATATGATATTTGTATGCAGCGACTCTATCTTGCCATTTCCATATAGACATCCAGTTTTGTACCCGCGTAAATATTTGCTTTGGTCTTATGCCCGGGAGAACTAAAAGTTTGGCTGTTTCGGCAGCATTCCGTTTAGGACCTAAATCCCTGTAAATTTGAAAAGCCTCAAAAGCTTCAATCGGCTCGTTAGGCTGTTTTTCATAAATCGGCTCAGTTAGTGTTTTATAGTATTTCGCTTTTTCATTTGTAATGTTTGCCACAATAAACTCATTAATGATTAATAAAATAAAAGCAAAAATGAGAAAAACCTGTGCAGTTTTGCTATGTAAATCTGCTGTGCAGTTTTGCTATGTAAATCTGCTGTGCAAAAATGTAATGTAAAATTGCACAGTAAAATTGCACATTCCTTTGTTTTTTTTGCATTAGTTATTTTGACATAATGAAGATTTAAAAAAAATGATAATTGATATATTTGGTGTAATCGGAGATGCTTGGAGCGACAATCCAATCACTGATGAAAGTATTCGCAGGCAGCTAAAAGATAAAGCAGAAGGCGAGGAATTGATTGTTTATATCAATAGTCCCGGTGGATCTGTGACGCAAGGGCTTGCAATATATGCACTTTTAAAAGAGCATAAACCGGAGGTTCGGATAATCGGGGAAGCATCATCTATGGCGACTGTCTTAGCCTGTGCCGGTTCTAAGGTTATGATGGCAGACTCAGCCGTGATGCTCTTTCACAAACCTTGGTCTTTTACGTGGGGAAATGAAGACGAAATCGAAAAAACTACAAAGAACCTGAAGACCTTAAAAGAATCAATGATTAAAATCTATCAAAACCGAACCGGTAAAACTGCTGAAGAGATAGAGGACATATTAGCTACAGATGTATATCAAAATGCAGAGCAATGCAAAGAATGGGGATTTGTAGATGAGGTTTATAAGCCCGGTGAAGAAGATTTAGTTAAGGCGAGCTTATCTAACAAAATCATGGCGCATCAAAAAATTAGATTTTACAGTTTGAATAATAATTATTTTAATAACAATCGAAAGGACGATTCGATGGATTTACAAGCAAAATATGACGCTTTAAATGCGGAGCATGCTAAATTGCAGGCTACAAGTGAAGCGGCTGTTAATGACAATACCAAGCTTAAGGCAGAAGTAGCGAAATTGACAGATGAATTTAAAGCTTTGTCGGGTGACAAAGTGAAGATAGAGCAGGAACTTGAATCTGCTCGCAAAGAACTCCAGGCGGCAGCTGCTAAGGATGTCGAGACTGAAGTAGAATTATTTTTAGCAAAGATTCAAGATAGGATTTTAGCTAAAGACCGCGATGAATTAAAAGCCGAGTTGCTTACTTTGCGTAAGCTCGAAGGCAATGAGAATGCCGTTGTCAATGGCAAATCTCTTTATGCACGCAAACGTGAAGAGCTTGAAGCTCGCCCTTCTCTTAGTTCTATCACGCAGCCTTTGCCTGCCGCTCAAGGTAAACAAGAAGGCGAGAGTGAAAGACAAACGCTAGCTCGCAGAGTGCAGGAGCTAATGGCTTCAGACAAGGTGGATTTAAACACTGCTTATAATAAAGTTATGGAGGAATCAAACTAATGGACAAAAGATTAGAATCACTTAGAGCGTCGCAAGATCCACTCTTGACTATGTTCGCTCAAAAAATCGACACGGCATCATTCGTAAGCAATTTGATATTGCCGGAAGTGCAAGTCGAAGAGATGACAGGCAAAATCCCTGTGTTCGGCAAAGAGCATATGAGAATTCATGACTCTGAACGTCCGACCAAAGCTCCAATTAAGACTATGCCTTTGGATGACTGGACTACGAAAGACTACGGACTTTCAATGTATGCTCTTGAAGCACAGATTGATGTACTTGAAAGTGCTGCCGCAAAAAAAGTAACTGATTTAGAAAAATATTCAGTAGAGCAATTGAGGCATTCCCTCGAATTACAAAAAGAGAAAGCAGCAGTTGACTTGTTATCTCTTGAAGCGACCTACAGTGCTGACCATTATGTTGGTTTGACTAATGATGACTATTTTAATAACAACGACTCTGACCCTATCTCTACAATCTTAGATTCTATGGAGACTGTCAGGGGTAAGGTTAATCGTTTACCAAATGCGATTGTGATTGGTCATGAAGCATTCGCTGCATTGCAGTCGCACCCAAAAATATTGTCGAGAATTCAATATACGCAGACCGGTATAGTGACAGAAGAATTGCTTTCTGCAATCCTTTCAACTAAGAGCAATCCTGTAACTGTCCGTGTAGGCACGGGATTATATGACAATAATGGCGTGATGACAGATCTTTGGGGTAAACGAGTTATCATGGCTTACAACAAATCGCTTGCTCCGAACGGCATGAGCAAATATGACAATTCTTTCGGCAAGTCATTGGTCGCAAAAGGATACCCGCTTGCAGCGAAATATCCTGGTGCTCAGCCTGTGATTGACAATGTTGCAGTTATGCACATGTATCAGCAATTAATTACTAACAAAGATGCAGGCTTCTGTCTATATAATGTAGTAGGCACAGTTAGCGAAGGGTAAAAGTCATGATATTAAAAGTTAAAGTTAAAGTAACAAAAGGCATGATAAAGCATAAGGGTCGCAAGTATCAAATTGGCGATACTCTTATACTTTCAATCTCTGATTTTGATGCGTTGCGTGGCAGCGTAGATAAACTTGAGATAATCAGGTCTGAAGTTGATTTGACAGAATTAGCAATTAAACATGCAAAAAGCAATAAAGGACCTACTTTAGCAGAAGTCATGGCAGCGACTGAGGAAGAATTGAAACAAGATATCATTAAAACAAATAATAAAAATAGGAGAATAAAGAATGTCTAATCCAACTTATAGCCCGCTTGCACGCAGAGCAGTTCAACTTGCTGCTGATGTGGCAGCAGGTAAAGCTATAAAGCATAACGGTGCAGTGGCAGGCGATGGTGAGCTTGCTTTGGGTGTAACCGAGCATGCTTATAATAATGGCGATAATGGTAGTGTTGTCATAGCAGGGACTGTGCTGATGAAAATAAAGCAACAGTTAGCTGCCGGTACGCTACTTAAAGCCGACTCAATCGGTGATGCGATTGGCGGCGTGCAGTCAGGTGATTTCACCATTGGTGAACTCCTGGGCAGCTGTGGCACGAATGATTGGAGTGAAGTTCTGATTAATAAATTCCAGAAGGTTGATTAATGTCAAGTAGCATAGATTATAATTATATCATACAGCGAATTCCTGAAGAAACAATTTCAGCCTTAATGACTGACTCAGTATTTTCAGATATTGACGAGGAGGTGATCCAAGAATTTATTTCAGATGCTGATGCTATTGTTGATAATGCTATGTCTTTACGTTACATTTACCCTTACGAATTTACAGATGAGATACTTGGTGAAAAGGCTTTTAAGATGCTCCGGCGATGGAAATTTGCATTAGTCAGACAAATGATGTATGCTCGCAAATACGATGACGAGGAAATGAAAGAAATTAATCGGCAACATAAAGATGTAATGACTAAGCTTGAAAGACTTCAAAAAGGCGAAATCGAAGTCGCCGGACTCGCCATGAAGCATTATTCACCTAAAAATTTGATTTTCAGTAAAAAGAATGAACAGGTGTTTACAAACGACAGGTTGACTGCTTATGATAATCGAACAGCGTGAGGCAATTAGAGATAGACTTGCAGCCGCATTTGACGCAGCGGACTTAAAGCCCTTTATAGCAATCACAGGATTTCCTGAAAATAAAGAGAGCATGGAGAACTTACAAATGGCTGCAAAGCCCCACAAAGGCGGCGCCGTGTTTGTGACTTGGACAGCTGAGCGCCCCGGTTATCGCTCGGGACAGATATATCCTGCATTTGTAGATGTTTATACGATATTTCTATTTTCGGACAACAAAAAGAGCGATGATGATATAATCAAAGCTTATGAGATTGCACGAAATGCTTTACAGTCGAAATATTTTTTGTATTACGGCGAGATGTCACCGGTTAAAACAGCCCAGACCGGACTCTACATGGCAGCTTTGCAGGTGGGCTTACAAGCAATATATCAAGGAAATTAAATGACATTTGACAATGGCACATGGTGGCTTGTAGCAGGGATAGGCGGAGTGATGGTGCTTTCATTAGGATTTCTGCTCACTTTGACAATCAATACTTTGATAGTTAAGCCTGGACGTGAGTTCAGGGATGCAGTATCATCTTTTAATGCCGCCATATCTGACTTTAAAACATTTATTGAAGTTCAAAAAGTGCATAATGTTGAGCAGGACAAAGACACCCTCGACATTTATACAGAGCTTGACAAGCATGATACAAGGATAACTAAGGTTGAAAATTACAGTCGTGACCAGCGACACGAAATTAACGCTATTAAGCAGATATTAGATTATAAACAGGAAAAATACTAATGAATTTTATACCCGAAGAAGAAGTGCCGATGACACTTCCGCAGAAAATTTACGATTTCATAGCAAGGAATATCACGCTGCTATTAGTAATCGTAGCCGGATTAATCTTTTTGAAATTTGAAATTGCTTACATTTACACACTCGCAAAAGCTGTTGTAGCGTGGGCTGTTGTAATATCTCTTGCAGGGTTTGGTTTATTTGCATATACTAAAATCAACTTCCTTGAAACCTTTATCCGTGGCAAAAACAAGCGTACAGATACTAATAATGAATATTTATTTACAGCTCTGGTGATGTCAGCAATGATTTTAGGCTCAGCATATGTAGTAGGACAGATATTTAACTCTTATGCTGCAATTGAAGTAAGTAGAAGCATCACAGCAGAAGAATTGCAATTCTTACAGGAGAGATTAGGTCAGTGATTAGACTTATACTCATATTGCTTTTGTTAGTCAATGTCGCTGCATCTCAGCCGCAGAAATGGGTAATTGAGATTGACAGATGCGGTTTTGATAAGATTTCAGATACCCGTATGAAACTGCTTGAAGGTGAAGTCGGCACTATGGAAATCGGTAATAACAGAGGAGCAAGAGTAGATGAGTATAATGATAGTGCTTTAGGATTTAAGAAAGGACGTGGAGCACCTTACTGTCAGTCAGTAGCAACATGGTCTTGGCTGAAAGCAGGGCATCTCCCCTACCCCAGAACGGCATTGGCAAATGCACCTTTTGATTATGCTGTCCGGAACGGAAAAAGAGTTAGCTATGTCCCCGAGCGTGGCGACGAGATGACTTGGCGTTATCCAAATAGCTGGAAAGGGCATAAAGAAACAGTAGCGAAAGTTCTGGAGAATGGATTTGTAATCACAGTCGCCGGAAATGTAACCGGCTCATCTCTAAGCAACGACCCCGTCGGTGGCGGTGTAAAGCTTATGAGGCGTGGCATATATCAGAAAATTGGCAAAATGCAAATGAGAGGGTTGGTAGGTTTCAGGAGGAAAAAATGAAAGTCACATTCAAAAGACGGAACTTACATTTAAGTTGTAATTGTAAACTGATGTCGAAAGCTGAAAACAGAATACTAACAAGTTTTACAGTTAAAACAGAAGATTTGCACACTACAAAATTATACAAAGAAGTAATTGAAGAAGCAGACAGGGTTTTGATTTTTGAAGAAGATGACGGAATTGAATTTAAAGTTTTAACAGTAGCGGTAGTAAATTATGAAGATTACAGTATTATTCGCATTAATTGTAATTAGTATAAGCGGTTGTTGCTCTGGACGGACAACTAATCAGGTGTTCATCAGAGATACGACTTATATCAAAGTTCCTGAAATTATTCAGGGTGAGGGTACGCCTCAGATCATTACAGATACTTTGATTGAATATGTAAAAATCAAGGATACCGATACGGTGCTCAAAATCAAGTATCGCCCCCCAAAGGGATTAATGGAGTATATGATAAAGCCAGATACAGTACGATTTGATGTAAGAGATACTTTGTACAGCATCAAGATTGAGGAACGGATAATCGAAACTCCTTTGATGAGTAAAATCGGTTTATTGTTAGCAGGCGTGGCAATCGCATTAGTTGGATTAGCAATTTATAAAGAGAGGAAAAATAAATGAAAACATTAGAAATTAACGCAAATGCAAATTATACAAGTGATTGGATTTTCAAAGATGCGTACAGCTCGACATTCACTAAAAGCAGCGTACAGATTAAGTGGCACGGTATAACCGGTACTGCTAACGGAACAATCAAGGTTGAGATGAAAACAGACAGAAATGCTGACCTTACAACGGTTCTTGATACAGTAAATGTCAATAGTGCCTCGAATGCATCGGATAACATGCTTTTGTCGGTTAATTATGCGATTAAGGCATATCGTATCACTTATACTAAAAACGACATCACGGCGGGCGATATTATAATAAAAATTGATGCGGAGTAATTATGCCTATTTTAGAATACCCGAGATTAGAAGATACACGTTTCAACCCCACAGTCGCTCCAGACTCGGCTCTGGAATTAAGCTATTTCGGTGGTTACGGTGGCGTAATTCGCAACGTAGACGCAAACACGGCTGTAACTTTTGAAGACGATATGAAAACGGGGCAGGTCTTTAAAATGATAGTAAATAACACACACGTGTCAAATACGATTAGTGTTAGCTTTCCAGTCGGTACGAAGGGTCATCCTTTACCTGCTTTTATTAGTGCAGGTAAGTTTGTAGAATTTAGCGTTCAATGGGTTGATGACTTTTGGAAGGTGTTATACACGGGAGTTTTAGCATAATGGAACTATACAGCCCAATCACAGACGGACTCGTTTTCAGTATGCAAGGTGGTACTTTGTTTGACTCTGCCAAAAATAACGTCATAACCAACAATGGAGCTACTTTAACCACTGACCATAACGGCAGAGCTGGGCGGGGGTGGGCGTTTGCGAGTTCACGGCAAATCAGTTTCCCAATTTTAAACACATACAGCAATATTGAGAATGTCAATACAACAATAATATCTTTAAAAACAGGCTCAGATGTTACAACGAGGCAAGGGGTGTTCATTACGATGGACACAACGGCAGCAAGATTCTACATACAGATTTTATTTGAGAAAATAATT
The DNA here is from genome assembly GCA_019637995.1 of Ignavibacteriota bacterium. NCBI lineage: Bacteria > Pseudomonadati > Ignavibacteriota > Ignavibacteriota bacterium. The sequence goes on from JAHBUQ010000004.1 coordinate 44,465, forward strand.
TTTGGCACACGAGACGGGAGTGGCGGTCACAATAACACTGCTTCTGCATTAACAGCTAATACGCAATATCATTTTGCTTTTGTAAATTTAGGTCATAGTGTTGGCAAGGTTATATATGTAAATGGAGTACCCGCAGCGGCATTAGCCGGCGAGGTATTGGCAAGCGGTCTAAATGACAGTGTAATTATCGGCGGAACGAATGGCGTAATTGCAAATCCTATGCTTGGAACAACTATTGATACAGTTGCATGTTATAGCCGTGATTTAACCGCAACTGAAATTCAATACAACTACAACTGGTGGCTTTCACACTAACAAGGAAATTGAAATATGAATTATTATATCAATAACGGCATAGAGATTAAAAGCGAAGTGGAGCTTAATGGTGCAAATGGTTATCCGAATGCTGTTAAGATTACAGCTGAGGAATACGAGAGCTTGCAAAAGGGAACGCATATAATTGTGAACAACAAAGTAGTTGTTAAGCCAGAACACGTACCGACGTTGGAAGAGCTGAAGCAAGCTAAGCTAAACGAGCTGAACAACCATTTCGGAGCCATATTTCAGCAAGGATACTTTGACGAAACAACAGGCTGGACGCTCTTTTGTGGTGAAAGCAACATCAACGACTATGCAACATTAAAGAACGCCCTCCTCGACATGCCAGACAATAAAGTAGCTGAAATAGGCACTTACACAGGCTGGCACGTGAGCACGAAGGCGGTTATATATCCTCTGCTTGTAAGGTATTCCGAATACATGATGCCGCTCACTACGCTTTATAGGAAGACCAAGAGGACTATCGAAAACGTACAAACTGAAGAAACTTTGGATTCAATTCAATGGTAGAGGTAGCTTTTTATATCGCAGGATACAACAGGGCAAGAGGTTAAAATGACAAAATTCAAAAAATATGACACACTCACAGGCAAGAATATTCTTGACGACATTAAAGCAGAAGATATACCCTTAGCAGGTGATAAGAATTTTGTGTTTAATCAGATAGTTCCTTCGACAGTATGGGAGATTAATCACACGCTCAATAAGAAAGCAAGCGTGGCGGTAGTAGATTCAGCAGGGTCATTGGTTCACGGACTCGTCAAATACATAGATGACAACACGGTACAGATAGAATTTAAATTTTCATTTGCAGGTACAGCGTATCTAAATTAAAGGTAAAAAAATGGCAGCTATACAGCAATTACATAACATAGAACTATCCGGCTTTCTGAAGATTTTAAATGCTTCTGGATATCTTGATATTGATAAAAATGAGCTTAGAAATGCGAGAATACAGAATTTAGCAGTAGAGCCAGCCTCTCCGGTCGAGGGTCAGATATTTTACAATACTGCTAAAAATTTATTCGGGTATTGGAACGGCTCAGCTTGGGTTTATCCGGCTCTTGGCAACAAGTTCATTGATACAAATTCAGTAGATATGGATTATAACACATCTACTAATGAACTTACAGCAAATGTAAAAGTAGCAGGTGGTGGTGGTGTCGAGATAACAGGGAGCGGTGTTCAACTTGCCAACTCGGGCGTGTCGTCAGGGACTTATACAAAAGTAACCGTAGATGCGAAAGGACGTGTAACCACAGGTGCAAACATTGGTAGTGGTGACTTACCGGCTCATAATCACACTTCTACTGATGTAACAGATTTTCATACAGCGGTCAGAACTAACAGACTTGACCAGATGGCAAATCCGACTGCTAATCTTAATTTAAACGGTCAGAAAATCACTAATCTTGCAGAGCCGACAGCCTCAGGTGATGCAGCTACAAAGAATTATGTTGATGGTGCTATTGCAGGGTTGAAATGGAAAGCAAGTGTAAAAGTAGCTACTACTGCAAATATTACTTTGTCAGGTGCTCAGACTATTGACGGTGTAGCAGTAGGTGTAGGTGACAGAGTTCTCGTTAAAAATCAGAATACTGCATCTCAAAATGGTATTTATGTTGTAGCAGCAAGCACTTGGTCGAGAGCTACTGATGCGGATGCTTGGACAGAATTGGTTAGTGCAGCAGTATTTGTTGAGCAGGGAACTGTGAATGCTGATTCGGCTTATACTTGCACAAGTGACGCTGGTGGAACACTCGGCTCTACTGCGGTTACTTGGACTACATTTGCAGGAACTCAGACTTTCTCAGCAAGTTTAGGTGTACAGAAAGTAGGTAATGATTTCAGAGCCAGCTTTGAAACTGACAGCATTGAATTAAACGGCAATAATTTCAGAGTGAAGACTGACACTACTAAAGCTATAGAGAGGACTGCAGGCGGTTTGGCAGTTAAGGCTGACGGCACTACAATTGAGATAAGCGGAGGCACTTTATCACTTGTAAATGCTTACAGAACAAGAAAATTTGTAGGTACAATTACAGGTAACGGCTCTGCTAAAACATTTGCAGTAACTCATAATTTTGCGACTCGTGAGGTTATTGTAGAAGTATATGACCCGACAACTTATGATACAATACTGCTGGGTGTAACAAGGAATTCAACTAATCAGGTAACAGTAGAATTTGCTGTTGCACCGGTGAATGCGAAACAATATACAGTAGTGGTGATAGGATAATGGCTAAAGTAAACATATTCGGGCATTCAGACCACGATTACGGTACTGCTGACAAGTTCAGATTAGAGTATAAGAATTTTCCTTCTTATGAATCAAATCGTATAGGTAACTTGCTGGTATCCGGAAAAGATTTTTTCTTCAATGACGGTAATAAGAATGTCGCTGTTTTACTGCACGACACAGAGGAAGTAGCTTATTATTCACGCGGTGGAGAGACATTCAAGCTCAGACTTAATGAGTATTATGAAATCGGAATTATTGCTCATGCTGAAACATTTTTTTACAGATTTGACGTTGCTGGCTCTATTCACACAGACCCTTTTGGGAATGACGCAGGTTTATATCTTGCACACCCTTCAAATGCTTATGTTCGGTTTGTAGTTGAAGCGGATTATGACGGCACGAATAATTGGACAGAGATTTACAGAAAGACTTTAGATGAATTGTCAGGCAGTTTGATACTTCTGACTTCAATTCACGAGCTATATCTTACAGGTCATGCAAAACTAAGATTTAAACTTGAGCATGATTATGCAAGTGTAGTAGAACCAACAGACCATTACGATGATTGGGGTATAGTTCTAAAAGTATATAGAAAACCACGAACATCTTGGAAAGTAAGATGTCCACTTCCAAATACCGCTGCACTTCCGGGTATGGAATGGGTTTATACAGTCCCTTTGCCTGCTCCTTACGGTGATCATGTCTTGCCTTGGGATGGTTACTATGAAGTACACGTTTTTGTGGGTGTAAAGGAGATGGACGCATTATTTCAGGATGTAAACTGTATGACACCTCAGCAACTTCAAATTGATGAAATGAATGTCTGGCAACTTGTAGATTTAAGTCCGACCTTTGCAGCAAATATGACCGCAGAGGGTTCGAGATTAGTCAATCATTCATTACAAGGCAGTATCAGAGTTAAAGTAGAATCACCGGACAGCGAGAGACTTGTCAAGATTAAAGTTGTCTTACCGAACAGTTCATTTTACGAAATCAAAGGCGGGTATGTAGATATTCAGTTTGTAGGTGATTATCATAGTGTCGGAAAATATATTATTAATTAACAGAATTAAATAAACTTTTTTTTTATTTTTTAGGAGAATTAAACCATGGCTAATATTGATTTATTGTACGCAGACAGTACCTTTTTAAGGTTGGTACCCTGCACTGAGACAGACGGCAAGATTACGGGTTTAGGAACTAAGATGGACTTTTTGTCAATCGTTTCTGTGAAACCTACATTTATGAGCCCGAACGCTTCGACATCCGAGGCGTATTTTACAAGCGAGGGAGCGAATAATAATCGTTATTCGACCCTTGACAAGTCTAAGAATTACAACATCCGCACGGGTGATGTGATAGCTGATGACTCCAGTGGCGACGCATCTGAAAGATTTGAGTGCGAAGTCTTTTTAACTGCTACTCAAAGAAAAAGTATTATAGACTTATTCACCGCCGGAACGCCTGTTTTTGCTATTTCAGACATTGGTAAAAAGACGCTCGACGAGGCGCCTGCCGGATTCGAGTATGTTTTAGGAAAGATTACAGATTTGCAGGACAGCAGAGAGCGTTCAGCGTCAAAATTGTCATTCAGTGTCACGGCATCGAAAGCAATTGAGATTAATTTGACTGCAGAAGTGCCGGATATTGATGAAACAGATTTGAATGCTGTTGCTACGGGAGCAGGAAACACAATTACACCTGTGAATGAGTCTGCTAAGACTGTAACAGCGCTAACATCAGGCGATTGGACTAATCTTGTTGCAGGTAAAATTGTAATCAAAAATGCTTCTTAATTGAGTATTGAACAAAATCCGGCAATTGCAGGATAGTAATTGCCGGTTATATTGGAGTTGAAGTGAAATATTTTCAAAAATTTGCTTATAATGAAGACGGATTTGGCGAACAGGTCTGTCATTTTGCCGTTTCTGATACTTATACAGAGTTATTCGATTCTGCTATCGGCACAGAAACCACTGTATTTTTTTTAAAGAACACTCTTGAAGAAATAGATGTTGAAGAGGGCAGAATTAGCAGTGATAAACTTGATTTCGACACCAATGCGATTTCTTGCAATAATGAAAATGATTTAAAAGCATTAAATTTCTGTTTAAATGCTGAAAATGTTAATTCTCCGAGATATTGTGCATTGTTTTTCGATGAAAACCCTTCTAATTCTGAATTAAAGTTTGTCGGCAAAATAGATACATCAATAAAAGCGAAAGACTTATCTTGGCAAGGAGATGTTTATAGCTCATCGCCTTTGCCTTTGAGAGATTACAGCTTTACAGCGACAGCATTTGACGCAAACATTTTATCGCAAGTCAAGTTAAACAGCTCCATCCGCGCTGCCGATTTTTCAATCATACCGAATATGAGGGACAGATTATCCGGCAATGTCGGTTTCCAGGCATTATTTGAAAATCGTCCATCTTTCGCAATTGATTCAAGTCCTTCGGCTGAGCATTACGGGAATATTGCTTATACTGCATATTTAGGTAATCTTCATGCCGTGATACAATATATGCTTGATATTGCAAGCGAAATCATATATGATTTACATGGTATTACACTTGAATTTGAACTCTTGGAAACACCCTTGGGCTTCGCTACGTCACCATGCAAGTATGGGTTTAAGTCGCATAACCGCTCTCTACAAATAACTAAAGTGGAGAATAACCCAGATGTAAGATTAAAATTATATTTATCATCATCAGGCGAACATCCTGCGGGCTCTTCACCTGCATATATTAGTAGAAAATTAGTAGACGCAGAGTATGGTACAATTAAAAATCTTGACAATACAATAAAATATGAGTTTCAGGAAGTACGCACCCGTGCAGAAATGCCTTTTTCGTTTATGGAAATAGATAACATGCAGGAGCTTCTTGCTTTGATAGCTCAAGCATTCGGGCTGTACTTCCGCTCAGACTATTCCGTTAACAAGATAGCATTAAAATTGGTCCCGCGGGAAGAAATTTTGCAAAACGCTCAAACATTCTTGTATGGTGCGAGCGAAGCTGACACCGATTTTTCTATAATAAGCAGTCAAATAGGCAATAAGTATTACGCCGATGCAACAGCTTATACTGCGAACGGCATAGATAAAATCGAGAATGAAGCAGACACTTTGATAGCAAAAACATCTGATTTGCGTAAGCAAAAAGCAGATATGCGAGCAAAAGAGAAAGACTTGCGTAAAATTGAATATGAAAAATTGCTTTTTTCTACATCACCAACTGCAATAAGATTCCGTGGAAAAGGGACTCTCGACACATTGTATCCTTTAAATCTGCTCGGTTTAAAATTGGGTGGCGAGACAGATTGGGAGTTAAAGAATTTTGGCGAATACGGTTATATGTATTATCCACTTCTGCCACCAAATCCTATTCAAGATTATATACATGACCGTTTAGGCAAAGAAGCGGATTATTTAAGTGAATATCTCCACAATTCTATTTATATTGAGTCAGATGCATTTGAAAGTGCTAATACTGCCCTGCTTGGTTCGACAAAGATTTTCAGACCCGCAATTAATATTTTTGTTCGTATAGGCGGTGATGATTACATCTTTGACACGTTAGCCGATTATATTACATTCATTTCGCAGCGAGATGTCCAATATTATCAAAGAGAGTATAATTTAACTGTTCCATATTGGAATTTATTCTCTCTTTCATCTGATGGTTCAGAGCCTTCCTGGAAAAACGTCAAATTAGGCAGCAAGATTAGAATATCGGAAAACTACAAAGAGTACAAAGATGGAATCTGGACAGAGGGCGTCAGAAACAAGGATTATACGGTTGTATCTATTGAAACCAATTTGCAAAAACCGGAAGTAAGATTAAAACTTCATTCGCTTGAAAAAATTGATTTTTCAACATGGGACGGTGATATTGGTGATATTGTAAATATTTTTTATCAGTTACCCGCAATTGCTAATCAAAGTCCGACAACTTTAGATACAAGTGCGTCGGTAATTGAAATTGAAGCTGCAGGAACAATCGTTGCCGGCGATGTTGTTATGATGACACCCGAAGGTAACATTGTAAAAGCACAAAACAAGTCGGAATACTATCATTACCCTGTAGGCATTGCTTTAAGGGCAGGCGGTACAGGTGATATAATTACTGTGCAAAAGTCCGGCGAAGTGCAGAGTTACAGATACGATTTTACAGAAACCGGACGGATGATACAATTGCGATACAACCCATCAGGGTTAAACCTTTCGACTAATCTTCTTGCTGAAAAAACAGCAGATGAAGATACGATAGTAATACTCGGGCACTCATTATCGGTAGACAGCTTTTATTTAAATATAGTAAAGATGGTGTTAGCATGAACTCAATTTATTTAAGATATGGAAATTATAATGATGGTACATTAGAATATGTGACAGCGGTAGAATTTAAGCCCACAATTCTAAGACCGCTGCAGTTTGTGAGCAGGACTAACGGCAGGGATTTGCGGGATATCCTTTATACTCATGTCAAATCAGTCAGAACTAAGAGTTACGAAATGGTTTTATCGTCGAATGACCTTGTAGTCAGCTCGAAACTAACATTTATTAAGAATTTCTTAAAAGCAGATGTCACTCAATACAATCTTACGAATACGAATTGGGACACTCAGGCTGTGACCGTGACACTTGATGGGACTGACCCTGTGCAGTTTGAATATTTAAACAACCACAAAGGGCTTATAAAATTGAAATTAGATTTAATTCAAAAATATCCGGATTAGACCATGGCTACAGTATATTTTAAAGATTTCAACAAATGGGAAATACTGCCGATTCATTCGGTTGCGCTCAAATTTGGTAATAACAATGCGTATGAGCTTGAAGCATTAGAAGCTTCGAGTTCATTTGCAATCAGACCGGTACTTGATGAAAATGATTTAGGTGCTTCTACAATAGTTGCTTATGCTTTAGAAGGCAGTATATCTGTTATTCAAAACAATTTCAAAGCATTTAAGGGATTAGTGCAGGATGTGCAGTCTCAAAACCTGACAATGGTTTGGATTAAGTTGTATAGTGAGTTACAGGATAGCAATAAGTTGATAGATGTCAACGGTCCGCCACAGTATGGACAAACGCCACGGGGAGCTTTGAATTTAGAGACTTACAGCATAACGCCCGAAATAGTGATGTCTAAGCCATCTGCACAGATAAAATTTAATATAACAGGCTATTTAAGTGCTGAAATAATTTCTCAGCATTATGATTTATTAATTCAACAATCTTGGAGTTAAAGAATATTATGAAGCATACTTTTAAAATACCTCGCAGAAATGCAAAAGGTGTCATCATCAGAGATGAAGACGATAATCAAATTTTTGATGAATTTGTATATGATTTTGAATTGATGGGAGCTGATAGAATGCTTGCAGGACGCAAGCTATTTCATATTAGCAATCAAGAATTTGCTAACAGACCGGCACAAAGTGACGAATTGGGGTCATTGGTTGCAAGGCAGGCGGAAAGACAAGGTTTTGCAGCTATTTTGATGAGAAAAATTGATGAAAATTTATTTGAATTTTACAACGAACAGACAGCAAATGCTTTTGATGCACTTAAAGATATTCAAGGAAGCGAAAACTTTATTAAGCTGATGGAGTGTCAAGACCATTTTTTCGGCAAAGTGGGGTTGCAGAAGCCAGAATTGATGACGCAATCTCTCGATATAATGATGCAGTCCGTAAACATATTGAAGACTATAGAGCAGCTCAAAGAGGCAGGGGGGTTAGAGCTGACACAGCTGACAGAGATGATACTCGGAAAAAATACAGAACAGTTGACAGGCGGGAAGAAAGAGAAAGATTCTACAATATAGAAGAATTTAAGGTTATGCGACGTGAACCTTATAACTGGGCGATAGTCTGGATAGCAGCTAAAGCGGAAAGTGTCAGTCGTAAAGAGATTTTGAGGTATAGAGTCGAAGAATTTATTGAAGTAGTTATTCACGCATTAGATGAGTTGAGCAAGAACCATGGATCTTAGTTTAAAATTTCAAGCAGATTTAGACCAGCAGGCGTTGGTTAAAAAAATTAATATTATGTTAGTGCAGTTGCGAAAATCATTAGGTGAATTTGGTAAAGGCGTAACAATTCTTGACGAGAAATCAATTAAGCAGCAGTTTGAGGGTGTCAATAAGCAATTTCAGACAATGGCAACTCAAAGCGGTGCTGCTAAAAGAGGTCTTGAGCAAGTTGGAGCAAGTCTTGAGCAGGCAGCAAATAAAGGCAGTTTGCTTGGTAAGGCTTTTCAATTTAATATGGTAACGCAGGCAGTAACTCAAGTCACATCTGCTTTTAATCAGTTCTTAGTTCCTTATCAGGAATTTGACAAACAGCTTAAAAATATTGGAACTTTGGGTGTAAAGAACTTTGAGGAATTCAAAACAGCTGCAATAGATTTAGCGTCAGGCGTACCGGATACAGTTGCAGGCGTAACAGAGGGTATTTATAATGCTATAAGTGCGGGAGCAATTGAAGTAGTTGATGGTCAGGCGAATATTGCACAGGGTATGAAATTTGTTGAGCAAGCAAGTAAATTAGCTGTAGCAGGTATGACAGATACAAATGCAGCGATTAAAGGATTAGCATCGGTAACTAACGCCTACGGGACAGATGTCTTAAGTGCCGGTGATGCAGCCGATTATTTATTTGCAGCAGTAAAAAATGGTGTTACAACCGTTCCTGAGCTCAATGCATCCCTATCAAATGTAGTTCCTATTGCAGCGGCGGCAGGTGTAAGCTTTGAAGAAGTAGCGGCAGGTATAGCGACATTAACCAAGCAGGGCGTACCGACAGCACAGGCAACTACTCAGATGAGAGCGGCAATTGCAGAGCTTTTAAAGCCAGGTGCAAGTCTTAAAAAAGTTATGACAGAGGCTGGCGTTAGTATTGAGACCCTGAGAAATGAGGGTTTGCAGGTTACTATGGCTAAACTCGGACAGAGTATGAACTCTATGGGAACTGACGCTGCAAATACTTTCAGCTCTATTGAGGCTGTCGGATTTGCACTTGCAAGTACAGGCGATAATGCCGATAAGTTTAAGAATGATTTGCTTGCAATTGAGGCGGGTGCAGGCTCTGTGGAAGAAGCTTTTAATGTTGCTTCTGACGGCATTGCAAATAAAACTCAAGGCATGATGAACCAAATTGAAGCTATGTTTTTCAAATTTTTTGACGGACTTGGCGAGACCGGAACAACTGTACTTAGCGTAACTACTCAAATGGCTCCGATGGTAGCGACTTTTGCAGGTTTAGGGCAGGTTTTACCTGATTTGGGCGGAGCAATCAAAAAGCACTGGGTTACATCTATGCAAGGTGCTACTAAAGCTCAAAAAGCGTTGAATTTTGCAATGATGAGCAACCCTGCAGTTGCTTCTATTGCCGCTATTTTAGCGTTAGGATTAGCATTAAGAGGGTTGTCTGACTGGTTAAACACAACGGCTAAAGAGAGATTAGAGGATGGAAAGGCTGAGCTTGAATTCGCAGATGTACAACTTCAAGCAGCTAAAAATAGAATGGATTTGCAGCAGAAACAAATCAAATCAGGCGAAGCCTTAATCAAAGCCTTTGAAGATGAAGGCGAGGCGGCTCTTAATAACTCAGATATGTTGCTGCAGCTTGAAAAAGCCTATCCGGGTGCAATTGATAAAACAGTTGGGTTTACACAAAATCTCGCAAGATTGAAAATGGCGAGTCTGAACTCTAAAACTGAACTGCAAGATTTAAAAGGAGAAATATCTGAACTCGCTCTGGCGAAAGTGAATCTTGAAATTGATGTAGCAAGATTGGAAACCAACGCAATTAAAGAGGGGCTCGAAGACCAACTAACAGAAGCTTTGGTAGATGATAAGAGTTGGCTGAATCCGCTTGGCAAAGTCGGACTGCTACTTGGTGAAAAGATATTTGGAACTTCGAGCGTGAGATGGCAAGCAGAAGCACAGATGAAAGAATATACAGATGCTATTTATAACGCAAGTACTTCGGAAGAATTGCAAAGGGCTGGAAACGAGTTGCAGATGGCGATAACTAAAGGAACGGGTGAATTCGCTACGCTCGACCCGAAAGAAAAAGCAAAGATGATGAATGACGTGCAGCAAATGGTTGACAGTGAGTTGAAAATCAGAGAGCTTAAAGCTAAAAAGATAGAGAATTGGACAAAGCAGCAGATTGATTTGGGCATGAAAGAAGCCGACATCATCGCCATGGGTAAAACTCAATTTGAGCTAACAGAAAAAGAAGTCAAAGATTTAATCGAACAGCAAAAAAAATCAAAAGCAGAGCAGGATAAGACCACTCAGGCAGTACAAGCAACGACAGCATCGGCGTCAGACCTTGCAAAACAATTTGGCGAAGTCTTCGCAAAAGCTAAAGAGCAGCAAAGCAATGCAGTAGGAGCCTTGGCGGAACTTAGGCGACAATATCGCCAAGGCGAAATTGATGCAACGGCTTTTGAACAAAAAAGACAAGAATTGATACAAGAAGGCAAGCAGGCTACAAAAGAGGTTCTGCAGTTTGAGAAAGACCGTAAATTGTCTGAAAAAGAAATAGGAATGAATGTCGAAAAAACCAATAAAGAGGTTAAGAAGTCAATTGATTTAGCGAAAGAAATATATGATTTAGGTAAAAAAAGACTCGATAATGAGCTTAAACAGTTCACAATTAATTCAGACCTTGCAAGATTGCAGGAAGGGCGTGAAAAATCACTTGTAGATGAGATTGCCGGAGCTAAAGAAAAAAAGAGAATACTCGAAGAGCAGAAGAAATTACTTATTGAAACTTATCAACTTCAACTTGATGCAGATGGTAATATTGTTGATATGAATGTTTCAGTCGCAAAGCAAGACCGTCAAAAAACTCTCGACGGATTAAAACAAGACCTGCTCGACCTCAATATGTCAATTCAGGAATCAGAAGTCGCAAATCTTGAGCTTCAGGCAAAAATCAAGCTCAATCAAGTTGATTTGGATAAACAATTAAAAGAATTAGAGCTTAAAAGAATTGAATTTGAAGTCAGTATTGGTGTAAAAACTGAAAAAGATTTGCTTGCTTTGACCCAAAAAGACCTGAACGGCGTGCAAAAAGCTATTCAGGAAGTACAATCAGCAATGAATGCTTTGCAGGATAGCGGGCAAGCTGAAAAGGGTGCTAAAGAGCTTACGCAGGAAGAGATTATACAGCTTCAAGAATTTCAGAAAAAACTTTACGAGCTGAAAAGTGAAGAAGTTGACCTTCTAAAGACATCCGAAGACAAAAAAAGAAGCATAAGACAAAAAGCATTTGATGAACTCAAAACGCAAAATGATAAAGATTTATCTGAGATTGAAAGACGTGTAACGGCTGAAAATGAGCTTACTAAAAGCGTCATGGCGACTGTGGTTGAAGCCCTTAGTCGGAAGACTGACCGCACCAAAGATGATGAGCTTGCTAAACTCGAAAGCAAAAGAGAAGCGGAAATCATCTCCGAAGCGGCTTTCAAAAAAGAAAAAGAAAGAATCGAAGCTGAGCATCAACGCACTTTAAGGAATATGCAGGAAGCACAGCGGGCGGCTGAGATGGAAGCTGAGCGCAGGCAAACGGCATTGATACTCGAAGAAAAAATGAAAAGAGCTCAAGCCGAGCTTGCTCAATTAGACCCAGAGAAAGATGCAGACCAATATCGTCAGGTCTTTGACCAAATTAATACACTGAATAAAGAATTAGCTGAAAAAACCGACCTTCTGACTGCTTACGGGGCTGAAATGTCCGGAGCTATCGGCGATATATTCGCTAATATGTTCGCAGGTGATAATGAGGCAATGAAAAATTCTGTCAAAGATTCATTCTCGTTTGTGGCAGGTGTGTTGAAAAAGTCCGCTTCTGCAACGGTGACTAAATTAGTACTTGAATCTTTGTTTGCAGGTGGCGGCGGGATATTTGGTTTACTCGCAACTCCGGCAATAACCGCTCTGATTAATGCCGCTATATCAAAAATTTTAGACCCTGTGCTAAGCTCAATTACATCTTTCTCAACCGGTGGACGTGTTGACGAGCCTACTCTGGCGATAGTCGGTGATGCATCCCGTTCAAGAGCCGGACGCGATACGGAATGGATATTCAGAGATGACCAACTGAGACTCATAATGGCATTTGTTCTTGCAAAACATCAAGCAGGACTTGAAAGGTCATTAAGCAATATAATAGGGGTGGAAATGCGACGTGACGATAACTCGCCATTGACGCAGTTAAATAACTCTATAAGGCAGTTAAATACATCGCTAAACAGACTGCCTAAAGATTTAAGGGAAACTATCACTTTTGACAAGGCGTTTGGCATGTATAATGAAACGATGAAAATCAACGCCTTAAATACTCAGTATAAAGCCGGACAGCTGGATGATGAAGATTATTACACCAGATTAGCTGAAAAGCAAATGTCTTTTCGTAGTTATGCAGGCGGGTCAGGATTTTTATATCAACCAGAGCTCGCTATGGTCGGTGATGCCGGTGTGAATAACCCTGAGATAGTTTTAAACAATCCGCAATTAGAAGCATTGATAACGAAAGTAGGCAATCAAAGCAATGCCGCTGTCGTCAGCAAATTAGATAAAGTCGAAAGTCTTTTATCGCAAATACTTGATAAAGACCAGGACATATACCTTAACAGCAGCAAAGTAACCGATGAAGTTCAAAGAGAATTTAACCGTAGAAAATTTCGTAACCCGTAATCCACATAAACACATCTCGCTTCTCTTCATATAAGCTCCAATATCATAGCACTCTGAAAAGGGTGCTTTTTTATTTACACCCAGATTAGACTGTGCGATAATTGTACCGGAATGTGTCGCTTTCTGTCGCACTTTGTCGCACTTTGTCGCAGTCATTGAATATATTTAATTGCCTGAAAATAAGCATCAACACTAACGAAAAAAGGCTGTGATTGCTTTCACAGCCTTTCTAAATTTTAGGTGGTCAGAGAGGGAGTTGAACCCCCGACACGAGGATTTTCAGTCCTCTGCTCTACCAACTGAGCTACCTGACCCTGTCGTCCAAAATAGGAACTACAAAAATAAGAAGATTTTTTGAAATAAACAAAATATTTTTGAAATATTCGCAAAAAATTAAGATTATTCCTTAACTCTTTCGATGTAGGTTTCAGATTTTGTATCCAATCTTATTAAGTCACCTTCATTTACAAATAAAGGAACATTTATTATTGCTCCAGTCTCTAAAGTAGCGGGCTTGAGTACATTTGTTGCAGTATCACCTTTTAATCCCGGCTCAGTCGCTATTACTCTCAAATTAACATGCTGCGGTACATCAACCGAAAGAACGGTTTCATTATCAAATGCTATGATTACGTTTTCATTATCTTTCAAAAATCTGATTTCATCGCCAATTGTATGAGCCGGCACATAAATCTGCTCGTAATCATCAAGATTCATGAATACTAAATTCTCGCCATCTTTATAAAGATACTGATAATTGCGTCTGCTTACCGAAACCATATCAACTGTTTCACCTGAGCGAAATCTGTTTTCAATGATTTTTCCAGTTTTTACATTTCGCATTTTAGTTTGATAGTAAGCTCCACCCCTGCCTGTCTGAACATGTTGAAATTCAACAATCGAAAAAATTTCGTTGTTGTATTTAAGCATTGCATTTGCTTTAAAGTCTGATGTTGTTGCCATTATTATATCAATTATTAATATTTTAAAAAACGAAGTAACGGCAAACAACTATTTTTAGTATAGAATTAAATTTAAATATAATCAAAATTTGAGATAATTATACCAAACCAAAAAAAGCTCCCAAGTAGCATTGATGTCCCTCATACAATATTCTGATATTTCAATAATTTTGCCATCATTAAAATACTGTCCGACCATAGAGCCGTCAACACCTTCACTTTTTGGCGATTTTATACCAAATGTGCGTGTATAAAAATCAAAATTAAATCTTTTTGAAGCTGAATAAGGGCTTGGGTTATAAAACGTCAGCTCATCAATCAAATCAACATGCATCGGATAGTTAAATTTGGTTCCGCTCATCAAATTTCTTGATGGTTTAATTCTGTGAATAGCAGAGCGTAACATCAAAAATGGAGCGTCAAAATTTCTGCCGTTGAAGGATATGAGTGAAGCTTGGTCATATTTGTGTAGTAATTTCCAAAAATCTTCAAGCAATTTTGCTTCATTTGTCAAAAAGCAATCATCACCTGTACTAAGCTTAATATGTTCTTTTTTTCCATATTCAAATTCATTATCAACAGAGAATGCCGCTCTGCCAATTTGTTCCCAGCCTCCCAATTCGGTTGATTGCATCAATTGAGTTCCAATACAAACCACCTGAGCAGTAATTGGCGAAAGCGCCATTTCAAATTTTTTAGATTGCTTTTCCTCATCAGTTGAAGTATTCCTGAGAATATATTCCTGCTGCGACTCAGAAAGCGAGTCAAAGTCTAAAGGTGCTGTTTCAATATCGAAAATTAAATATTGTTGTTTTCTCATAAGTTGAACTCACTTTTTCTTGAATATTTTTTTTATTATTTCTCCAGCTTTATGATTATGCTCAGGCTTGATATGAGCCCAAATCATCGCAGTAGCTGAAATAAGTGCTGTTAAATCATCACTGAATCCTATGACGGGTAGTACATCAGGAATAGCATCAAGAGGGAAAATAAAATATCCCAGCGAGCCGAGAATGATCGTTTTAGCCCAGGTTGGAGTATCCTTATCTCTAAGGGCAAACCACAAAGCTAATAATTTATTCAGAAATCCTCCGCCAAGACCATCTGCATACTTACGGATTTTCGTAAATAATTTATTTTCATCGTATTTATTACTGTATTTTGAAAAGTCATCTTTCATCAGTATCTCAATATATTAAAAATTGCCTACAACACTTGCAGCTGCAACAGTTCCGGCAACTGAAGATGAAATAATAGCTGTAACTTCAGCATTGATATCTGCAACAGCTTTACCTATGCTTTCATTATTAATCATTTCGTTGATGATATTCTCTGCTTGACGACGTTCATCTTTTAAAAACAGTTCATCAATCAGATTCGATGCCCGCACCAAACTCAAAAGTGCAAGAGTACGTTCGGTAGGTTCCTGATTTTCAAGCACTATAGCCCTTATGAGAATCCTCGTATGAACCTCGGGAAGTGGGTCTTTAGTTGGAAATCTGTCAATAGGTATAATCCAGAGAATCTTTTTCTCCTCTTTTTTCAATACACCTTTATTGACCAGTCCATCAATTAATCTGTCCATCAAATCATCAACAGAGCCGTTGATAGTCCTAATCCAATATTTAGCTTCTTCTGCTTCAATCTTAATTTTAATTAAATTCAATACCTCATCCAAAATACTATCACCGGTTTCTGTTGGATCTGTGACTTTAACAGAATCACCTGTCAATGAAATCTTATTTCTAAGGTGAAGCTCCAAAAGTATGGCGCCTGCTATTCCATAAGGAAGTGCTGTGGATACAGATAAAATAATTTCGCCGGACTCGTCATCAAGTCCAAGCAGTAATAATTCTTCAGCTAATGTGAGTTCCATAACGATTATTAAATATGTTAAAAAATTTTCCCTAATATAATTGATTTTTTTCAAATAGTAAAAATTTTTTTCATATTTTTCTAAACAATCACAACATTATACAACTAAATTCTGATAAATTTTATTTTATATAAAAAATACCCGGCAAAATCAATATAAGATTTTGTTTTATTCATTTCCTTGATATATTTTTGTAAAAAATAATGTTAAGAAAATTGTAATTATGCCGAAATTATTAATATGAATGGTTTAGAATTTCTTAAGCTGAAAAGTTATCTTGGCAAGAAAGAAGCCGTAGCGCCCAAAACATATCTTGATGAATTGGCTGAAAATGGTATGCTCGATGATTATTTGGATGTATTTTTCAGTGCAAAAATCCACGAAGACCCTGATTTCAAAGAAAGACTTTACGATTCATATTACAAATATTCACAAGATACAAACGAGAATTTAGAAATTCACTATCTTGAGGAAATGTGCGAAAGTTTAAGTTTTTTTATCGAATTAACTGAAAGATGTACGAATCAAAAGCAATAAGACCGGAGATCAAAGGGCTCTTTGATACTATCAGGCAGCAAGCAATCCGCTATGCTGAAGCTTTCGATTTGCTCGACAAACAAAGACTTGAGTACGAAAATTATATCCTTCAGTTAAAAGCCACAAATGAAGATGTTTACCGAACAACTAGTAATGAACTATTCAATCTAAAACAAAAATACGAAGAATTAATCAAGCTTGTTAAGCTTGAAAGTTCTCAAATCAGTCAAAAATATTCTGAGCTTAAAGATTTAAAACAGCTACAAACCAGTTATTTTTCAGCACTCGAATCAATAAAAGTAATACAAACCTCTCTTGAGCAGCAATTTAATATTTTAAAAAAAGGAGTTGATGATTTTACAACACATTCTGAAGATATAAAAAACTCAGCAGATACCAAAGTAGATGATTTTTTGAAATCTTCATTCGATAGAATTGATGAGATGATTAAAACTCAATATAAAAAATTTGAAGACAAAATTGCCCATAAAGTAAGACATATTGAGGGAAAAATTATAAATAATGACGAAATTTACTGGGCATTTCAAAACAAGTATAAGGAAGACCTGAAAAATGTTTTAACTGAGTTTGATGACTTCAGAAGACAATTTCTGAAAAGTGAATTTGATAGAAATAATGAAGTTTTATTTACCGGCGTAAGTAGTCAGGATAACCTGAACGATGTAACAAATAAACTAAAACAAATAGACGCAACCATACAAAGGTTAGAAGAGAATGTAAGCTCTACGGTCAGTAACTCTTCAAAAACACTCAGAACATTCGATACAAGTTCTGCGTCAACTCAGTCCTCTGATTTTAATACTATCAACAAGCTCACAGCTCATGATAAGGAAATAAATTCTCTTAAAAAAGAAATTTCTGATTTTTCAAAAAGTACTTCAATGATTAAAATTGCTGCCTTTCTATCATTGACAGCAGCTTTACTATCAATTATTTTGAACTTTCTGCTGTAAATTTCAACTCACTTTTCAACTCTACCAGTTTATCATATTGTAAAAATTCGTTTTTGATAAATAATTTGTTTTTTTATAGATTTAAATAAGAGTAATTTATCTTTAAAAATTTCATGACAAAAAAAAAAGCCTTAAACAATTATTAATAATGTGATTAAGAGATTTAATCATTTAGTTCTAATTAAAATATCATTTAATATTGTTAATTTCCAAAGTTAAGATTGTGATAATATTATTTGCTTAAATGATTATATTTTTCAATATTTTAGCTAATTATTGGTTAATTTTAATTGAATATTTCAAAGTCATATTCCTTGAAAAATACCTTAGAATCTTATCAAAAAAATATTTATTTTTAATTAACAGAATATTAACATTCTAACTTGTTGAAAGCAAAAATGTTTAAATTTTCCAAGAAAAATAGTTTCAAAAATAAAAATTTTTTTGTTGTTTGTTATCAAAAAAAATTGCTATTTTGAATTGAAATTTTTGGTAAATTTATATAAAGTTTTCTTTGAAAACATATTCGCACTAAAAAATACCTAAAAAATGGTAAACTACAAAACATATTTAGGTATTTTTTTGTCTGAATCTGTTGTGAAATCTTGTATGTTACTAATAATCAACTATTTAGCAACACAAAAAAAGATTACTATGAACAAACAGAGTTATACTGAATCAGAATTAAAAATAAGTCAAAATGGCTTTTCAGCTACAATTAATGGCAATGATTTACTATCACCAGCCATCAAAAACCATGCTGATGAATTATGGTCAAAATCATTGAGAATTATCAAAGATAATGTTGGTAATCAGGTTTTTAAAACTTGGTTTAAACCCATCAAAGCCTTGGAATGGATGAATAACCGACTAACCTTGTCAGTACCAAGTCAGTTTTTTCATGAGTGGATTGAAGAACATTATTATGATTTGTTGAGAAAAACTATATCTCAGTTTTTTGGTGAATCGGCTGAAGTCGAATATAAAATTGTTTTTGATGCAATTGAAGATGATACTAAAACACGTGAGATTAGTCTTCCCGGATTCCGTCATGACCCTAAACCGGCTCAAAATACACTGCCATTTGAACCAATATTGCTCAGCCAGAAAGAATTTCCTACATTTTTAAATCCAAAATATACATTAGATAATTTTATAACCGGGGAATCCAATCAGCTTGCTTCATCAGCTGCCAGAGCTATCAGCGAAAACCCGGGAAAGACAAAGTTTAACCCTCTTGTAATTTATGGAAATACAGGGCTTGGCAAAACGCATCTTGCGCAGGCTATCGGAAATCATGTTTCGAAATCATATCCCCGTCTTAGAGTGCTTTATACTGATTGCGAAAAATTTACTTTAGAGTTCATTAGCGCCATTCAAAATAATACAGTCAGTGATTTTTCTAATTTTTACAGGTCAATAGATGTACTCATAGTAGATGATATACATTTTTTAGCCGGCAAAGAGCGTACTCAGGACAATTTCTTCCATACTTTCAACTCATTATACCAAGCCGGAAAACAAATCATACTGACAAGCGACAGACCCCCCAAGGAACTTGTTGACCTTGATTCCAGATTGATTTCGCGTTTTCAGTGGGGACTCATCACTGATGTTAAAATCCCTGATTATGAGATGAGAATGGCTATAATTCAAAAGAAAAGCAAAGATGAAGGTATCGAGATGCCGCTTGATGTCATTGAATATATCGCCAGAAATGTAAAATCAAATGTTCGTGACCTCGAAGGAACATTAATCGGCATAATCGCACGTGTTACATTCGACAAAAAACCGCTTTCAGTTGACCTTGCCAAAGAAGTTATTTATTGTAATAATCAACCAAAATTTGAAGATATTACTATTGATTATATCAAAAGAGTTGTTGCAGAGTATTTTGGTATGAGTACAGATATCCTTATCAGCAAATCCAGAAAGCATGCTATAGCCCTACCCAGACATATTGCAATTTATCTTACAAAAAGCCTTACAACAACTCCGCTAAAAGGAATCGGTGCCGAGTTTGGCGGTCGTGATCATTCTACAATTTTGCACAGCTGTCAGACTGTAGATGATTACATTGCGACAGACAAGAAAGTAAAATCTGATGTAGAAGAGTTATTCAAGATGTTGAAGAGATAGATTTTTATTGATTTGAGACTTCATAGCAATGACTGCAAAGCGATTTTTCCCGCTCTTCATTTGTGGCTATAACCACAGCGCCGCCGCCGGCTGCATGATTTACTATTATTTTATTAATAATTTCTATACCATCTAAATCAAGATTAGTAGTAGGTTCATCAAGGAATAGAATTGTCGGATTAGTTTGTAAAGCTAATATAAACTTCATTCTTTGCTTCATCCCCGAAGAAAAATTGCGTATTGGAGTATTTTTATGTCTAATGAGTTTAAAATCTGTGAGCTGTCTATTGAGCTTGTCGTAATCCGGATTTACTGCTCTTAAATCAGCTGAAACTTTATAATGCTCTATAGGTGTAAACTCTTCATAAAGATTTAAATATGGTGCTACAAGAGCAATTTCATCTTTTACGTCGTTGAAAGAAACTTTCTTATCATCAACTTTTAAATCAATACTTCCTGATGTATGAGAAAGAACCCCTGTCATTACTTTAACAAGAGTGGACTTACCTGAACCGTTAGAGCCTGTTAAAGCAATTATACTTCCATTGGTAAAATTCAGATTCAGATTCCTAAATATGAAATGTTTACGTATGAACGACTTTGATAGGTCTTTTACGATATAGTTAAATTTAATCATTGATTACAACAAATTTGCCGATTGTTACATTATCTCCGTCGTGAATTCCGAAAATATAAACGCCTGAAGCAATTTCAGAAGGAATTTTATCCCAAACCAGGACTTTGTTTTGATTATTTACTGTTACTTGCAAATTGTCTGCATAAATCTGGTGCATCTCGCTGTTATACACAACTAAAAGCAACTTTGAATAAAGCTCTGATTTTTCAGGAGCAGGAAACAGCATATAAATATCAATATTCTTTCTAAATGGATTAGGATAGGCGTAAGAAATATCTACAGTTCTTCCACCGGGTTTAACAATCAAATTTGAACAGATAAAATTGGGGTCTATTTCAGAATCTATCCAGTAATTAATCCTATCAAGTTTATTGCTATTGGTAATTTCGTTATCGGCTACTCTCCAAAAATAATTTTTACTTACTGATAATTGTCGCGTCGCTGAATTTATATCCAGATTTGCCATCATAATATCAAGAGTGTCATCGGTAATATCACCTGAAGCAGGAAAGTAAAATCTCAGCATCCGGAATTCCAAAGGTGCCATCACGCCGGATGTTGAGTTTGATGGTGGTGAGAAAAAGATATTACTGAAAGGCTCAACCTCCGGAAGTTCCTCTGCATTTGAGAAATACTTACCTTCAATCGAACGATTGCCAGTATGATATGCCCATTCAAGAAACTCACACCATGCATCACGCATGCTTGAACCATAATCCTTAAGTGATAAATCTATGGCAGTATAAACCTCATTACCCTCGCTTACTTTCTCCCACATTAATCTCATAATTCCAATACCGAATTTTTCTATCAGGTATTTATTAAAAATCGAATGTCCGTATCCTGTGAATGCATCGTCAATACCAAATGGATAAATTGATGGGTTTTTGAACAAGCCTCTTACATACTGAAGATAATCTTTAACTTCAGGAAAAAATACAAATTCCATTGCAACTGCATTCATCTCCATAACAGTAAGTCCCGGGTGGCTGGCACCATACATAAATTGTATTGCATGGAAGAACTCATGAGCAACAGTAACTTTCATTGAAGGTATGCCGGGATAACGAAATGCCTGAACTGTTTTGCCTCCTTTTGGTCTGATTGAATCAGTTGCTGCAAAGTCATTGTCTATAATAATATAAGTGTAGTTTGTAGAAAATGGAGTCGAGGAAATATAATCAGAATTTGCCCAGTAAGTGATACCATAAGTGCCACCGTAAGAATAATCGGATACAGAAGTATCATCATCGCTATTACCTATATCATATAAATATACATCATAATGGTCGGAACCTCTGCCACCCCTATCCGGATAAGGTGACCTGAAACCTAATTCATTGATGTAAATGTCAAATACATAATCAAAATAATAGCATACCGAATCGACATAATCCGGAATATTATTTTGATTTTTGTCTAACATTGGAGGAGCATGTACTCCGGTAGTATCGAAATGAATCTTGAATTTACCGCTTGGGGAAATGACATTTCTGTGTCCAACTGCAGGCTCATCGTCACGCCATTCAATAGTACGCTGGAGATACTCGCGTCCTTCAGAGGTAAAAGTAAGGTGAGTACCGCATTTAGTTCCGCAATCCTGACAGCCTTTAATGTCATTTGAATAAATAGAAAGCGATGATGTTAGAAATGTCAGTAGTATTCCAAACAAAAAAGAGTATTTAATCATTTTTAATGCCCGGGAAATAATTATCTGAACATTTCCTTAATCATACCCCAAGTTCTTCTGATACTGCTGGGCTGGTGCTTGATTAACGCAACATCTGAATATGAAAAAGTATTGTTTGCATAAACAATTTTAAGACGATAATTATAAGTCTTCTGTGTCATTAAATCATCGTTTCCTTCATAAGTATCCTGCTTCATAAAAGCTTCCGTATCCACATAGCTGTAAGTACTTGGAGTACCTTTTGCGAGCTGATGAGTTATTCGCTTGAATGAATTATTGGATGTGGTGCTACGCTCAAGCTCGAATCGTCTGACTCCATCTTCACTCGTTGATGTCCAGCGAATAGTTACAGAATCACCGTTCGATTCAGCAGAGAAATTCTGTATAATCGAATTACTTGCTAACAGTCCTAAAACTGAGGTAATTAAAACAAAAAATATTATTTTGATATTTTTCATAGTACAAAATTAAGCATATTTTCATTAATAGAAAAATAAATTTTATGTTAATTTATAAAAATACTCTGTAAGTTGATATAAAATATAATAATTATTCTTCCAAAACAATCACTATATCCTGTTCCCAACTGTACTCAGGAAATTCTTCAATTTTTCCTACAAGCTCTAATTCCTTATAAATCAACAAAGTAGGCACAAGTTTAATCTCAATATTATCAATGTCAGTATCAGTAATCTTCTTATCACGCCCCACACCAATTATTCGGTATTGAACGGAATCTATATTACATTCGTCAAAAATTTTAATCAGTTTGGGCAATTCCGACTTAGTGTCTCCGCACCAAGAACCTGCAATTATTACGAATGATATATCTCCGGTATTTACCAACTCTTTGATTCTATCAATCTGAATTTTATCTGTTTGATAAGATTCAGCAGCAACAATATTCCAACCGGTTTCAGAAAACCAATCATTTACACTGCACTGACCAAGTAGAATTAGACGATTGGAGTCATCGAAATATTTTTCATATCCAAAACTTATAATAAAGTTAGGGTAAATTACTAAAAATATAACAATATTTAAAACTAATTTCAATTTGCATACCTGATAATATATCATATAGACGCTTATAATTATGAAATAGTTACAATTAGTGACTTTTTTGATTAAAATTGTACATATTTTTGAAATATTGCTTTTTTATTTTGCAAAAACAATATCAAATTATTAAATTTAATATTAATTTTTAGTCAAATTTTAAAAAAGGTATTTCTATGAAAAGGTTATTGGCGATTTTAGTACTTTTTTCAGCATTCAGTATCAATTCAATAGCTCAATCACCCGAGTTTGCGAGAGAATCAAATAATTATCTTATGGGTATCGGACCTGTAATCGGATTTAAAATGGGCGTTAATGCCGCAGAAGTTCCTGATGGTGTTAAAAATGGGGTAGCTGCTGCTGCAATGCCTGATTTCGGGGCTCAGTTCTATATGCCTTTTGACCCGGAAAATAAAATGGGACTCATAATTGATGCAGTCTATGCAAATTATCCATATCTGCTAAAAACAGGCGGCGCAGAACTTACCGATAGATTTCAATATTTCGGATTAGGAGCAAATTTCTTTTTATCAGGCTTCACAGTTGGTTTTAATTTTGGCTTTCCTCTTGGCGGCGAAAGGTCAACTCCTGCAGGCGAACTGGAAATTGATGCAGCTCAGCTGAATACAATGATTGAGTTTCGGATTGGAGGGAATTTCACACTAAACGAAAGTAATTTTGGAAGACTTGTACTTTTCATTAATGCCGGTTATCAGATTAATGGTCAATATACTGATGAAATGAATCAAGGAACTTACAATCCGCATCCTGCTTCCCTGCAGCTTGGACTTGGATATATTCTTAACCTGCAATAAATTTGATTATTATACTTATCTAAAGTTTGTTGAAATGATTTTTGATAAAATGATTTTCGACAAACTTTTTTTATTTTTTTGGAGAATAATATGAAACTCTCATCGAACCTGAAAATCAAATTCTTCAGTTTGTTTTTTTTATCAATATTTTCATTTTTGATTATTTCTTGTGGTGGCAGTAGCGATAACAACGATAAACCCGAAAAGTTGGCAATTTCAAAAATGGCATTAGAAGATATGCCGGATCGAAGTCTGAATTCTCCGGTTCAGGATTTCCAATTGACTAAAGCAAATCATGAAAATCTCGGTAAAGATGAAGCTTTATCTCCGAAAAAAATGCTTATCAAAAATGGAAATGTAAGAATAAAAGTTTCTGATGTAACTAAAGCAAAAAATGCAGTTGATAAAATTATCGAAAACTATGATGCATACTATATCAATGAAAATCTTAGTAAGGATGAGTACAGATACAGTTATTATTTAACCATAAAAATACCCTCAAGTAAGTTTGATGAAATAATTAGAGATATTTCCAAAATTGATGGTTCATTAACAGAACTTTCTGTTAATTCGGAAGATGTTACTCAGGAATATTTCGATTTGGAAATCCGCTTAGGGAACAAATCAGCATATTTGGATAAATATCGCGATATTCTCAAACAAGCTAAGACTATTAAAGAAATTCTGGAAGTTGAGGAAAAAATCAGGATTATTGAAGAAGAGATTGAGTCTGTAAAAGGCAGAATAAAATATTTGAGCCAGAGGGCTGCATACAGCACATTGAGCCTTGATTTGTATCAGGTCAATCACATAACAATTAATCCTGAGGATGGTTTTTTCTCAAGAATACTTGATTCTTTCATTAAGGGCTGGAAAGCACTTACCGAATTTATTATTTTCACGATTGTTTTGTGGCCCTTTATAATTATCTTCGGTATAACCGGATATATTGTTTATAGAATAATCAGGAAATCACATATAAAAAAAAGCTAAAATTCAAATAATACAATATTAAGGCATTATAACGTTATATATTCTTTTAATAATGTTAAATATTTTTGGATATCAATAGGATTGTCTAAATACGGAAAACCACGTTCAACTAAAGGCTTAGCAACTTTGTGTGCTAAACTTGCTGATGATAAACTTGCAGATGAAATTATACTTATCAATCTTGGTTCAATAGAGCATGCACCTGCCGATTTCTTTGTAATTTGCAGTTGCGATTCTGATATACAGGTCGAGGCTGTTGTAAGCAATATAGACCGAACATTCAAAACAATGGAATTAATTCGTCCAAAAGTTGAGGGCTTGGAATCAAAAAACTGGGTTATACTTGACTTTTTCGATGTTGTAGTTCATGTTTTTCTCAAAGAAGCACGTAATTATTATAAATTGGAAAAATTATGGGGAGATGGTGAATTCTTTGAACTCAATAACTCGCGTGAACTACGAAAAGTAAATAACAAAGATCTTATAAATGTAATCAAGGATAAGGTGCTGAATTAATTATGCTTAAAGATACTGCCGAAAATTTATTTAAACAATCACTCGAAAATGCTTACCCCGAAATTTACCTTGATGTAATTTGTGAAACTCCAAAAAATCCCGAACACGGGGATTTTTCTGTTAATATTGCAATGCAGCTTGCCAAACCACTTGGAATGCCACCACGTAAGATAGCTGAAAAGATAATCGAAGGGCTTAATGATGATTTGCAAATTATTGAAAAAGTTGAAATTGCAGGTCCCGGATTTATCAATATTAAATTTAAAAATGATTTTGTTGCCGGTTCTTTATCTTATATAATAGATTTAGATAAAGAGTTCGGTCGTAGCGACATCGGAAAATCCCAAAAAGTGAATGTAGAATATGTAAGCGCCAATCCTACAGGACTTTTGCATTTAGGTCATGGTAGAAATGCCGTCATAGGTGATACAATATCAAATTTGTATGAAGCTTTGGGCTACGATGTAACCAGAGAATATTATTTCAATAATGCCGGTAATCAGATGAATAATCTTGCAAAATCAATTTTCGCAAGATATAATCAAATTAATACACCTGATTTCCCATTCCCCGAAGACGGTTATCACGGTGATTATATCAAACTGATTGCCGAAGATTTAAAAAAAGAGTATCCCGAAGGATTTCCCGGTTCGGAAAGTGAAGTACTTGAACTTTGCAGACTTAGCGGTGAGAAATGGTGCTTTGCCAAGATTACTAGTACTCTTGAGAGAATGAAAATATCTCAGGATGTATTCTATAATGAAGATACACTCTACAAAGACGGCAAAATTGAGGAAGTAATAAGCGAATTCAAATCTCTTGGTTTAGCTTACGAAAAAGATGGAGCTTTGTGGCTTAAATTATCTGAAATGGGGCTCGAAGATGACCGTGTGATTGTCAAATCAAGTGGAGAACCTACATACAGACTACCTGATATCGCTTATCACCGTGAGAAATTCAAGCGGGGTTTCGACATATTGATTGATGTATTCGGAGCTGACCATATAGCTACTGTACCCGATGTATTAGCCGGCGTAAAAGCTTTGGGATATGACTCTGACAAAGTTAAAGTATTAATTCATCAATTTGTCAGTCTGACCGAGAATGGTCAGCAAGTCAAAATGAGCAAACGAACAGGTAAAAGTTATACCTTAGATGATTTACTTGACGAAGTGGGAGAAGATGTTGTAAGATTCTTTCTCTTAATGCGTTCGATTGGCACTCATCTTGAGTTTGACTTATCTCTTGCACGTGAACAAAGCGATAAGAATCCTGTATTTTATCTTCAGTATGCTCATGCAAGAATCTGTTCAGTATTTGATAAAGCAGCTGAGTTGCAAAATATTGAATATGACTTAAGCCTTTTAAATTCGCCTGAAGAACTGAATTTGATTAAAAAACTTCATTTATTACCGGATACAATTATCGCCTCAGCAAACAAATTTGAGCCGCAAATACTTGCTGAATATTTAAGAGAAACAGCTGGATTATTTCATGCATTTTATCATAACCACAGAATAATCGGTGTAGATGAAAAACTCGGTGCGTCAAGACTTAAGTTAGCAAAAGCTACAAAAACTGTAATTGGAAACGGTCTCAGAATACTTGGAATTAATGCCCCCGAACGTATGTAATATAAATTTATAGGAAGGAAAAAATGATGGAAGTAGTAATTGCTCAAAAGCATTCATACAAAGTTGAATTAGAAGCCGGAACTTATTGGTGGTGTGCCTGCGGAAGGTCTGCAAAACAGCCTTTCTGCGATGGCTCTCATAAAGGTACAGGGTTTTCTCCGACAGAATTAGTAATAAGCGAAAAGAAACTTTATGCCCTCTGCGGTTGTAAACATGCTCCGAAAGCCCCTTTCTGCGATGGAACGCATAGAAATCTTGAATAAAAAATAAATAAAAGCGGCAGTTTTAAGAACTTCTTAAATCTGCCGCTTTTAAAATTTTTTGTCAAAAAATTATGCTGATAATTCCTTGAGCATGGCTTTGTAGCCTTTTTTATCTAATGTTCTGATAGCCTTAGCTGTAACTTTCAATGTAATCCAGCGACCTTCTTCAGGAATCCAAATTCTTTTCTTCTGAAGGTTAGGCAAAAATCTTCTTCTGGTCTTATTGTGAGCATGAGAAACATTGTTGCCCGTTAAGACGCCAGTGCCGGTTAATTCACATCTTCTTGCCATTTTATTATCCTTTAGTAAATTTCATTTTTAAACGAACTCAAAAATACACTTTTTTTTGGAATTTACCAAAATATTTTAGCCGTTTATAAGATTTTGATAACTATTATATATAATTCCTATACTTTTTTCCCAAGTATAATTTTCTAAAATATAACTTCTTGCCGCCCAGCCAAGTTTTAAGGCTTCTTGCGGATTATTCGTGAGATACTTAATATGCCTCAAATAATCTTCTTTATTCCTCGCAATAATTAATCCTTCATTTTCACCGGCTTTGATACCTTCTGCCGATACAGGCGAAGCTATAACAGGGAGTTCCATAGCCATTGCCTCGAGAATTTTAATTCTGATACCACCACCAACAAATAGTGGGGCTATATAGATTCCTGCAGCACTCATGTATGGAATCACGCTTGGAACAAATCCAAGCACATCTGTATTTTTACAAAAATGGAACTCGGCAGGCGGATTTTTCCCCAAAAGCTGAAGCCGTATTTCAGGATTGATTATAGCTAATCCGGGCATTACTTCATTCAGAAACCATCTGATTGCTTCTATATTATGAATCCAGTCATAAGTGGTGGCATGAATTAGCGTGGTCACTTTTTTTTCAGAATCAATTCTTTTCCAGTTATCAAGATTGATTCCGGGACCGGCAACGACAATATTAGCATTAAGTGAAATGTGCTTTGCAAGCTCTGCATCTTCATTAGTAATGGGAAAACTGACCGAAGCTTTTCCTATAAGCTCTGCTTCACGCCTTAGCAATTTTCTTGTTTGATTTGAAATATACACTTTCTTAGGGTCAAACTTTGATAGTCTTGACAAGTATCTTTTCCAAATAAGATGTTCTACATTATGCAGACGTATTCCGGCTGGAATTCCTAAAGCCTCCTGAAGTCTTATTGCAATAGGCGCCATTGCGGTATGGTCAGCATGAATTATATCAAATTGTTCAACTTTTGCTAACTTCAGAAGGTAATTAAAAATTTCATCGGAATAATGTTTAGTTAGGTATAACGGCTCTTTTTGAAATAAAGACTTTAAAATAAGTGGCAGGGTGTTTTTAGTAGAATGTTTGTATAATATAATTTTACCAATTTTTTCAGCATTTTTTAGTAATTCCTTTGGAGGTTCCGATAAAGAAAAACAAAAGAAAGTAACATCAGCTTTCATCGCTAATTGTCTGAAAGTGCTGGCTATTCCAATTTTTCCGCCATCAGTTTCAGGGAATGGAAACTGAGGAGCAAGCTGAAGTATTTTCATTTCTTTTTGAATAATTTTCTTGAAATTACAGATTTATAAAATAAGAACTGACTGCGAAAAGCACTTTTTCCAAGAGTAACATCATACATCAGATGCTTTGGTACAACCATTCTTTCATTCCGATAAGCCATAAATGAAACAGAAATCATTCCGAAAATACCTTCAAAATATGCAGCAGGTCTTATTTTTTTATATATTGCCTCAATTGTGGCAGTCATCAAAAATACCATCGAACGCCCTAAAGCCTTGAAAAAAGGCATATATTTCCACTGATAACGTAACAACTGTTTGTTAATCTTAACCCAGCGGTCATCAGCAATTCTGTTATTTCGTGAAGCAAAATGCAGAGTACGGATATCAGGGAAATATCTTATACTAAATCCTGCCATAATAGCTCGTGTGCAAAAATCAAGTTCTTCAAAGCCGAACTCCCAGAATCCTCCAATTTTATCAAAAACTCGTCGGCGAATACCTGCACCTGTACCGGGAAATATATTGGATTTGAATCCATCGGACGGAATATTTGTTTTATCAACCTCTAAAGGATACCACTCCCAAATCTTGTAATTATCACGTACTTCAATATCTTCAGAGCAGAGAATGTCAATATTCGGATTCTTCTCAAATATTTCGCAAACACGGCTGAATGCATTTGGATCTTCCGGGTATGAATCATCATCAGTGCGCCAGAGAATGTCACCTTTTGAACGTGCCACAGCAATATTCAGCGACCTGATATCGAAATTCTCAGGTAGCCATGTATAATCAATATCAGGAAAATCAGATTGCATCATCTCACGGGTACCATCATCAGAGCCGTTATCTACTATAATTATTTCCTTATTGGGGTGAGTCTGAGCCAAATAACTCAAAATTGTATCCCTAAGGTCTTCTCGCCTGTTTCGTGTTACTATTATTACGCTTACTTTCATACAATTAAATATGCATTCAAAAATCTTTCAAAAATAAGGAAAATATGTCAAAAAATGAGATTAATCCGAAAAAAGTTTGTTATTCTGAACTATTTCAGTTAAATTTACGTTTCTTTACACTTATTATCGAAAAATATTTGCTTAGTTTGAAAATATTTGATTTATTTGAATATATGTTTTTTACAAATTTGAAATTTTATTTATTATTATTTTTCTTAAAAAAGGAGATTTAAAATGCAAGTTGGTTTGTTTTATGGAACAAATACAGGTAACACAGAAACAGTAGCTCAGATGCTGGCTGAAGAATTAAAATCAAGCGGGTTTGAAGTTGATGTTCTTGATATGGCAAGTGCTGCAGTAGATGATATGTCAGGATTTGATAATATCATTATTGCTTGCCCAACATGGAATGACGGCGAACTTCAGGACGATTGGGATGCAGTTTTTGCTGAATTTGAAAGATTTGACTTCAGCGGAAAGAAAGTTGCCTTCTTAGGCCTTGGCGATCAGGACGGCTATCCTGATAATTTCCTCGATGCTCTTGGCACTTTGGCTAAACCGGTTTTAAAAAATGGTGGTACTATCGTTGGCTATTGGTCAACAGATGGTTACGATTTCTCAGAATCAACAGCTATAGGCGAAAATGGTAAATTCTATGGTCTTGGTATAGACCAGGATAATCAGGAAGATTTAACTGAAGAGCGAATCAAAACTTGGGTTGCTCAGCTTAAATCAGAATTCTAATCAAATTCTTGATTTCAAAATTTCAAGGGACTGCTAAGTGTTTATGCAGTCCCTTGTTTATTATATTCAACTCTCAAAAGCTCAATTTCCTCATCTGACAAAACTTTATTTCTTCTTGCCATAACAATTCGAGAAGTTTCAATTGCTTTTTCAAATCTGTAAGTTGGTGAATTAGTCTTTCCACCCCAGGTAAATGATTTGATAAAATTCGGCAAAAACCACTCTTTAACCAATATACCGCAAACGCCTGCAACTGTTCCGGTTGTAAACATGCTGTTTATTCCGGTTTTTGTATGGTCGCCACACATCAGACCAAGGAATATTCTTCCGGTTTTGACGTCTTTGTGTGGTAAAACCATATTGATTTCTGAATATGTATTCTTTAGGTCGGAATTATTGGTATCAGCACCTAAATTTACCCATTCTCCGATATATGAATGTCCAAGAAAACCCTCATGCTGCTTATTTGAGTAAGAATGAATAATTGTATTTTCAAGCTCACCGCCAATTTTGCACCATTCACCAAATGAGCAATCTTCATATATTTTTGCACCGATTTTGATTGTAGAATTATCTCCGATATAGCAAGGTCCGATAACGGTTGATTGTGCCATTATCTTCACATTATCTCCAATGATAATTGCACCTTTTGATGCGTCGAGTACTACTGAAGGAGATATTTTTATATTTTTTCCAAGTAAAATTCTTGTTGGATTTTCAGCATATATTCCTTGAAAATCAGCGATAAAAAGACTGTGATAATTTGGAAAAAATTCTGCATCGGATTCAATTTCCTGACCATTGAGAAAAATAGCATCCCAAATATATTCAATGCTATTCAAATTCACTTCAAGACAATTGAAATTTGAAAAGACATCGTTCTCTAAATTGACTAAATCATTATTAATTAAATAATCAAATATTTCTTGATTGTGCACTTTGCAATAAAGTCCGACAAGATTTCCATTTGATTTTATCAAAAAGCTGTCATAACTTGATTTGTAATCCTCAACTATATCTACAAAATCTTTGCTTATAACAACATTGCCCGATAAAAACAGAGTATCATCAATTACAATTTTGTGATTCAGGATATCAAATCTTTTGAAAAATGAGTTCAGCCATTTTTTTCTACCGAGATAAGCAATATTAGAATTTATGAAATAGTAATATGATTTTTCAAATAGCCTAAGTGCACCTACTCTCACTTCCCAAGAGCAATGAGTTAAAGAAAACGGGTAGAGATCCTCCACCCGTTCATTTTCAAACAAAACAATATTTTTCATAATCATTATTTTGATTTAATATCAAGAAGTTCTACTTCGAAAACTAAAGTCGAATTAGGTGGAATTGAACCCATTTGGCGTGGACCATAAGCTAAATCCGGTGGAATTACAAGTTTACGTTTTCCACCAATTTTCATAGTCATAACACCTTCATCCCAACCTTTAATTACTCTGCCTTCACCAATTTGGAACTCGAAAGGCTGTCCTCTTTCTTTTGAGCTGTCAAATACAGTGCCGTCAAGCAATGTACCATGATAATGCACAACGCATGTATTACCTTTTACCGGGCTTATTCCGGTACCTTCTTCAATATCAAAATATTGAAGTCCGGTTGTTGACTTTGTCATATTTGTCTCCTCTTTTTTAGCAGAGTCTTTGCTGCTGCTGCATGAAGCAACCAATGCTCCTGCGATAAATAAAATCATAAATAATCTAAACATAATAAATCTCCTAAATTTTGTTGAAAAATTATTTTAACTCTCTTTTAAATGTTCTTTTTTTCTGTGAAGCACAGCTTTAATGAAACTTATGAACAAAGGATGCCCTGTAACTGCTCTTGATTTAAGTTCGGGATGGAATTGAACGCCTACAAACCACGGATGGTCTTTCAGCTCGACAATTTCAACCAGTTTTTCATCCGGGGACAATCCGCTTAAAATCATACCGTGCTTATCAAGTATTTCTCTGAAATTATTATTCAGTTCGTATCTGTGCCTGTGACGTTCAGAAATCAGATCACTTTGATAAGACGCATAAGCTTTAGTTTCAGGTATTAATTTGCAGGGATATGCACCAAGTCGCATAGTACCACCCTTATCTTTTATCTTCTTTTGATCATCCATAAGGTCAATAACATTAAAATCATTTTTCTCGAACTCAGAAGAATTTGCTTCTTTCAATCCGCAGATATTTCTTGCAAACTCAATCACAGCACACTGCATTCCAAGGCATATTCCGAAAAATGGTATATTATTTTCCCGGATATATTTGATAGCTGAAATTTTTCCTTCAATACCACGATTGCCAAATCCGGGTCCTACAAGAACACCTTCAACATCTTTAAGTAGTTCAGCGGCATTGGATTCGTTCAAAGTTTCAGAATTAATTAATTCCAGATTAACTCTTGTGTTATTAATCGAACCGGCATGGATGAATGCTTCAATAATACTCTTGTATGAATCACGATACTTAGTATATTTTCCGACAAGAGCAACTTTGACTTCATATTTCGGACTTTTTATCCTTTGAACAAATTTATTCCAGGTATCAAATTCCAGCACAGGAACTCTCATACCGAGCTTATTTAACACATTCTCAGCAAGTCCTTTCTTGGCAAAAGCTACAGGAACTTCGTAAATTGTATGCTCGACATCAACAACATCAACAACCGAATTCTCTTCAACACTGCAAAAAAGTGCAATTTTTTGTCTAACATCCTTTGTAATCTTGGATTCTGACCTGCATAGCAAAATATCCGGTTTAATTCCATATTCCATCAAAGTTTTAACAGAATGCTGGGTTGGTTTGGTTTTTACTTCGCCTGCAGACTGAATGTAAGGAACATAAGTCAAATGAATATTTATTGCTCTTCTCCAACCCAGCTCAAGATTCATTTGTCTTTGAGCCTCAAGGAAAGGAAGAGATTCAATATCACCCACAGTTCCGCCGATTTCGATAAGAACAAAATCAAAATCACCGTCGAAAACCTTTATCCTGTGCTTTATTTCGTCGGTTATATGAGGAATTACCTGTACAGTCTTGCCTAAGTAATGTCCTTTTCTCTCTTTGGTAATCACTTCGAAATATACCTGACCTGTAGTATGGTTGTTGTTTTTGTTGAGCGAACAGCCCAGAAATCTTTCGTAATGACCTAAATCAAGGTCGGTCTCGGCTCCGTCATCAGTTACAAAAACTTCACCATGCTGAAACGGATTCATAGTTCCCGGGTCAACATTAATATAAGGGTCAAGTTTCATAATTGTAACATCAAACCCCATTTGCTTGAGTATCAAGCTTAGAGATGCTGAAGCTATACCTTTACCAAGTGATGAAAGTACACCACCGGTAATAAATATATACTTAGTCTCTTTACTTTTCTTCTGCTTTTTTGCCATTATAATAAATATATTTTATTTTTGGTTAAAAATTTATAGCAAAGATACCTATTTATTACAATTTGTTAAAAGTATTCTTTAAAAAATATGTTATATTGTGAAAATTTTTTTTCCACAATCGAAAATAGTTATTTTTTTGGAGATAAATATGCTAAATAAAATATTAATTCTACTCATTACTTTTTTATTTTTCTCACTTTTATCATGTGATGATAAACCCGGTGAAAGCCCAAAATCTGAAAATACAATCAAATTCTGGCATTTCTGGAGTGAGCCAAATCAAAGGGTAGCAATTAAATCACTTGTCGAGCAGTTCGAAGCCGAAAATAATTGTAAAGTCGAAATGACCGAACTTAGTTGGGGAGATGGCAAAACAAAATTATTTGCCGCATTTAATGCAGGTAATCCTCCGGATGTTCTTGAGCTCGGATCCGATTGGGTTGCTCAGTTTAGTTCTTCAGGTGTTCTAAAACAACTTAGGGATGATGAGATGGGGATTGAGAATTTCATTGAATTTTCACTCAATCCTGCTTACTATGAAACAAAACTCTATGCTTTACCATG
The DNA here is from genome assembly GCA_019637995.1 of Ignavibacteriota bacterium. Lineage (NCBI taxonomy): Bacteria > Pseudomonadati > Ignavibacteriota > Ignavibacteriota bacterium. The sequence continues at coordinate 79,056 of JAHBUQ010000004.1, forward strand.
GATAGTTGATACACGGGTACTATTTTATAACACGGATTTAGTTAATCTTGACGAAGCGTCACTATCGGATATTAACAAAATCACAGCTGAAGCAAGCGTAATCAATGAACAAAAAGGTATTTACGGCTGGGGTGCAAACGGCTCTGACAGGCACAGACTTTACAAAAAAATTGTTTCTATGATTTGGTCTTATGGTGGCGATATTCTTGATTGTAACAATAAACCAGTTTTTAATTCAAAAGAAAGTGCACTTGCTCTTGATAAATATGCTGAACTAAGCAGAATAGGTCTCATCGAAACACAAAGACAGATTGATGCCGCATTTGTTGACGGGAAAGTAGCTTTCTGGATTTCAGGAGGTTGGCTTCTTGAGAAAATTAAAAACGAGAATCCGAATCTGAACTATAAGGTAATGACAGTTCCAGGCGTGAATGGCAATCAGGGCATTTCTTTTGCCGGAGGTGAATATCTCGCAGTAAGCAATAATTCTCAAAATACGGAATTATCTGAAAAGTTTGTGAGATTTATGACAGACGGAAAGAATTCAATCGAATTCTGCAAGCAGGTAATTGAAGCCGGTTTTCCGGCTGATAAGAATTATTATAATGATGAATTCTATAGCACACAACCCGATAGATTAATCTTTGCCAAGCAACTTGAAAGTGCAAGAATGACACCGGTTCATCCTAAATGGCTGGAAATTGAAGAAATTCTTGAAGATGCTGCCGTGCAGGTTATTTATGGAAAAATGTCGGCAAAAGATGCTTTAATCAATGCAGAATATAAAGTTAAAGAATTAATGAAATGATGAATATCGAGGCTGGCTCATAATAACAAATTTGAGATTTTTGATGATTATGGGACAGCCTCTTTGATAATTCACGATATTAACGAATAAGTTTGAATTACTTCATAGCCGGAGCACCATATGCAGACCACTCTTCCTTGGAAGGACCATAAACTCCGGGTACTTTTAATCCTGCCTGTCGCATCAGAACAGTCATTTGAGCCCTATGATGAATTTCATGTTTGATTAATGCACTAAGAATCATTTTTCCTTTCCAAGTTTCACCATACATATTGAAGTCTTCATCAAGGGTTTCATTTGTCCACTTTTCATTCATAGATTTGACCATAGCTTGTGATTGTTTTTCATATTCAGATATAATTTGCTCTACTGATTCAGGTTCGTCATAATGTTTTTCTGAAACAGTTACATCCAAACCGGCTTTGCTCATCATTTCGCCTATAGTATTTGTAATGTGCCATGCTAAAAATCCTAATGTTCTGCCATCTTCATATCCTTTTTGACTTAGTGACTGATCTGTTAACTCTTTAAAAATACGCATTGTTGCCTGACATTCATTAGCCCATTCAGCTAAAAATTCGTCAATTGTTGAAAACATCTTACTTACCTCAATGAAATTATTAAATGAAAATTTAAATCAATTATTGATATAATTAACGTATGTATGATTATTTTAACATAATTTAATTATTTTTGTAAGATGAAAGATGCAAATTATATATTATCGCTGGAAAGTTCTGAAAATAATTGCGGTGTGGCAATCTCCCTGAATGATGAAATCATTGCAGAGGTGAATTATTTTGGAAAAAATCTTCACGACAAACTAATGGCTGAACTCATCAAAAGCTTAATGAAGGATATGAAAATAAGCTATGATGAATTATCTGCTGTTGCTGTTTCTGCCGGCCCCGGCTCTTTTACCGGATTGAGGATTTCTGCATCAATTGCAAAGGGGATTTGTTTCGGTAGTGATACTAAGTTGATAGCTGTGGAAAGTCTAAGTGCTTATGCATATTCTGCACTTGAAACAGCAAAACTCGTATCAGCGAAAAATATCAGCTCAATTATTAAATCTAATGCAGGTCAGGTTTATCTTCAGAATTTATCTGTCGAAGACCTCACAGTCAGCGAAATATATTTACTTAAAATTGAGGAAGCGAGTAATTTTTTACCGGAAAAAACTATTTTAGTCGGTTCAGGAGCTAATATTGCAAGTGGCTATATATATCTGAAAGATTTTATTTTACCTAAAGTATCGTTTATCTCAAAGTATGCTTACCGGCTTTTTGAAGACAAAATGTTTACAGATGCTGAAACTTATGAACCATTGTATATTCAAGATTTTGTACCCAAAACATCAACCAAGTCGCTAAGTATCTAAATTTCCACAGGTTCTATTCTGCCATTTGTCTGACTATAAATCAGACCGATGAACTTATCGGCTTCCGATAGAAGAATATTAACAGTGAATTCAACAACATCTGTATAATTTTCATCAAAACTAACAGCCTGCCTTTCAATCAATTTTTTAACCATCGAAACGTCTTCATAATTAAGACGAATATAGAATTTTCTTGTTCTGTGAATGATTTTTCGGTTGACAATTTGAAGAACGGCTTCGGCAGAATCTGAGTATGCACGAACCAAGCCGCCAACTCCAAGCTTAGTACCACCGAAATATCTTGTTACAACAACAAGTATATCACTAAGTTCGTATTTATTTATCATAAAAAGTATTGGTTTTCCGGCAGTTCCTGAGGGTTCTCCGTCGTCAGAAGCACGATACTCATTACCGTCGAATCCGATACGATATGCAAAGCAATTATGAGAAGCATCGAAATATTTTGCCCGAATTTCTTTGACAGTTTCTCCGGCAGAATTTATGTCAGATGCATGAAAAGCATTTGCTATGAAAGCAGAGCCTTTTATTTTAATTTCGGCGTTTGCCGGCTCTGCTATAGTATAGTATTTATCAATTATTTTAGTATCACTCATTATCAAATCGAGAAAATTAAATGAAAATTGGAATAGTTTGTTATCCTACATTCGGTGGCAGTGGTATAGTTGCAACCGAGCTTGGAGTAAAATTAGCCGCCCGTGGTCATGAAATCCATTTTATAAGTTATGAAAGCCCAATGCGGCTTAACAGATTTTTAGACAATATTTTTTTTCATGAGGTAGAGATACCTCATTATCCGCTGTTCGAACATAATTTATATACTCTTGCACTCGCAGGCAAGATAATTGATGTTGTCAAGTACGAAAAGCTTGACATTATTCATGCTCATTATGCGATTCCTCATGCCATCAGCGGAATAATTTCAAAGAACATTTTGAAAGATACAAATATCAAACTTGTAACGACGTTACACGGGACAGATATTACACTTGTTGGTTTAGAGCCGGCATTTCATCCTTTAATTAAATACTCATTGGATAATTCTGATGCTGTTACTGCTGTTTCGCAATATCTCCGTACAAATACAGAACAGCACTTCAATCCTGAGAAGAAAATCAATGTAATTTATAATTTCATTGATTTAGATGAATATAAACGAAATCCCTGCACTCATATTAAAAAAAGTATCGCACCAAATGGCGAAAAAATTCTCATTCATATTTCAAATTTCAGACCTGTAAAGCGTGTTCAGGATACTGTAAGAATTCTTGCTGAAGTGCTTAAGCATATCCCAACAAAATTGATACTTGTAGGCGATGGTCCAGAAAGGTCTGATGCAGAAAAACTTAGCCGCGAGCTTGGAGTTTCCGAGCACGTAAAGTTCCTTGGAAAGCAGCACGCATTGGTTGATTTACTCTCAGCTGCAGATATTTTCCTTCTTCCCAGTCAATCGGAAAGTTTTGGCTTGTCGGCATTAGAGGCTATGAGCTGCGGAACTCCTGTTGTAGCATCAAATATTGGAGGTATTCCTGAAGTGGTCATACATGGAGAAAGCGGTTATGTAGCTGAGTTTGGAGATATTGAGCGTATGGCAAAATATGTCATAGGTTTATTAAGCAATGATAAAAAATGGGCGAAATTCTCTGAAACTGCAAGGAAAATTGCTGAAGAAAAATTTGCATGTGAAAAAATTATTCCTAAATATGAAAATCTATATCAGGAATTAATTGAAGGGTAAAAAATGATTAATTTTCTTTATTAATTATCGCTGCATCAATAAATAATGGTTTTGATGGAAGAAGGTTCTGAGTACCCTTCAGTACAAAATTATAAATCTTATTGCTTTCGATATTAAACTGGCTTTCACTAACAATTTGATTTTGGATATTTATTAGTTTAATATTATAATTTCCCGGTACGATTTGAGTAAGCTCAGAGAAAGATTTGAAACCAATATCAAAATCAAAATTTTGAGGTCCGCTTACTTGAAAAGTAAAATTCTGGGCATCAACAGCAGTATGAATAATTCTGAAAAATGCACCATTTTTTTCAAAAGCAGGCTCATCATCAATAATTAGTGCTTTAGCAGAATTTCTAAAACCATAAAATATTATTGAATAATGCTTGAGTTTCGTAAGATTGATTGGCATATTAAATAATGACAGTTGGCTGTCTGAATCTATTAATCTCAAAAATGAATTTGCTGAATTTATTTTTTGGTAATAATGAGTTCCACCTGAATATGAAACTCCGTAAAATAATGGAATATCGTCTGATTCTATTACAAGGTTTTCCCTGTCGGGTATAGCATTTATCATTGCTGCGTAGCTGTAATTTTCCGGAGAAATAATTTTTGGAGTATCAATATCAGGCACACATTCACAGGCGGTAAGAGCAACAAATAAAATAGATGCGATGAAGAATTTAAGAGATAATCTCATTTTGAGTTTTTTGATTTGATGTGTCATAGAAAGCATTGTTTACTGGCTTTCAAGTCGCTTTGAATACTCTGTAAGGAATCGTCTTTCGAGCGTGGTCAGAGAATCTTTGCCACTAAGTGAAATTTTATCGAGGATTTGGTTAAGCTTATCTTCATTTTCATCCATATCGTTGCTAAGCAAGTATTCTTCTTCATCGGGCTGATCATAGCGACTTGATTGATAGTACTTTCTCATTCTTGGATTTGAGGTTGAATGTGCAATACTTAGTTCTTCAGGAGATGGCAACTTAATATCAGGATGTTCCCGCGAAATTCCTCGATGTAAGGAGCTGAGACCGGATAACCTGATTTGTAGGTAATGTATGAGACCCGCAGTTATCCCAAACAGTGAAGAGCCGATTGCCGAGAAAAATGCACTATCGTTTCCCGTAGTTGAAAAATTTACTAATTTCAAACCAAACCACAGAAAACCAAGCAAAAGTGAAAATGCAATTATTGGCATTGGAGGGAAATTAAGAAAATTGATTTTGTCTTTTGAGCGTAATAATGCATAAACAACAAGAACATAGAATGATATCCCGTCCATACCTGCTATGACTACATTGGAATTAATAAAAACCAGAGTCAGAATACAGCCCTGAAGCAGTGTCAGCATAAAAAGCCATAATGGATATTTCAGTCCTTCAATATAACTCTCAAGCTTACTGGAGATAAAATAAAACACAAATGCAAAAAGAGCCACAGATTCTAAGCCACCCGGAGCAAACGGGAAAGTAACAAGTTTCCAAAGACTAAGGTTTTTTAATACTTCCTGCGGAGATAGAGAGAGGATTTGAGGCAGCACATTTGAATATATATAATTCAAAAAGTACACCAAACCTGCTATAATCAGGAATAGTTTAGAAAAAATACTATGTCTAAATATGCTACTCATTCAATTAAAATCAATTTTTGTCAAAAATATCTATATATATAGACACACTAAATTGAAAAAAGTCACAAATTATTTTAAATTATTTAATAAATCATCAATTTTTTCAATATCAACGTTCTCAAAGAAGTCTTCATTTACAGCAATCATAGGCGCTCCGCCGCATGCACCCATACATTCAACTTCTTCAAGTGAGAAAAATCCGTCTTCGCTTCTTTCGTTATGTCCGATACCTAATCTTTCAGATACATGGCGGTAGATTTCATCGCCTTTGCGAAGCATACAAGATACATTCGTGCAAACCTGAATATGGTATTTTCCCATTGGTTTTTTGAAATACATAGTATAAAATGAAGCAACCCCCTCAACATGCGATAAAGGCAAATCAAGCAATTTGCCTACATAAGTCATCACATCAATGGAGAGCCAACCCCATTTCTTCTGTGCCATCCAGAGTACAGGCATTATAGCAGCCTTTTTCTCAGGATACTTTGAAATATAATGTTCTACCTCTTGTAATTCTTCAGCTGTAAATTCAATATGCATTATAAATCTCAAAAAAATAAGTTACTAAATAATCTAATTAAAAAATTTCAAAATATTTTTAATATTACGAATTGAACGCATTAATGTTTTTTTATTCTGCGAATAAACATATTGACAGACAGCCAATGCTTGAGTGTCATTATTAGCTTATGCGCTGTCGAAACACGAATTTTCTTCGGTCCGTAAACATCAAACTCCTGAAGTTCAATCTTTTCAAGAAGTCTGAAATAAATCGAATCCATAATTTCAGCAGCCACAATAGTTGTCTTCTCATCAGGTTTAAGATACATTCTCGCTCTGTGGTAATATTCTCTTGCACGATCTGCTTGAAAATTCATCAAGTTCACAAAATTTTCATTATATATTTCTTTGATAATATCTGATTCAGAATAATTGAACTTTTCAAGTTCATCAAGCGGAAGATAAATATACCCGCGGTCTTTATCGAACTTAACATCCCGCATAATATTTGTAAGTTGAAGTGCATAACCAAGATTTATAGCATAATTCTTGGTTTCTTCGTACTTATGTCCAAAAATTTCAATACTTATAAGTCCTACAACGCTTGCTACGCTGTAGCAATAATCTTTAAGTTCATCGAAATTTGCATACCGAAACTGTAAAAGGTCGCGTCTTACGCCATCTATCAGAGTCAGAAAGTATTGTTTCGGAATCTCGAAACGATTAATCAAACCCACAAATGGCAACATCACAGGTGATTTAACAGAGCCCGAATAAATGTTTTCAATTTCATTCTCCCACCAGGAAAGCCTGTCAAGTTTCTTTAAAATTGCTTTTTTGTTAATATTGGGTGTGCTGTCAACTATATCATCAATATAACTGCAGAATGCATAAACAGTATTAATAGCCATTCTTTCTTCTTTAGGAAGAAGGGAAAATGAGTACAAAAAGTTTGATTTTTCTACATTAGGCGGATCAACCTTTTCATAACTTGCTAACTGCTCTTGAGTTAATGCATCCATTGTTAATTAACATTATTTAGAAAAAAATATTTTGAAAAATAACAGTATAAAATCTGTCTTATTTAGCTTAGGACGTATGAAAGTGATTTTAATTCCTAATTTTCTTACCTTTTCAAGTATAAACTTGCCACTTTCTACTGTCAATTTTATTTCATATTTTAATCTTTTGTTTTTAATATAGTTACTTAATTCACTACCAAAAATAAAAAAATTTTCTGTCTTTTCATAAATTTCTTGTAAACACGCTTCCAGTTTGGCTTCCGACGGGCTGTTAAAAAGTGTTTTTTTGTCAATATCATATTTTTGTAAAATATCATTCGGAAGGTATATCCTTTTTTTATCAATATCAACAGAAATATCCTGCCAGAAATTTACTAATTGCAAACCCGTACAAATCGAATCTGAAAGTAAGGCTGTTTGCGAATCATAATTATCAAAAAGTCTAAGCACTAATTCCCCAACCGGATTTGCAGAATATTTACAGTAATTGATGTTGTCATCCATAGATTCGGGCTGACTAAAATCGCTGTCCATAATAAATGCAGTTATTAACTTTCTGAAAGGCTCGTAAGGTAATTCTTTGTTGAGAATTGTATCTCTCAGAGCAAAAAGGAGTGGATTTTTTATTATAAAATCGTCTGGATTATAACTTTCAATCATATCAGATAATTTTTCAAGAGAAGATATTTTTATAGCTTTGTCTTCATAATCAAGCTCGTCAGCAATATCATCTGCAAATCTTGAAAATGTATAGATTGAGTAAAAATAATTTCGGTTATACTTTGGAATCAATAATGAACCAACCGGAAAATTTTCGTAATGACCGTAAGTAACTTTTTTGCAAAATTTATATGAATCGCTCAAAGATTCAACTCCAAACTTTCCTCCGTCCGGCTTCAAAAGTTCGAAAATATCATCTTTTGTGCTGATAACATTCATTTTTACTACGCTATATCTTTAAAGGAAATTCAAAAAAATCGTTTTATAATTCATTAAAAGCATTGTCAATATGCTTAATAATTGATTCTTCCTGCTGAGAAATATGTCTTATAATGCCCTTTGCCTTGTCGAATGTATAATCCTTAGACCATTCTTCATAATTTTCTGCAAGAGCGATTATACTGTCACAAAGTTGATTGATTTCAAAGTCAGTCATCGTAGGATGAATCGAAGCACGAATCCAGCCGGGTTTGTCGGAGTAATCACCTTCGTTAATTTTGCAAGTGATTTGGCTGGACTGATTAGGATTCACATTCAGCAGGTAATGTCCGTAAGTACCGGCACAGGAGCAGCCTCCGCGGGTCTGAATTCCAAATCTGTCGTTTAAAATTTTAACACCTAAATTAAAATGCAAATTATCAATATAAAATGAAACAACTCCCAACCTTTCTTTAATATTAGAAGCAAGTATATGAATATTGGCAATATTTGATAGTTTATTCCACATAATTTCAAGAATTTCGTGCTCACGCTTAAGAATATTCTCCACTCCCATAGCTTCTTTCAATTTGATGGAGAGTGCTGTACGCATAGTTTGCAAAAAACCCGGAGTACCGCCATCTTCACGCATTTCGATATCATTAATATATTTATGCTCCATCCAAGGGTTAGTCCATTCGACTGTACCGCCACCGGGATTATCGGGAACAGAATTTTTGTACAGAGCTTTATTGAAAATCAACACGCCGGCACTTCCGGGACCTCCTAAAAATTTATGAGGCGAAAAATATATCGCATCGAGTCTGGCATCATTATCTTCAGGGTGCATATCTATATTGATATACGGTGCAGAGCATGCAAAGTCCACAAAGCAGTATCCGCCGACTTTGTGAATTATTTTTGCAATTTCATAGTAAGGAGAAAAAATACCGGTGACGTTTGAGCATGAAGTTACAGCCGCAATTTTTAAAGTTCGTTCTGAATACTCTTCAAGTAAATTTGCAAAATTCTCCAAATCCACTAATCCTTCAGCATTAGGTTCAATAATAACAACATCTGCGATTGTTTCTATCCAGCTTGTTTGATTGGAATGATGCTCCATGTGGGTTATGAAAACAACTGGTTTGTCTGCAGGGGAGACATCAATACAAGATTTGTACTTTTCGTGCACTCTCAGACCAAGAATTCTCTGTAATTTGTTGACTACACCTGTCATTCCGGTGCCTGCTGAAATCAAGATATCATCAGAACCAGCATTTACATGTTTTTTGATGATTTTCTGAGCTTTATGATAAGCATATGTCATACCGGCTCCTGTTGAGTTGGTGTCAGTATGGGTATTAGCAATAAAAGGCAGTAATTTATTTGTAATTATATCTTCAATCGGCTTGTAGCATCGTCCACTTGCAGTCCAGTCTGCATAAAGTATTTTTCGCGAATTGCCGTCAGGACAGTCAATTTCGCTGTTTATGCCAATTATATTATTTCTAAATTTTGTAAAGAATGACTCTGTCATAAGCATTTATAATTATTATAACTAAATTGTTTTTTTTATAACTACAAAAATAGCAAAATATTGCTTCATGTTAAACAAATGAATTGCACATTTCAGATTAAATTCAAATCATTATCATAAAATTGCGTCTTTCATATTTCATAGGCATATTTTTTAATAATTTAATGCAGTATTATTTTTAATATACATGACAGAAGAAAGCAGCACAAAAAACAAGTCAGAGAAGAAATCTTTCGGGAAAAGAATCCTGAGAGTTTTACTGTATTTGATTTTTCTATTTACTTTTGTCAGTATAATCCTAATTGTTTTGTCTCAATTTCGGTTTTTTAGAAATTTTGTAATTTCGAATGTACTGAATTTTGTGAATAAAGAGCTTGTAGCAGATATCGAAATTGATGATATTTCTTTATGGAATCCGTCAGGTATTAAGCTTTATGGAGTTAGACTTATAACCGCAGGTGATACTCTCGCAAATGTTCCTGTTCTGACTGTCAACATAAATTATGAGCCGCTTCTGGAAAATAAAATTATTGTCAACAGACTTATTTTAGACAAGCCCAAGATCAGAATTCTCAGAAGTATGCAGGACAGTATATGGAATTATGATAAAATAGCATTTCCAAGTACAGATACAACTGAAACAGAGACTACAAATCTATTTATTAAAGCAAAGCATATTGAATTTAAAAATGCTGAATTTATATATTATGATTCAACTCAAACATTTATAAATTTTGAAACAATGGATTACAGTCATATTTTGCTTAATGAATTTGATTTGGTCTTGTCAGCAGAAGTAAATTTAAGTAAAAACGAATTTTACACTCATATCAGGAAATTAAGAGGCAAGGAAATACATTCGGAGTTGGATATTAAGCAGTTTTCAGGAAAATTCAATGTAAGTCCGGAAGTAATTTATGCTAAAGATTTAAGTACAAAATTAAATGATTCTGAATTTGATATTAATGTACAAATGACAAGTTTTGATGTCTTCGGTGAAGAGAAACCTGACCTGAACAAAGCATATTTTGAAGCTTCAATTAAAGGTTACAATATTGGCGACAAAGAAATTTATAAGTTTGCTGTAATACCGATAAGTTTCGGTACAAAATCAGATATTTATATTGATGCCGAAGGAACTCTTAACGATTTGGACGTCAATCGTCTTAGATTAGTTACCGGAAAATCGGATGTAAAGATTTCCGGTAATTTACAAAATTTACTTGATATTGACTTCTTTGAATATGAATTATCTTTGGATAATTCGGAATTCACAAGAAGCGACATAATCAATACTTTGAAAAGTTTGGATTTGTCGGGTATTCCCGACTATAACTTTGCAACAGCAAAAAGGCTTTATGTTCATGGCTTTCTTGACAGCGTTTATATAGACTTGGACCTGAAGACAGGAATAGGAGATTTGAGCGGAAAAGCCGGAATTAATTACGGCAGGGAACCTATGCGCTATTTTGCCAATGTGAGTATAAAGTCCTTAAATCCTGCAAAATTAGCTAAGAATAATTCATTGAATGGAAAAATTAATGGAAAGATTAATTTTAAAGGCTCAGGAATAGATTTAAACAGTTTGAATTCTTTTTTGGTTGCTGATTTGTATGATTCTGAGATGTTTGATATAAAATTCAAAAATGTGAATTTAGATTTGAATACAGCACACAGTAATTTTGTAGTAAATTCATTAAAAATCAATTTCCCTGATAAAAAGTATGTTGGAGACAGCGAGACAAGTACTGATGAAAATTTAAGTTTATCAGGAAGTTTAAACTTATCAGATATTGATTATCCTGAATATATTTTAAATTTGAAATTGAGTGAAATTAATCTTAAAAAAATTCTACACCAGAATACTTTTCCTGATTATGTCAGTGCAGATATTGATATTGATATGAAAGGATTTGAAATTGATAATATTGCAGGAAAAATAAATGCAGATTTTGAGGCATTAGAATTTGATGACCGTGCATTTTTACCTTTCAATTTAGCATCAGATTTAGATAATCTGGATAGCAACAATCGGAAAATCAACATAACATCCGACTTTTTTAATCTTTACATATCAGGAAAATACCAATTATCCTCGCTTATTGATAATATTGCTTTGCAGGGTATTTATTTAGCTGATTTTATTGTCGAAAAAGTTGAATCATTCAATCCACAAAAACTACTTTTATCAGATACATTGAAAATTGTAAAAGAGTATAAAAAAATCACTGAATATCCTCAAATTGATGCTATAATCAAATTTGATTTCAATGATATATCGCCAATAAATCTTTTCCTTGATTCCATGAGTATTTACAGTGGTATAAAGATGGATTTGCGATATATCTCCGAATCAGAAATGAGCTCGATATTTATTGATACACTTAAAATTGGTTTTACTGATATTCAAACTCCTGATTTAAAAATTAGAACTGATGATTTATCCTTTAAAGGCAGACTTATAAGTAATCTCAATGACTCATTAACAAAATTGGAAAATTTCGTTTTGAATCTGGATACCACATCATCACTAAAAATTAACGATCTGGAGTTATCTAATACATACTCCGCAATAGTTTTCGATGGAACCACAGCGCAATTTAAAATCGGTTCTGTACTAAATTCTACTATTGCTATTCGCTCTGAAGGCAGCGTTGAAATAGGATTTTCCGATTTGATACTCAAAGCAGATACATTAGAAATTGGTTATAATAATCTACTTAATTGGCAACTAACAGACCAAATGCTGATTAGTTCTTCGCCAAATACAATCGAAATTATGCAAATGAACCTAAATCGCTCAGATGGTGAAAGAATTTCGTTGAGTGGAGCAATTCGTGATGACATAGCTGAGAATATTAATCTGCTTATAACGAATGTACCTGTTACCGATTTTTTGATACTTGTTGATGAAGATACGCGCAAGAAATATTCAAACACAAGATTTAATTTGGATTCACTTAGAATAAGAGTTAACGGCGACCTCAACGAACCAAGAATTATCACTGCTATTCATGCTGATAGCGTAATATTCAGTAATTACAGATTGGGAACTCTCAATAGTCGTTTAATTCACAACAAAACTTACAGTCATGGTTTTGTAGAAATAAAATCTCCTGCATTAGATAATCAAAAAATAATCGGCATTGATATTAACTATTTGCCACTATATCTTGGGTTAAACCCTGATTTACAGAGATTTGACCCTGACAAACAATTTGACATCCGATTAAAAACAAGTAATATGCCTCTTGAAATAATTGCACCGTTTGCAACCGGCACAAAGGATATGACCGGCTTTTTAGAAGCAAATCTGGTAGTTGAAGGCAATATTTCTGAGGGGATTACTTACTCAGGTTCGGCTAAATCGAATAATGCAAGATTCAATCTGGAAAATACTAATATCAATTATCTCGCCGAAATTGAAGTTGACTTCAATAAAGATAAGATAAATCTGACTAAAATTAATCTCAGAAATATTCCGGAAGATTCAAAATTTGGAAGAATAGGACGTGCAAGTGCAAGCGGATTCATTGAAAAGTCTGGGTTTGAAGTCGGAATGATAGACATAAGTATGCAAGCTGACAGATTACTTGTAATGAGCGATGCAACTATGATACCGATGCCTGATTTATATGGTGATTTTATTGTCTCTACAGACGCAAATCCACTTAGATTTTATGGTACATTAGATAAACCTAATCTTGAAGGTGATGCCAATATTATTTATGCACATTTAAAAATGCCTCTTGAGCAAAAGCGGCAGGCTGTAAGAACATATTTCACTTATCAGACTATCGGGGATAATGTAAGACTTCAATCAACAACAATGCGTGATACAGTAAGCACCGATAGAAATATTGATGATAAATTAGCTCCAAGTATAGCAGATTTAATTAATTATAATCTTACAGCAAAGATTTCGGGACAGTTTATAGTAGAAATGGATATGGATTTGATTGGCTCGATGTATGCTGTAATTGGTACACCCGACAGGTCTCAGGCATTAAGATATGTTAAAAACAGAGACCAGCAGGAGGCACAGTTATTTGGCGAAGTTGTCGTTAGAGATCAATCAACAATTAAATCGTGGAAACAATTTGCGACTTCCGGTACAATTAATTTTCCAACAGGCAGTATTGAGAATCCTTATTTAAACTTGACTGCTTCTTACTCCGGCACCATGGCGGAAAATGATCTGAGAAAGCAATTTCTTGTGAGAATGACAATTAAAGGTTATAAGGATAATCCAACTATCAATTTTACATATTTCATTGATGGAGTAGAAGCGACCGGATCTTCAGATCAAATAAATGAAGACGCATTGTATTTGCTTGTTATGGGCAGAACAAAAACCGGAAACACTGTTGGGGGCAATAATATTCTAAATGAAGGTTTTGCTTCAGGAGTTTCAAATTTTGCGACGAAAGCATTATCTGAGTTACTGATGAATACAGGGGTTATAAATAGTGCCGAATTTGATTTTCAAGGTGGCTCGATGAATTTAGGAGAGGCAACATTAAGGCTTTCAGGACAGCTTTATGGTGGCATAAGCTGGACTGTAGGTGGTACTGTTGCTGATTTATCGAGTAACAATCAAATCACAATTGATATTCCTGCTTCGGAATTTTCTACAAATCCGTTCTGGTCTAATTTCGTCCTTCAGCTATCAAAAGCCTCAACAAATAATGTTTTGGCTAATTCTCAGGATGCCAAGAATTGGGAAGTCAAAATAAAACTAGGTAGTAGCTGGTAGTGAATGATTTTGACAATATCAAAAAAAATCAAAATTTCCGCTATACTCTTAATGAACTTAGAATTTCAATATCTGTTTCTGCAGGAAGTTCTGAATAGCTGATTACGCTGACCATTGGAAAAGTTGTGTGAATCATTCTGTAAAAATATGGCCTTACCTGAGCTGAACATATCACAACCGGCAGATACCCACTCATTGTTACATCGTCAATACACGCCGATAAACTCTGATGAATACTATTAATTGTGTCCGGTGATAATCCAAGTGAAGGAACCAATGCATTTTGATTATTTGCCTGAAGCGCCTTTGTCATTGAGTCTTCAATCACTGCGTCCAGCGAAATTGCATGAATTACTCCGTTATTATCCTGATAAAGCTTCTTTATTGTTTCGGATAAATTATGTCTGACGTATTCAGTCAGAACATCTGTATTTTTTGTCACTTTATAATATTCTATTAATGATTCAAGAATTAGTGGGAGGTCTCTGATTGGAATACCTTCAGAAAGCAATCTTTGTAATATTTTTTGCAATGTTGAAATTGGCAAATTATCAGGATTAATTTCTTCAAGAAGTGCAGGATAATCATCTTTAAGGTTATCCATCAAATGCTTGACATCTTGTCTTGTGAGTAGTTTTTCAGCATTCCTTCTGAGAAGTTCTGTCAAATGTGTCGTTAAAACAGTAGGTGCTTCAACAACTGTATATCCTTTAATTTCAGCATTTTCTCTTTCAAAGTTTGAAATCCATGTTGCAGGCAGACCGAAAACCGGTTCAGTTACTTTTATTCCGGGGATATCGCCTTCAGCAGTGCCCGGATTCATAGCAAGCAGCATATTAGGATGCAAAATGTTTCTCGCAATTTCATTACTTCGTATCTTTATAATATATTCATCAGGCTCAAGCTGAAGATTGTCCCGCACTCTTACAGGTGGTAGTATAAGCCCCAAATCTGTTGCAATCTGCCGTCTGATATTTGTTATACGCTTAAATACGTCCCCTCCCTGAGTCTCATCAACCAGAGAAATAAGATTGTAGCCAAGTTCAATTTCCACAGGGTCAATTTTCAACAGTTCTTCTACAGGTTGTTCTTGCGGTTTAGTTTCCTCCTCCGTGACTTTTATTTCTTCAGCCAGCTTTTTATTATCCTGATTTTTAATGGATTGTATTCTGTAAATTCCGGCAAAACCCGTGAATGATGCTAATAATAAAAAAGGAAAAAACGGAAATCCCGGAAGAAGCCCTATGCCTACTAATGCAGCTGACGACATAAGAAGCGGCTTCGGATTGCTTCCGAACTGTTTACCGAGCTCTATATCAAGATTATCGGTAGAGGCTGACCTTGTTACTACAAGACCTGCTGCTATAGAAATTAAAAGTGAAGGAATCTGAGATACAAGCCCATCACCAATTGTTAGTATTGTATATGTAGAGGCAGCGTCAGCTACAGCCATATCACGCTGCAAAACACCTATCGCAAATCCGCCAAGAATGTTTATAGCTGTAATTATAAGTCCTGCAATTGCATCACCTTTGATAAATTTTGCTGCACCATCCATTGCTCCAAAGAAATCGGCTTCTTTGGATAAATCATCTCTTCGTTTGCGGGCAGTCTGCTCGTCTATATAGCCGGCATTCAAGTCGGCGTCAATTGACATTTGTTTGCCGGGGAGTGCATCAAGAGTAAATCTTGCAGTTACTTCGGCTATACGGCTCGAACCCTTAATTATAACTACGAAATTGATTATGACAAGAATTAAAAATATAATTATACCAACTACATAATTGCCCTTTATCACAAATTGACCGAATGCTTCTATAACCTGACCAGCTTCTGCTTCACCCAAAATCAGTCTTGTTGAGGCAACATTAAGACCTAATCTGAAAAGAGTGGTCATAAGGAGCATTGTCGGAAATGATGCTAAATCAAGAGGATTTCTGAGATAAAGGGAGACCATTATTATTAGTAATGCAACGGCTATATTAATAGTCAAAAATAAATCAAGCATAAAGCCGGGAAGCGGAATTATCAACAACCCAATTACAAGCAATACAGAGCCTGCAAGAAGTATATCTGTATTTGCGCTTATTTTCGCTCCGTAATTGTTGCGAAATTTTTGTACCGTCGGGTTATTAAACACCTCGATTTGGTTATTTTTAGCCATCTATTTATATATTTACCATAATCAATATTAATATTATGTGTTCTGCAATTTGTTTGCCAAAAGATATCAAAATAAAATCAAATAAAAATTAATTCTAAAGAATGAACCATATATTAATCTATTGTTACAAAGAATTAATGTAACTTTTTGGCTTAATTTTTGTCATTGTATATATGAAAGTGAGAAAAGTTAACTGATAATGAAAGTTGGAATATAGTTTTTTCACTATTGTTTATTCCCTTGATTTATCAATAAAAATTTCATATTTTTAAAAAATATTTTGATTCAAATTTTTATTTTTACTTGTTGCCGTTTGATATGGATAAGAAAATACAAGCTTTTTCAATAAATTTGAAACAGCTCAAAAAATATACATACTTCTACAGCCTGGCACTGACTCTTCTTGCAGTGCTTATGGTAGCGGCAAACCTATATATTCAGAACAGCCTTTCTGAGCAGCTCACAGACTCTGAAGTCGTTAATTTATCGGCACGTCAGAGAGCACTGAATCAAACTATCCTTAAAGACATTCTTCTTGTAAGATATGACCATGACCGTAGTATTAAAAATACTGTAGGAATAAGAAATAATTTCAAAGAATGGGTAAAAAACGATTCGTTATTAAGAATTGATGATGAGTTTGCATTTACTACTGACCAAAAATATAGATATAATAAAAATTTATATTTTGAACTTGAAAAATCTTATACCGAATTAAGGAAATATTATTATGATTTTCTTCAGGATATTGAAAATGACAGGCATAATGAGCCTGAAATCTATCCTGAATGGGACAAAAGAATAAATAGTCTGCTTGTTATTGAAGATAGATATGATCGGATTGTTGATGAAATCACTTACAGATATGCGACTGAAGCAAAGCAAAAAGTAGCAGGTCTTAAGAGCATCAGTGGAAATTTACTGAATATAATGCTCATCATTCTTCTAATCGAAGCGTTTTTGATATTCAAACCAATTATCAGCCAATTCTGGTACACAATTGAACAGTTTAACGAAAAATCTATAAAACTCTTCAAAGCTAACGAAGATAATACAAAGATATTCAAAGTCATTGCTCACGATTTGAAAAATCATATTGCCGCTTCGATTTCAAGTAATGATATGATAATTGAGTATTATGATAAACTCCCACCTGAAAAACTTTTCTCTCTTGTCAGCAGATTAAGAGGTAGTTTGACAAATTTGAATGACATATTGAATAATTTGCTGGCTTGGGCACTTTCGCAAAATATGGAATTGAAGCCAAGATATGATAATTTCAATATTAGAATTTTAGCAGATGAAATATTAAGCCAGGTTACTGAGCACGCTTTATCAAAACAAGTCAATTTAATAAAAAAAGTTCCCGAAACTATTATAACTGCTGATAGAAATATGATTTCTGTAATTATCAGAAATCTTTTGCTGAATGCTATTAAGTATTGTAAAATAAATAATACTGTCGAACTTGTTTTCGAAGACCATGGTACTTATTATAACCTAATGGTTTATGATAATGGTATCGGTATGACTCAAGACAAACTTACAAGACTTTTTATGACAAATGCCGAATCTACAAAAGGTACAAAAAACGAAAAGGGCACCGGACTTGGTCTCAAAATTTGTAAAGAATTCGCAGAACTTCACAAAGGTAGCATAGTTGCTGAAAGCACTCCGGGAGTTGGCACAAAAATTACTGTAAAACTCCCTAAATACAGAAAAATTCAGGTTCCGGTTGAATAACAACCCAGTCTTTTTTCATCGTAAAATATTAATCAAAAATAAATTAATACCTAAAACGATATTAACATTATTATTATCATCAAATCGGAGCAATTATTCATGTTTTTTGGTTACAATGTTTGTTTGGTTAAATATTAATTTAATATTGGAGATTATACATGGATGAGGCAAAAGGTAAAATCCTTTGGATTGATGATGAAATTGAAATGCTCAGACCCCACATAATACTTCTGAATCAGCGTGGTTATGATGTTGATTCAGCTACTAACGGCGAAGACGCTATCGAAATGGTCAGAAACCACCACTACAGTTTAATATTTTTAGATGAGACTATGGTTGGCATTACAGGGCTGGAAACACTTCCTGTACTGAAATCAATTGACCCTACAACACCTGTAGTAATGGTAACAAAAAATGAAGCTGAAAGCCTTATGGAAGATGCTTTAGGAAGTAAAATTGATGACTATCTAACAAAGCCTGTCAATCCTACTCAAATCCTGCTTGCAGTAAAAAAATTCCTTGAATCTTCCAGACTGGAAGAAGAGAAATTTACTCAGGTATATTTATCAGGATTTGCAGAATTGTCAAGAAAAATGCTTGATAATCTTAGCTGGGATGATTGGGTGGAGATATATACAAAGCTGGTTGATTGGTCTCTCGAACTTGACCGTATGCCAAATTCAGCTCTAAAGCAAACTCTTCAGGACCAGTTCCGCGATGCAAATGCTGAGTTCTCAAAATTTGTCGAAAATAATTATCGTGAATGGATTACCAAGCGATATACCGATGCTGATCCCGTTATGTCACCACATCTGCTGGATACACATTTGCAACCTCTGCTGAATGATGGCAAAAGTGTCGTAATGTTTGTTGTTGACTGTATGCGCTACGACCAATGGCTTATGATGCAGCAAATAATTTCACCTTATTATTCATTTAAGACAAATTTTTACTGTGCTATACTTCCAACTGCAACCCAATTTGCAAGAAATTCGATTTTCTCGGGGCTTTTTCCTGCTGATATAAAGAAGCATTATCCCCAATGGTGGAGCTCTGATACGAATAGTGAAGACCATAAGCTAAACGCATATGAAAAAGAGCTGATGGAAGCATGGCTTGAAAGAAGAAGAATTAAAATCAAGAATAAACCCGGTTATATAAAGATTTTTGATACTGAGTTTGGTCAGAAAATTGAGCGTGATATGCATCAGTTCAAGAATAATCAGCTTACTGCTATTGTAATTAATGCTGTGGATATGATTGCTCACTCACGTTCGGACTATGCTATTCTAAAAGAAATAGCGCCCGATGAATCTGCCTACCGTTCTCTAACTCGATCGTGGTTTCAGCATTCAAGTTTCTATGGAATGCTCAAAACACTATCACAGAATAAAGATTTGAAAGTAATCGTTACAACTGACCACGGAGCTATTCGCTGTATGCGGGGAGTTAAGGTGTTAGGAGATAGGGATACCTCAACCAATTTAAGGTATAAATTCGGCAAAAATGTAAAAGCTGATAATCGTCATGCTATACAGCTTGCAAAGCCTGAAGAATTTAGATTGCCATCTCAAGGAATTACTGTAAATAATATCATCGCCAAGGAAGATTTCTATTTTGTTTATCCAACTGATTTCCATCATTATATGAATCGCTATCGGGATAGTTTCCAGCATGGTGGAGTTTCGATGGAAGAGATGATTGTCCCATATATCGAATTGACCCCAAGATAATCTGAATATATTTATTCTATGATTTAGGCTGCAAAATATTTGTTACTACAAAATATTTAATTTGCAGCCTTTTTCATTAACATTTATATAAAACTAAATTAAAAATACGTTGATTTTATGATGTTAGTAAATATAGTAATATAAATTATTGATAATATACTCCACATTTATGATACAAAATATCAAAAATATGTTATAAAATAGATATTTTAATAACAATCGTATTGTATGATAAATTCTGTTTGTGTCGTAATAATACGTTAAAGTATTGTAAATTTTTATTAACTATCAGTTAAATATTAAATATATTTGCTTGCATATCACGAATAAAATGCTTAATTTTACATGTGTAGAAATTGTCATACTCATAAAAGTATTGAAATAATTGTTATTTGATAATAAATTTTGAACAAATTTTAAAGGGATTGAACTATGAAAAGTATCCATCTCGTAATTCTGCTCGCTGCATTTGGAGCATTGATGTTCCTTGCAAGTTGCGGAGACGACAAAAAAACAGAGCCCAGCAAGCAAAGTGTTGCTTCTTGTGAGGGCTGTCACTCAAATTATGACCACTTAAAACTGGTCGCTGACCCTTATGTTGACCCGGGTGGAGGCGGTTGCGGTGGTGATGTTCCTCATGTCGAACCTTATGATGCTGTTTATCTTGGCGGTGCAGGTTTTGAAGAATATAAGAAATCCAGCCATTATGCAATCGGTTGCGTCGGATGTCACGGTGGTGTTGATAAAACTGATGACAAAAAAGTTGCACACACAGGCAACTTCATCGCAAAGCCATCAATGATGGCACAGGAAAAATGTGGATCTTGCCATGCTGAAGAAACCAAAGGTGCTACGACTAATATTCATAACGGATTTGGTCAAATGCGTAAAGTTACACAAAGAATGGGACTTGCCGGCTCACATGAATTTAATCTATTACCTGCATCAATGCAGGAAGGTTATACAAAGAATTGTGCTACATGTCATGCTTCATGTGGCGAATGTCACGTTAATAAACCACACGCAGGTGGTGGCGGTCTTATGAATGGACATTCATTCAGCAAAAAGCCCGATATGCACAACGTTTGTATCACTTGTCACAAAACACGCGGCGGTCATGCATTTTTAGGAATAGCAGCCGGAACTAAGCCGGACGTTCACCAAACAAAAGGTTTTGATTGTATGAGCTGTCATACTAAACAGGAGCTTCATGGTGATGGTATAAAATATGATACAAGATATGAAGTTGCTCAGATGCCACAGTGTACTGATTGCCATGCCAATGTTGCTACTTCAAATACTTTCCATGCTTTGCACGGTAAAGATTTCAGTTGTCAAACTTGTCACTCGCAAACTTATAACAGTTGCGGTAGCTGCCATATTGGTGGAGAGGGTGCAAGAATTACTTCTTATCAGGATTTCAAAATTGCTGAAAATCCAATTAAAAACGTAAAACCTGACCTGAAGTGGGTACTTGTTCGCAGAGCACCATCAGGACCGGATTCATGGGAAAAATTTGGTGTTGCTCAATATACAAAATTTGATGCTCACCCAACATATAATTATACTTCTCCTCATAACATTCAGAGATGGACTGAACGCACACAGGTTGCTCAAGGAAAATCCTGTTATGATAACTGTCATATCAAAAATGAAGATGGAGTACTTAAAAATTCTAAACTCTATTTATTCGAATCGGATTTAAGAGATTGGGAAGTTCAGGCGACTAAGCCGATTACAGTTGACGGTAAATTACCTTCTAAATGGTTTAATTAATTTTTATAAATAATATTAAGGATAAAATCCATGTTAAAAAACATTAAATTCTGGGCACTCTTATTGGGTGTAATGTTCATCGTTTCTTGTTCTGATGACGACAATAAAACAACCCCTACTAAAGAAGAATCTCTGATTCTTGCTGAGTATATTGAGGCAAATGGTGACTATATTAATACTACTGCACCTGCTATGATAGATGCAAAAGATGTAAAAGCTTTGATGGCTACTCCGGGCAAAGTTCTTATTGTTGACATTAGAACAGCTGCTGACTTTGAGAAAGGTCATATCGAAGGTGCTGTAAATGTTACTATTCCTGAAGCCCTTAACTATATCAAAACTGTTAATGCAGCAAGCTTTGATAAAATCGTTGTTGCATGTTACACAGGTCAATCTGCATCTTATGTAACAAGTCTTTACAGAATTTTAGGTTACAACAATGCTGTAACTTTAAAATGGGGACATTGCTCATGGCATAAAGATTTTGACAGATGGACTCCAAGAATTGGCAATTCTAAAGCTACTATGATGGTTCAAACTGTTACAGAAAAGCCAGCCGCAGGCAAAATGCCTACTATAACTACAGGTAAATCAACCGGAAAAGACATTCTTGAAGCCCGCGCAACATCAATTATCGCAGAAGGTTATGGTCCTGCTTCAATAAGTGCGGATGACGTTTTTGCTAATTTAAACAATTTCCATATTGTTAATTATTGGCCCAATGCACAGTATTTAGACCCTGGTCATATTCCGGGTGCAATGAATTACTTGCCTAAGACAGACTTGAAAGTGATGACAAATTTAAAAACTCTTCCTACTGACAAACCAATAGTTGTTTATTGCTATACAGGTCAGACAAGTTCACATGTCGCTGCTTATTTAAGACTTCTTGGTTATGATGCAAAATCATTATCATTCGGTGCAAACGGTATGATGTATGATGCGATTAATGGAAAAGCCGGCTTCACAACTTGGAAAGAATCTTATATTGAAGGTTACGATTACGTAAAATAATAAGATTTGATTGAAATATTTTTGCATGAAAAATTTAACCCGCTTTGGAATATTCCCAAAGCGGGTTTATTTAATCTAAATAGATTAGATGACTAACTAGACTTCCAATGCCGCAACACCGGGAAGAACTTTTCCTTCGAGATATTCAAGAGAAGCACCACCACCGGTTGAAACATGGCTTACTTTTGAATCGTATTTCATCTGATTAATTGCGGCTGCCGAGTCACCACCGCCAACTATTGTCACAGCACCTTTTTCGGTAGCTTCTGCAAGAGCCTCAGCAACTGCCAAAGTACCTTTAGCAAAATTTGGCATTTCAAATACACCCATAGGACCATTCCAAACGACTGTTTTTGAATTTGAAATAAATTCCTTGTATAATCCTATAGTTTTTTCTCCTATATCCATACCAATATCTCCGGCTACAATAGAGTCTGCTTCAACTGTTTTATAGTTAGCATCATTGCTGAATTTATCAGCAATAACTACATCGCTTGGCAAAAGAAGATTTATCCCCTGAGATTTTGCATTTGCTATTACTTCTTTGGCAAGCTCTACTTTGTCGGCTTCAAGAAGAGAGTTTCCTATCTCGTATCCCATAGCTTTATAAAAAGTAAACATCATACCACCTCCGATAATAATATTATCGCATTTCTGAAGTAAACTATTGATAACATCAATTTTACCGGAAATTTTTGCTCCGCCAATAACAGCTGTAAATGGTCTGCGAGGCTCATCAACGGCATTTCCAAGGTAACGCAATTCTTTTATCATAAGATTTCCTGCATATCTTTCAGGCATAAATTTAGTAATTGCTTCTATGCTTGCATGAGCTCTGTGAGCAGCCCCGAATGCATCATTTACGTAGCAGTCACCAAGTTTTGCCAGTTTAGAAGCAAAATTAGAGTTATTTGCTTCTTCTTCATTATAAAATCTCAAATTTTCAAGGAGTACAATATCGCCGGGTTCAGCTTCATGGACTGCATTCTCAGCCGCTTCACCTATACAATCGTCGGCAAAAATGACTTTATATCCGAAATGACTGACTAAATAATCAGCTACAGGTTTGAGAGAAAATTCTGAATTCCTCTTGCCTTTAGGCCTTCCGAGGTGGGACAACAGGATAGGAATACCACCTTTATCAATGATTTCATCTATTGTTGTAAGAGATTCTACAATTCTCTTATCATCAGTAATATTACCATCATTATCAAAAGGTACATTTAAATCCACACGAAGTAATACATGCTTACCACTAAAATATGCATCATGAATTGAGTTTATCATTATGACATTCCTATAAAAAATAATTAAAATTGTCTTAATATATAAATTATAACGTTGATCTGATGTAATAAGTGGGAAAAATGGTATTATTTCAAAAATAATAATTTTCAAAAATTTTGAAGACTATAATTTCAATCTCTGCTTTTTGTAATATAATTGACTATATAAGACAATATTTTCACAATAAAACTAAATTAATTACTGTTAATCTGTTGATTTAATAACAAATTAGCAAAATATTGAATAAAAAAAGAAAATAATAAATAAATATTTTTTTTTATGTCAAAAATTAATTATATTTAGAAATATGTATTTTGTGTTAGGAAGTATTTAATTTTAGTTTTTTTTGATAGATATTTTTTCTTAACATTTAGTGTGCCAAAAATTTATTTTTTTCAATTTTATAGAGGTAAAATGGTTATGTCTAAACATTATTCACCGGTAATCTTAGTATTACTGATATTCGCGGGAATTTTGCTCAATAATTCTTTGCTCAAAGCAGATTATTGCGAGCCAAAATATTCCAATGCCGGCATTTACATGGGAATAGACTATGTTCAGATAGGTAACATGGAAAATTCTTCAGACTGGGCAAGCTCGGGATATACATATTACAGCAACAAGGTTGTAGATATGAAACCGGGAGATGAAATTGAGTTCTTTGTAGAATTCGGTTATACTTATGAAATGGAACTTGCCATTTGGGTTGACTGGAATGGAGATGACAAATTTGATACTAAAACTGAGCTTGCTTATGGCACTTATGATGGCTTATCATGGGAAGGTTACAAAGGTAGTTTTGTTGTACCAGATGATGTATCATTCGGTACAACCAGAATGAGGGTTATGACGGAATACAGCTATATGAACTATCCTTATCAGTATCCTGCTGATCCTTGTGGTACATCATATTACTATGGTGAAGCAGAAGACTATGTTGTTAATATCGCTCCCAATGCTCCTGATGCAAGCATTACAGCATTGACAAATCCTATGAACTTATTCAGAGTAGGTAATCATGACATAAATGTTACTCTCAGTAGTAATAACAAAGCACCTCTCGAATCAGTATATATTGATTGGTGGATTAATGACGTCAAGCAGGAAACCTATTTCTGGAAAGGCAAGCTTGGTGAAAACCAAACAACAAGTATTAATTTGGCAAATGTAAATCTTGATTATCCTGCAAATGGACCTTTTAATGCATTTAATATGAGATTTCAAGTAAGAAACGCTAATGACTTTGAAGTTGATGCAAATCCTGATAATGACGTATATACAGTTAATCGTACTCCGGTACTTAATGATGCAGGTGTAGTTGGTTTCTTCTGACCTCCCGAAGGATTTGGACCCGGCATTACTCAGGTAAGAGCGAGAGTCAGAAATTACACTCCTAAGCCGCTGACGAGTGTAACTGTTCATTGGAAAATTGACGGTGTTGACCAATCTCCTGTTACTTTTACAGGCATCAACATTGGCAGAGATGAAACTCAGGATTTAAATCTTGGCACTTACAATTTCTATGCTAAAACTCCATTAGGACCATTTACTGTTGATTGTTCAACAAGTAATCCAAATGGTGTAAATGATGAAGACAAAAATAATGATGAGTACAAAGGCGGTATTGGTCCGTCACTTGCAGCAGGTACATATACTATTGGCGGGGCTACGGCACACTTTGCATCACCGGGTGAAGCGGCTTCATACATTAACTCAAGTGGTATTTTTGGTGAAGGAAAAGTGACTTTCTTAATCAACTCCGGAATTTATAACGGACAGATTGTTTTAAATAGTCCACTTCCTCGCAGAAATCCTATTGAATTTAGAGGCAACTCAATGTTTGCTTCAGATGTCGTCATATCATTTGCTCCAACAGCCCAAAATAATTTTGTTATTTTATTAAATGGTATGGACAGAATTTCATTCAACAACTTGACAATTAATAACAATAGTAGCAATACAAGTAATGGAGGTATTCTTGTTAACGCTATGAGCGTTTGGGGCTTGGATTTCAATAAAGTTAATTTTAATGGCGTTGCTAATTCACCAAGATTTAACAACAACTATTCAATTATTAACATGATGAACACCAGCGATGTTAAAGTTTCTGAATGTACATTCAATAATGGCTCAGCGGGTATTTATTCATTAGTCACAAACAAAATATACCCAAATATAGAAATCAGCAAAAATGACTTCTTTAATTTCTCTTGGGTAGGTATTTACAGCCAGATTCTCGAATCTGCTTTGCCAAGTGGGGATGTTAAGTTTGCCGATAATCGTTTCATCAGTAATGCAGGTTTAGTTCCAAACTTTGGTATTCAATCATGGAACTCAACATCAATTTTGAGAAATGAGTTCTCGGGTATTACCGGCTCAGGAAATACCGGCGATGCAGTAATTTATGTAAGCCATAATACTCAAAATCCAAATGAAGCAGCTGAAATCGTTGGCAATAGAGTCAATGGTACTAATTTGAACGGTATTTTTGTAAACGGTGCAAACACATTTATTAATCAAAACTATGTCAACATAGGTCAAAGTGGCAATCTTAACATTGCAGCTATGAGAATAATTAATGCAAGTGGCGCTGCTGGTAATAACCAGATTACAGGCAGAAACTCAACCGCTTTGGATATCGCGGGTTCTCCAAATTTTGATTTTGTTTATAATTCAGTTGTTAACGAATCAAATACTTTACCGACTGCAAAATTGAATAATGCCAACAGAGTTTGGAGAAATATTTTTGCTAATAATGGTACAGGAGTTGTTTATCACGTTAATGGTATTTCGAGCTCAAATGAAAACATATTCCATACCAACGGAAATATTTTAATCAATGACAACGGTTCACAGTATGCTAACTTAAATCCTTGGCAAGCTAAGGGATTTGACAGAGAATCTGACGTTGCTCTTATTGAGTTTGAATCACTTGAAAACTTGAATATTAAATATTACTCAACTTCCCTTCTTGCCGGTTATCAGCTTTTCACGGGTGATGAAGGTTATTTAGGTCAATTGGAATTATTTGATTTTGGCAATGTTGTAAGACGTTCATATTTTGTTGGCTCTCATGAACTATTGTTAGCTATTACTATTGAACGCCAGACAGATGGTTTCGTAGATTGTGTCGGTTCAACAGATAATTATCTTACCGTATCATCTGCGATTGATTACAATGCTCCTATGACTTATCAATGGGAACTTGACGGTTCTCCAATTCACGGAGAAACTGAGCCTATCCTTTATTTTACAAATCTTCGACACAATCAAGCAGGTATTTACAAATGTTTAGTTATGGGTCCGGGAGCAACTACACCGGTTTATTCACGTGAAGTAGCTGTTTATGTAACACGTCCAACTGACATTACTACCCAGCCGCAGGATGTATTTGCATTCACAGGTGAAACAGTAGTTCTTTCTTTCGAAGCTCATGCAAACGGCAAGTCAATTGAAAATGCAATTGCTAATGATGAAGTTAAAGTCAATTGGTACAAATATGTCAGCGAAGCAAATGATATACTCTTAACAGATAATCATAAGATTGCAGGTTCAAAATCAAATTATCTTACAATCCGCAATTTCGGTACAGTTGACCAGGGTGAATATTATGCTGTAATTCAGGGACTTTGTGGCACTGTTGAAACTGACAAAGCAGAGCTTTTAGAAGCTGTTATTGATCTCAATATTACTCAGACGCCTTCAAGCACTGTAATTTGCGAAGGAAATAATGCTTCATTCATAATCGCTGCTAATACCTCTTCTAATTATGAAATTACTTATGAATGGATGAAGGATGGCACTCCGCTTCAGAATATTGCAGGTAAAGTAGATGGTGCAAATACCAATGCTCTGAATATAATGAATTGTGAAGCTGCCGATGCCGGCAATTATTCAGTGCTTGTTACACTTGTTGGTGGTGGTTTATCTGAAACAAGATTTGCAGATTTAACTGTTAATAAAGGTCCGGCTATACTTCTTCAGCCTCAAGACGCAGTTGTTGAAGCAGGTCGTCAGTTAATGCTTGATGTAGTTGCAGAAGGCAATGATGATCAGGAAGTTCTTAACTACAAGTGGTTCCACAACGGCACACTTGTTCAGGATTCGGACGATATGTATTATATAGTTGATGTGACAACTCCTGATAATGCCGGCGAGTACTATGTTGTAGTTAGCAACAATTGTGGTGATGTTACAAGCGAAACTGTTACTGTTACAATTACAACAGGAACTTCAAGCGTTGTAGAAGTATTCCAGAGCGGATACTCTCTGACTACTGCTACTCCTAATCCTGTTCAGTCAGTTGCAACTATCAGCTTTACTGTTCCAACAGAATCATTTGTTAAAATCACAATGACTGATGCAAGTGGTGCAGGTAGTATTATACTGGCTGAAGGTAACTACCAGACTGGTACTCACAACATTAATTTCAATGCTCAGGATTATAATCTTGCCAGCGGCACATACTTCTATTATTTAGAATCTAATGGTGTTCGCCTCGCTCAGAAATTAGTTGTAATCAAATAATTTGATAATTTCAAATTGACTCTAAAAAAGGCTTCCCGGTAATTCGGGAAGCCTTTTTTGATTATTGAAAATCTACAAAAAATTGCAAGTTAAAACTATCATCGAATAAGATAAGCTAACTATAAATACTCACTTCAACCTAAAAATTTTACAGCCAGCTTTTATAATAATGTTCATCATTGGAAGCCTTGACATTCATCGTAGGATTAAGCGGTTCGAATGTGTCAAGCATTAAAGCATACTCCTCAGTAAATTTAGCACCAACGCTTGCTTCTGTTTTACCGGGCTGCGGACCATGTGGTATTCCCATCGGATGCAAAGTAATTGAACCCTCACTGACACCTTTTCTGCTCATAAAATCTCCTTCAATATAATACAGCATTTCGGCGCTGTCAATATTTGAGTGGTAATAAGGTGCGGGAATTGCATTTTCGTGCCAGTCAAATGGACGCGGATTGAAGTTACAAAGAACAAAATGCTGTGTGGTATAAAGCAAATGTACAGGCGGAGGAAGATGAATCCTGCCCACTTTTGGATTATAATCCTTGATATTGAAACCAAAAGGATATAAGAATCCATCCCAACCAACAACATCAAAAGGATGTTCAGGAGCAATATATTCAAAAAGTCTTTTCCCGGCTTTTATCAAAATCCTAAACTCACCGCTTTCGTCTATTGCATCCATAAATTCGGGTATCTTAAAATCACGCTCTTCAAATGGTGCGTGCTCTTCGAGCTGTCCATACTCATTTTTGTAATGCTTTGGAATTTCATAAGCCGTATCGGATTCGACAACTACAATTTTATTATTATCCAGTGAATCGAATTGCATTTGATATATTGTTCCCTGTGGGATTACTATTTGATCGCCGGCAGTAAATGGTAATTTACCATAATCTGATAAAAGGACACCACTGCCATGATGAACGAAAATAAACTCGTGAGCAAAGGAATTTTTATAAAAATAATCAGGGTTTTGATTTGGTCTTGCAGCATGAACAACGCAATGTTTATTATGGAGATAGGCAATTCTTGAAGTAAAAAAATCACCGGCTTTTTCGAGTTTATCAGTAAAAAAGTGAAAGTGCATCAGTGGTGCTTCTTCCCATTCCCTATAGTCAATCTGAGGAAGTTCCTGCATTCTCAGAGTGCGTGTAGGCATGTGAATATGATACTTATTAGAATATACTCCCGAAAACCCTTTAGAGCTGACCAGCTCTTCCTTGTAAAGAGTTCCATCCGGCTTATACATGGTTGTATGTTTCTTCTTCGGCAATTGTCCAAGTTTATGATAAAATGGCATAAAATTTTCCTTAATTAACAATTTTTTTTATTTCAACGAAATTTAGTTAAATTTGTTGTTGAAATGAATTAAATATGAAGTAAAGGCAAGTTTAGATAAGAAAAAAAATAATTTACTACCTAGGTTCACCTTCAAGTTCCTCGAGATTCTTTTTGATTTGTTCGTCATCCAATGGGTTTGATGTCTGGTTTATTGCTTCTTCAGACTTCTTTTGCTCAATTGCTTGTGCTTTTCGAGCGGCTTTCTTCCTTCTCTCTTCGTTAAAGTCCACCGATTCGGTTATTCTAACCCCTTCTCTGATAATTCCTCTAGCTCTGAGCGTGTCTTCGGCAGTAAGGTATTTTTGTCTGTTTGGTAAAATCCCACGTGTTGATTTAGGTATTTGACTTATAGGAATCAGTGCTTCTTCAAATTCCATTGGATTTTCAGGCAATTTGAGAATTGTGTCTTTATTCGAACGTAATGCCACCCAAGGTCCGGTTCGGGGTCTGCGGAAATCAAAATGATCAATGATTAATACAGGAGTACCCGAAAGATGTATCGCCACACGATTAGAATCATACTTGGCGCCCTGACCCCAGTCATAAAGCCATTTTGCATCATCCATAAACTGCCTTAAGCACGAGTGTGAAGCAGGATATCCTGGCATTTCAAATTTATGAAATGCACTGCCGGCAAATCTGTGTATATTCCAAGTATAAGGCATTTTCCATGTACTGTCAAGTGATGATAGTCTTAGCTCCTGCTTCCATACCATTGCATATCTGCCTGGATAAGTCTGTGTTTTTTCTTTACCTGTATTCGTTGCAGCAAAACGTACCTGTTTACCAAATTCATAACAAGCATAAGCCTGATAAGCGTTGGATACGATGACTAATTTTTCTATATCTTTAGCCTCCGGATATATCAATGGAAAAACTGAATAAGCCACTATATCATTTATGATAGAGTCAGCCACAAGAACAGTATCACCAATTTTCAAGTATCTTCTTTCTTTTCTGTTGAGTAAGCAGAACATCTTGTTTAGTCCCGGATTTTCCTTCAATTCCGGGAATGCATTACGAATGGAGTCCAGATGCTGTTTATCTCTGATAACTAAATAGTTATAATTAATCTTTGGGAAAGTATCCACTTTGAGAAGTATAGCTAATTTTTCATCAGTCGGGTCTGAAAAATATTCGGCACTTGATGAGTCCTGTCCTGTGTCAGGCTTCTTCAATTCATTACTATTATCACATGATGATAAAATAAAAAATAGCAACGCAGCTAAAATTAAATACTTATTTGATATTGCTCGCATCTCTTGCACCGATAAATTTTTGATATAGTAAAAGTCCAATGATACACATAACTCCGATTCCACTGAAAACAAGCCATAATTCTGAAGTATAAGCATATTGAACAACTTCGGATTTTGTAATCCCAACAGAATCGGCAATTTTAAGTGCTTCAGCTATAACTACACCGTCCGGCAGAACTGCATTCAAATTACGCTCAGAAATTGCATTGCGAATAAAGGCTATCATCGGATTATCGATGAACTTGACATATAACCATGCACCAAGGAACCCTCCAATTAGAGAGCCGAAAAATCCATACATGAAGCCAAATCCCATATATGTTGCTTTCTTATCCGGTGGAGCTATTGTACCAAGATACGCTATAAATTTCGGATGAGCAGTCATTTCGCCAATTGAAAAGAGGAATATTCCAATTAAAAACACCCATATACTTGGGCTAATAGCAAGTATTGCCATCCCTATGGTACCGATTGAAATACCGATTATAAGAGTAGGAAGTGCTTTTGTATTTCTTACAAGTGTTGATACAAGTATTTGCAAGAGTATTATTGTGCCTGCGTTGATTACTGTAACGTGTTCAATGTCAAAACTCCAGTTCAGTCCGGTTATACTATTGACAAATGCATTTAACTCCGAGGCATCAACAAACTCTCTTACGTACCATAATACTGAATCAAACATCTGGAAATATAATATCCAGAACCATGAATAAATGAATATGAAAAGTATAAATCTCCAATCAAGGAATACCATTTTAATTTTATTAAAAATATCAAGAAGTACTTCACCAAATGAGGTATTGTCTTGCTTTTGCCTGTCGGGTTCTTTATAGAAAAATAGTGTTGGAATTACCATAAGTCCTGTTACAACACCGGCAAGAAGCAGAACATATGACCAATCAAGAGATTTCAAATATGGCACTATCAGAAGCGGAAAAATAAAAGCACCGAGATTGATAGACCAGTAGAATATTCCAAAACCAAGCGTGCTGTTACTTTCATTTGTTACTTTTGCAATTGTTCCTGAAATAATCGGCTTAAATGTGCCTGCACCAAACGCCATGATGATTAAGAACATAAACACAGGCAGGTAATCAGTTACCTGAGAAGTTAGAACATAACCCAAGCCTAAGAGTGAAAATGCCACAAGTAAAGTCTTACGGTACCCCATTCTATCGGCAATAGCTCCCGAAAGGATTGGAAGAATATATAGAAGAGGTTGAATAGTACCTTTTATCGCACCTACCTCTGTTTTGGTAAATCCAAGCATATCAGTAAGATATACGGACAAAATGCTCATTACTCCGTAATAAGCTCCGCGTTCGAAAAATTCAAATATGATAACTACCCAATACGTCAGCGGGAATTGTTTAAGACCCCCTTTTTTCTTAGCTTCTGCCGTCATATCAGCCTTAATTTTTTTTCATTAAAAAAAATGTCCGTTTTGACGGACTTATAGTTGCAATTTAATAAAAAAAATGCAATTTTCGATAAAATAATTGGATTTGATGTTGCGAAATGAAAGTTATTATATAAAATTTATGAAACTGTGTTTTCGGAAAATTTCAGTGTTTTCTTTTCGGTGTTGATTTCTGCATTAATTCCAATTGGCAGAGTAACCTTGCCGGATATATGACCAAACGGGAACCCTACTATAGTCGGAATCATTGTAGGCTTGACAAGTTGCTCAATAACTTCCAATATTGAATAACCTCTGTTTGGAAAAAATGGTCTTCGAACATTCAGATTTTTGAAAACCCCAAAAACTACAGCGCTTGCAGATTGAATTTTTCCTGCCAATAATAGTTGGGTAATCATTCTGTCAACCTGATATCCATTCTCAGATACATCTTCCAAAAAAAGAATTTTACCTGAAGTATCAATATCATACTCAGTACCCATCAACGAAGTATAAACAGTAAGATTTCCGCCTACAAGCTCACCCGAAGCAATGCCCGGATTGATTACTATTGCATTATCCTTCTTGATATAATTACCCGGATATACAATATTATTAAACAGAACTGTTTTCAGACTTTGGCTTGACTGAGTGTCCACTTCCATTGAGGCAACCGGACCATGAAAAGTTACAAGTCCTGTTTTCTTATAAATAGCGTTGAGAAGAGCTGTAATATCACTGAATCCGATAACAATTTTAGGATTCTTTTTAATCTGTTCAAAATCCAAATACGGCAAAATTCTCATTGAGCCATATCCACCTCTGGCGCAAACTATTGCATCAATTGCATCATCATTAATAAATGACATAAATTCTTCGGCACGGTCGTGGTCTTTTGCTGATAAATAGCGATTTTCGTTGCGTTGCTTGCTTATTGTTTCACCAACAACTATTTTGCACCCCATACTTTTATAAAATTTTATTCCATGTCTTATTTCATACATACTTGTAGGGCTGGCAGGAGCAGTAATTGCTATTGTAGAGCCGGATTTGAGAGATGAAGGTAAAATTTTGTCTGATTCATTGCTTATCAAACCGGATTCGGGAAGTTTGCCTGTTTCGACAAAATCCTTTGATATTGCAGCTTTGCCGGACATACCGACACCCAGTGCCGTAAGCCCTGCCAATGATAAAAACTGCCTTCTAGAATCCTTCATTTTACCTAAACCTGTACAATAATTTTTTTTTGTCAAGCAAATTTCATATTTTTGAAGTTCAAATATAGTGAAATTATTTGAAACAACAACGGAAAGATGCAGGAGTGGTTTAACTGGCACGCCTGGAAAGCGTGTGTACCGGAAACGGTACCGAGGGTTCGAATCCCTCTCTTTCCGCAAAATAAATTATGAAAAAATCGTGCCAAAAACCTAATATGACATTAGACTACAAACCATTGATTTTTATTGTTGACGATATACCAAAAAATATCCAAATTCTTACAAATATCTTAACATCTGAAAATTACAGGGTAGCTTTTAGCATTAAAGGTCAGGATGCATTCAAGCTTGCAAAAATTATTAATCCGGATTTAATAATTCTGGATGTAATGATGCCCGAGTATGATGGATTTGATATTTGTAAACAGCTTAAAAACGACAAAGAAACAGCTAATATCCCAATAATTTTTGTTACAGGGAAATCCCATCCGATTGAAATCAACCGTGCTTTTGATTGCGGAGCTGTTGATTATATCATCAAACCGTTTAATGCAAGAGAATTACTTGGCAGAGTCAACACTCATATTAATCTGAACTTATCCAAAAAAGAATTATCACGACGAAATGAGGAATTAGTCGAAGTTAGATATGATTTAGAGGAAGCACTTAAATTAAAAAATAAATTTTTCTCAATTATTGCACATGATTTAAGAGGTCCGTTTAGTGGATTTGCAGGTTTGACTGATTTGCTTGTAAATGATTTTGAAAAACTTGAAAAAAATGAAATAATTGAAATTGCAGAGCATCTAAATAAATCATCTCATAATTTATATACATTATTAGAAAATCTTCTGACATGGGCAAGTACTCAAACTGCTTCTTTACAAATTAAACCCGAAATAATAAATATTTTCAAAAAAGTCAATAAAGTAATTGATGTGTTTTCAACGATTGCAAATAATAAAAGCATTATTTTAGAAAATCAAATCCCGGAATATTTGGATGCATACACAGACGATAAATGCCTTGATACTGTACTTCGTAATTTGACGAGCAATTCAATAAAATTTACACAACCGGGTGGCAAAGTGACATTTTCATCTTTTGAAACCGATGGCGAAATATTAATAGAAGTGACTGATACCGGTATCGGAATTACCCCTGAGAAATTAAAAAAACTTTTCAAAACAGGTGAGAAAGTTTCATCGCCTGGTACGAATAATGAGTCTGGAAGCGGACTTGGACTTATGATTTGCAAAGAACTGATCGAAGTTCAAAAAGGTAAATTTGAAATTACGTCAGATGAAGATAGGGGTACTAAATTTAAATTCACTGTGAAGAGTAGCAATAACAATTCATAATTCATCATATTTTTTTCTTTAAAAATGGATTACCGTATATTACATCGTATTCTATTGCTTTTTCCAAAATCAATAGAATCATTTCGTCGTCTATTTCATCAGCATTTTTATAAATTATTCCAGCTACCTTCTTTCTGCCTCTCAAATCAAGTACAGGGAATAATTCAGTTAACAAATTGCCATGTGTAAATACAACTTCAACCGAATCTTTTTTTAAAGGATTCAAATAACAAACCCAATTTTTTGCATCGTAAAATGGTATCTTAAAACGAATTTTACAAGTAATAATATCAAAAACAGTAATGAGTGAATGTAGCTTTTTGAGAATGTAATATTGATTTCCCTCACGAATGTTGATAAATTCCTCAATTTCATGCATTATTCTAACCTATGAAATTATTAAGCAAATAATGTTTTTAAATAAATATTATTTTAAAATTAAATACAATTATTTCAAAAATCGTCATAATAATAAATTTATTTCATCATTAACTCAAATTTTTATGCAATCAAAAGTTATAAATTTTTCTTTTTTGCTGTTATTAGTTGTTTCTATTGTTAGTTGCAATGAGAAAGCAAAAGAAATAGTTGATAGTAGAAATCCTTATAATTTAGATTTAATTACAAGTTTTGAGGATTACAAAAAAAATATAGAAACCAACCCGGATAATGAGTTGGTTATGCTCGATACAATTATTCCTGATGCCAGATTTGATATTCGATATGCAACAATAAATAATTTTACCGGAGAAATTATATATCCGGCAGAGAAGGCTTATGTAAGGAAATCCGTTGCAGCTGCACTCGTTAAAGTACAGACCGAATTGGACTCTTTGGGATATACATTGATCATTTATGACGCTTACAGACCTTATTCTGCATCATTGAAATTTTACGAAGTTTATCCCGATACAAATTTTGTCGCAGCGCCGTGGCTGGGTTCGAGGCATAATCGTGGGTGTGCTGTAGATGTTTCAATTGCAGATAAATTTACAGGACTCGAAATTGAAATGCCGACACTATTTGATGATTTTTCAGAAAAAGCAAATCCAGAATATAAGGATTTACCTGAAACGGCAGTAAATAATCGCAGCATGTTGATTGAAATAATGTCAAAATATGGGTTTAAAGTTTATCCAACAGAATGGTGGCACTTTGACTTTTCCGGCTGGGAAAACTTTGATTTGATGGATATACATTTCGAGGAACTTTAACAAATTATCTTTTTGCCCAATCTTTCAATTTTTCAGTAAAATCTGTTTCGGAAAAGCGTTTATTCTCGTAAAATCCTGCTACTTCACGTTGGCGGTAAGCTTCATACACACTAACTGCACAAGCAACTGAAATATTCAGACTTTGAATCATACCTGTTTGAGGAATAAGAAAATTACCATCAGCAAGCTCAACTGCTCTTTCCGAAACACCTGAATGTTCGTTACCAAATACAAGAGCAACCGGCTCAGTCAGATTCAGGCTATAGAGCGATACTGAATTTTGCTCCAGATGTGTTGTAAATATTTTAAATTTTTTGCTACGCAAATATTCATAGCAATCATCAATGCTGTTAAATTTTTGATAATCAATCCATTTTCTTGCACTTGCAGAGCTTTTTTCACCTAATTTTGGAAAAGGTTGGCTTCCATCATAGACAAAACATACTCCCAGAATACCAACCGCATCGCAAGACCTTAGACAAGCTGAAAGATTATGGGGATCGGCGATATTTTCAAGCACTACTGTCAGGTCGGGCTGCCTTTTTTCTAATACTTTTGTTAATTTGTTTAATCTTGTTTCACTAATAATAGATGTATAGTCAAGTTCTGATAGTTTCATTTCGAATTTTCAGATTATTAAAATTCAAAAATAATGTTTTTTTTCTTATCAAAAACAAAATCAGATAATAATATCAGAATTTAATGATAATAAAACTACGTATTAATACAACTACGTAATAATAAAATACGTAATTATACGTAAGTATAAAATGAATATTATTCAGATTTAAATACTTATTCCATCTAACATGGTTTATATACAATGACAAGTGAACAGAAGAAAATACACGATGTTTTTAACATGATAAGGAACAATGAAGTAAATAAACTTGATGAATTATCATTATCAATTTTGTATAAATCTTACCTGCTTTATGTAAGGCAATCAGACGATTCATACCACCTTTCTTCAAATGGAAAAATACTAAGACGTTTACTCAAGTATAACAATGAATTTCAGGATGAACTTCTGAACGCTTGCACATGTGCAAATTTAGAAGAAAAATCTTTTGAAGCCTGCCTTTCAAGTGCGGTGCATTTTGCAGCCACATATATAAGATGCAGGTAATCTTCAATTTTGCTACAAATCATTTGCAATAATATTTGTCTTTCGATGTTATTGAGTTTTACTTTTATAATTTGATAAATAATCTGATGAATAATATCGAAATAATGGCTCCTGTCGGTTCTTATGAGTCACTTTATGCCGCAATAAATGCAGGTGCAGGCTCAGTTTACTTTGGAATTGACCGGCTGAACATGAGAGCAAAATCCTCAGTAAATTTTACGATGGATGATTTGCGGAACATTGCAACAATATGCAATGAAAACAATGTTAAGTCTTATGTTACTCTCAATACAGTAATGTATGATGAGGACTATGACCTCGCCTGCGAAATTACGGAACAATCACTCAAAAGCGGAATTAGTGCCGTAATTGCATCCGATATGTCTGTAATTGAGTATGCCCGCGAAATTGGTCAGGAAGTACATATTTCCACTCAGGTTAATATCACAAATACTCATAGTCTGCGATATTATTCAAAATTTGCAGATGTGATTGTCCTTGCTCGTGAGCTTAATCTTGAGCAGGTGCAAGTAATTAGTAATTTCATCAAGGATAATGATGTTCGTGGTCCAAAGGGTGAACTGATTCGAATCGAAATGTTCGTTCATGGCGCTTTGTGTATGGCTGTATCCGGCAAATGCTATCTAAGCCTGCACGAGTTTAATAAGTCTGCAAACCGCGGCTCATGTCTCCAGACATGCAGAAGAAGCTATTCCGTAATTGATAATGAAACAGGTGCAGAACTTGAAATTGATAATGAATACATAATGTCGCCAAAAGATTTGAAAACAATTCATTTCCTTGACAGAATACTTGATGCCGGCGTTACAGTTCTAAAAATTGAAGGACGTGGACGCTCTCCCGAATATGTAAAGCGTACTGTCGAGTGCTATCACGAAGCAGTAGAAGCATACCAGAGTGATACCTTTACTCCAGAAAAAGTTGCAGATTGGAACGAGCGACTTGCTGAAGTATATAACAGAGGATTCTGGGATGGCTACTATCTCGGGCAGAAATTAGGTGAGTGGAGTGCCAAGTACGGCTCGCACGCTACAAGATATAAAACTTACATTGGTGATATTACAAATTATTTCAAAAAATCATCCATTGCTGAAATTACTTTAAAAGCATCAGGTTTATCCATTGGTGATGAGCTGATAGTAACCGGCACTACAACAGGTGTCTGGGAAGGAAAAGTTATTGAAATACGAAAAGACTTATTGCCTGTAGAAAATGCAGAAAAGGGTGATATCATTTCAATCGCCACTGATACAGTTCTACGACGAAGTGATAAGGTTTACAGATGGGAAAGCAGGTAAATTTATTCTAATTAACGTAATTGCGCTTACTGTAACCGTTGTTTCGTTAATTTGGAATGAATCGGTTAAAAAATTTTATGTTATTGTGGAGATTAGATACAATAAAAATCAATATTTCAGGCTTTACAATCATTCTGATGACAAATTTATATAACAAAAACGGATTTGAAATTCTAAAATAAATTTATTAGGAAATACTTATGAAATCACTATTCATTGCAGTACTATTTTTATTCATTCTTGTCGGATGCGGCGAGAGTGGCACTAAGCCCAACAACTCAAATAACGTGATTTTGCCACTTGCTGTAGGTAATTCATGGCAATTTGTATATTATTCAACTCATGATTTATATAATGACACCATAAAACATGATAGATTTAAAACAAATTATGTTACGGAAACAATCACACTTGAAGGTGAAACCTGGTATAATTTTGCTTCTGATGGAAAAAATACGGACCTCATTTTCACTAACCGAAGTGATGGATTGTATGGTATTTTCAAAAATAGAGATGATCATGCAGAAATACCATATCATTTAGATTCTGCAAGATTGGGATATAAATACCCTGTTATTCTGCATGAATCTTATCCAAACGATACAAATGGATTATATATCGCAAGCACCAATATAAAGATAAAAACTGATGCCGGTACTTTCAATTGTATAAAATATGTTCCATCAAATTATAAAAATGTTGAGCATTATGGTACTTATATGTGCCCGGGCATTGGTTTTATTAGAGCTGTAGGGATAACACATATCCAGCAAACAGAAAGTGGTCCCGATACTACTTGGACAGTACAGGAACTTGTCAGTTATACCATTCATTAATAAAATCATGGGAATTGAATTATGAACAAAATTATTTTTCTAATTATTCTTTTAGCACTTAATTTTATTATAATTTCGTGTGATGACGACCCTGTAAAAGCTGATTTAAAAACACAGGCAGGCAAAATAACAGTTCTGGATAAAATATCAGGGAAACCACTTGATGGTTATAGAGTTGATATATTTCAGACTACCGGAACTAATGATGATTATAAAACCCAAAAGAAATTTTCTATTTCCCCAAATCCGTTTAGTTCATATTTAAGTTTTTTTGCTTATTTTGATAACCCATCAAATATTGATTTTTCAATAATTAACTTGTTAACAAAGAAATCTTTTCATATTTATACGGGCGATATTAAGAAAGGAACTTTTGGATTTGTAATAAATTTAGCGGATTCATTACATATTGAAATCGGAATGTATAAAGCAATTCTGAAAATTAACGGTGTTAATACCGATTCTACTAATTTCATTTATTATTCAAAAAACAACCCCCTGTTAACTAAGGACAGAAAATTATATTACTTGAATTCGTTTATATCTGACAGTTCAGGGAAAATTACCATGCCGGATTATTTACCTAATCTTATAAATGAAGATTTTACAATAACGGCTGAAAACGGTCAGCTTTTAAGTACATTTAAACTCACAAATCATTTTAAGATTTTTGTATATGACAGAGATTTCAATATAGTTTTTGAGACATATACAACATTTGAAATACTCAGGGATGTTGGCTTGATATTAAAAGTGTAAATTCAATATTTACAGAATGATTAAAAATATTTGATGATTGAATTATAATACATTCCTCATTTAACGTAACCACAGTTACAGTTACCGAAGTTACGTTAAAATTAAGTTTGAATTTACTGTTTAGTCTTAAATTTTTGTATAATTGAATAATTATACCATTTTGATTCATTTAGCTTTTGAGAACTATCAAGAGCATGATAAATTAACAATGTGAATATAACCCCCACCATCGAGCCAAAATATACATCAATAAAAAAATGCTGGACTAAATAAATCCTTGAAATACCAACTAATACAGCCATTATCAAAAAGATAATTCCTAATTGTTTGTTTTTAGTAATAATAGCCAAAAAAAGAAAGATTGCGAAACCTGAAGTAGTGTGTCCTGATGGAAATGCATTGTAAGCCATGAGTTTAATATCCGGAACATAAGTAATAAGATCTGTTCCTTCAAAAAATATCTTAGGTCTTGGAATATTAAAAATATTCTTAAATATTTGTGTTACTAAACCGGTCCCAAGGTATATCACCACTCCCTGTACAAGATATTTAATTTTTAAAAGTGCCAGTATTACCAAAAACAGACCAAAGTACAAGCCTTCACCAATGTCGGAAAAAAGGATAAAAAAATAATCCCAACTGCTGCCCCTGTAAGGATTGAAGAATATAACTGCATCACCCTTATCAATTAAAGACAACAAAATTACACCCAACAATAAAAATACTGAGTATGAGATAAGAAAAAAGCTGTTATCATAGATTAAATCAGAAAATTTAGGCTTATGATGATTTGCCTTTTCGTTTGGATAGTTCAATTTTTGCCTGCTGCTGAATTAATTCGTAATTTTCAAGTTCAAATTTGTATTTGATTCTATTATCAATATCTGCAAGATTAAAATACGCTTCCCTAATCAATAAAAACTTGTCTAAAGATTTTGAGTCATTTTCAGTATGGTCAGGATGATATTTTCTTGCAAGTTTATAATACGCACGCTTTACATCATCTGCAGAAGCAGTACGAGGTATTCCCAGCACTTTGTAATAATCAATTACTTTCATTTATTTAAGCTGCTATTCCCACCATTTTTCTGTTTCAATTTTCATCGCATTTTCTTTCAATTTCTCGTCATTATCATAGTTGAAGGCATCGAAAAAAGACTTCCAGCTTTTCTCAAGTTTAGAATCATCTACAGAAGGGTTTATTGTAATTCCATAATAAACATCCTCAAGTTCTTCAATCATTATATCCTCACCCCAAAGTACCGGATAATGCAGTTTATTATCAGAAGATTTCCAATTACCCACAAAAGTATGATTTTTTGCAAATTGAGGTATTGCCTTTGCAAATCTTAATTCGTCAACAATTTTTGATAATATTATGTAATAATCACCTGTAAATTCACCTTTGTGCGAGCCACTCCCAATTTCCTTGAACACTGCTGAGAATCTGCACATCACAAGCCAGTGACTTGTAACAGGTTCTTTGAATTCGTAGACACTTTTAAGCTGTAAATGTCCTGCAAATTCTGAAATATTATTTTTTACTTTAGTTTTACCTTTGATGATATATCTTCCTGCACTTTTTGATTCCAGTTTGACGTCATTAATCTTTACTCTGATACGCTCGAGTTCATTGCCAATAAATCCGTAAATTTTTACGGGATCAGAATTCAGAAAATATTCGGTTAATTCGTAGTCAATTGTAAATTTTGAGGCACCCAAATCATTATATACTGCTTTTCGTAAAGATTTTAACAGGTGCTCATTATAATCTGTGTGAAACTGCTCTGGATTATAAGAAAGCAGCTTTGATGAAAAGAATGTCAATGCAAACAAAATCAAAATTATATTTTTCATGTCAAACAATTTTTAATATAAATCAAAAAAATATATAGTAGAATGAAATGAAAAAATATTTTAAAATCTTAATCCGAATTCAATTTGAATAAGTGATTTTATATTTTCACCGCTAACTTTTCCGATGTAATTCAAGTTAGTATATTTGGATTCAATGATTAATGATAATTCGCTTAATGGCAATTCCAAGCCAATCCCAAGGCTGAACCCAAGACGGCTATCGGTAGGATTATTCTCAATTCGCAGTGAAGTTGGTGATTCAATTGTTGTCAATGATGAAGCGATAAAATTGTAAGAAAGATTGCTTATTGTATATATAAATAAACTATTATCTGTCAAATAATAATGCACACCGGCATTGATAGAATAAATATTTGTTTTGATTTCAAGATTACCATTATGTTCGCCATTCGGATTCTCTAAATCAAATTGCTGCTTTGAAAAACCACTTAATCCGAATCCACCAAAAAAATGGGCGCTTTCTGTCAGTTCAAATGATAATTTTCCGGACAATGAATACCCTGACTGAGATTCAGGTCTTACAAAGTTCAGGAATGGTGTGTTAGTATCGGCTGTGTTAATTCTGTTGCTATTAAATATATTGTTCACTTCTGAGCTTGGTAATGCAATACCGCCTGAAACTGAAAAGTTGGTAAATGTCTTAGATTCAGAAATTGATACAATTAAAATAAATATCGCTGTAGTAATTATTACAGATTTTATGACAATAGATTTATTCATATTTTTCAGGAAACCTTAACTAATAACAAATCAAATATAACCTTTTAACGTCAATAACGTCTAAATGTTTCAAAAAGATTTTAAATAATTGGAGTATGACGTATGAAGAGGATTCTTGCAGCACTTTTATTAATAACATTATTTGCCGTAAATGATTCAATATCAGAAGACAGGCAGATGTCAACCAATATTGGTATATTCGGGGGACTTAATATCAATATGCATTCACCTGAATTTTATACTATTCAAGGTGGAGATGGATTGATGAAAGCTATAAACAAAAGTTCAACTACATTTGGTGGAAATTTTGGTTTAATTGGTAATTTTCCACTAAATAACACTTTTGTTATAACCGGCAGGTTAGGATATAATATGCTTGGTGGAGAGCTCAAAGACTATATGGATGACCCATTTGATGCATCACTAAGTATGCTTGAGATTACACCCGGAATGCAGTTCCATAATCTAATATCAGGCACAGATTTATATTTCCTTGCAGGACTGGAACTTGGCGTGCCTTTGCAAAATAAATATACCTATCCATCTTCTCTCGAAAATGATGTAGATATACCTGATGCTAATACCAGAGTGGCTTTAGCGCTTGGCGTAGGTTATATATTTGAAATT
The DNA here is from genome assembly GCA_019637995.1 of Ignavibacteriota bacterium. Taxonomy (NCBI): domain Bacteria; kingdom Pseudomonadati; phylum Ignavibacteriota; species Ignavibacteriota bacterium. The sequence goes on from JAHBUQ010000004.1 coordinate 122,680, forward strand.
TCTAAAAATATATTTCTAACACCGGAAGTATCATATAGAATTCCATTTTCAGAAGTATCAGCTTCTGATAACTTTACAACCTGGAACGTACCACAATTGAGAGCCGGTATTAGTCTTACTTTTGGCTTTGGAAAAGAAAAAGAAACTGAAGTTGTTCAGAAAACTGCAACAGTAGATGTTGGTTTCAAAGAAGTAAGAGCTTATGACAGAAACGGCAATGTCAAACCTGCAAGCAAAATTTCAGTTGAAGAAGTGCAGTATGCAGAGCAATTCCCGATTCTGCCTTATGTATTTTTTAATGAACTCTCCGATGAACCTAATACTAAAACTCAAACTTTAGCCGGAAAAAGTAATGAAGCAGGCACATTCCAAATTGAGTCCCTTACACCTGTTGCAGAGAAAATCAACTCCAGCACTCTTGATATTGTCGGTGAAAGAATGCAGAAAGATAAAAATATTGCTATTCGTATAGTAGGTACTCTTGATGGAAGAAGCGAAGCAAACAATCGTGTACTTGCTCAAAAGCGTGCTGAGTTTGCCAAAAATTATTTAGTTAATACATATTCAATTTCGCCTGACAGAATTACAGCAGAAGCCGGCAATTTACCCGGAAAGCCTTCATCATTGCGTGACCCCATGGGATTGGAAGAAAACCGCAGAATAGAAATTTATCCTTTAAATTCTAATTCTGCTCTTTTCGAACCAATTGTAATTCAAAGCGACAGACAGAGAATTGCCAGCCCTGATGTAATTGAGTTCGTCCCGTTTGCTGAATCGAATGATTCTATTGCAGGCTGGGAACTCGAAGTTATGCAATCCGGAAAATTAATTAAAAAATATGCCGGTGAAGGAATACCTGAACCTATGCAGTGGTCAATTATGCCAAATGATTTAGCCGCTAATGAAATTCCTGTTGATTATACTTTCAAAGCGTGGACTATCAATGACCAACGTTCTACTGCAAATGGTACTTTACCTGTAGAATATTTCTCAATTACACGCAAGAAAACTGAAGAGCGTGCCGACAGAACTATCTCAAAATTTAGTCTGATGCTTTTTGATTTTAACAGTCCAGATGTTTCTGAACTGGACAAAAGAATTATTCTTAACAGTATTGTTCCTGAAATCAAGTTTAATTCCACAGTCCAGGTTTATGGATATACTGATATTATTGGTGATGCAGATTACAACAAAAAACTGGCATTGCAGCGTGCTACTAATGTACAGGATTTCCTCAAAACTAAAGTTAAAGGTGCTAAATATGAAGTGTTTGGCGTTGGGGAAAGTGTACAGATTTTTGATAATAAAACACCAACAGGCAGACAACTTTCCAGAACTGTGCAGGTTTATGTAATTACACCTAAGAATTAATATTTTAATATATTCTATAAGTTATATATTGATAATTCAAAAAGGGCTGTTTCAAAAGTAATATTTGAAACAGCCCTTTAAATTCAAATAATTATTACAACAGGTAATGCTTCATAATCTCATGTAAAGTCGTTGAAACTATCTTAAATTAATATTGCTCACAATATAAATGTTCTAATTTTGGTATTTTTATATTTTTAGAAAATTCTTTACCTTTTGCATTAAAATTATCTGCGAAAGTTGAGATTTCATTGAATGAGAGTTCGCAATCATAAGCACCGGAGCCCGATTGACTGCACGAGCAACTCATAACACCGCAATTTCCTTGCAAAGCAAGTCTGCAATCATCACAAGAACCTGTATTGTCACAGCTTATCAATACTACATTTTGCAAATCTCTTTCGGCTCCATTATAAATACCGGCAAACTGAAAAGCAAATGTTAAAATTTGAGATCGTGCGTCTGCCAATTCTATAAAATAAAATTTATCCCCATTTTTAAGACTTAGTACTTTGTGAGAAGTAACTGAAATAGCTTTAAAATCTGACTTTTGAACATAACCCAATGCGGAATAAATTATCTTTGCTTCTTCTTCGGATTCAACCCTAAATCCACCTTCATATTTATCGCTGACAGGCTTATCATCTGATTCTCTGCAGGAAACAAACAATATTAAGATTGACAAAATAAGGAAAGAAATATATTTCATAAATTAAACCTTATTTGAATTAAAATTTATATATTGTATCGTAGTTGCAACCATCATTGCTATACCATTTATCATTGCAGATTCATCTGGATTCAGTTTAGGATTATGAAGTGGTGGCATATCTTTCAAATTATCAGGTTTGACACCCAGCATCCAAAAACACGCCGGAACTACTTGAGCATAATATGCAAAATCTTCTGCCCACATTTTTGGTTCAAAATCAAGTGTATTTACTTTACCTACAATTTCTGATGCAATTTCACGCACAAATTTTGACGCATCTTCATCGTTTATTATAGGCGGGTATCCTTTGATAATTTCAATTTCGCATTCACAGCCATATAAATCAGCAATCTTAGAAGAATTTTCAAATAGAATATTGTGGACTTCCTTACGCCATACTTCGTTATATGCACGGAGAGTGCCCATCATTTTAACTTCTTCAGGGAATATATTTGTAGCAGAGCCACCGTGAATTGAGGTGACAGAAAGTACACCGGCTTCAAGAGGATTCTTGAATTTTGTAAGAATAGACTGATAATAATTAATTAGATTAGCAGCGGCAAGAATAGCATCTTTTCCTAAATGCGGCTGAGCGGCGTGAGAGCCCTTACCACGAATTGTCCAGTAAAGTTCGTCAGCAGAGGCAAGTACAGGACCTGAAGCTACAGAAATTGTTCCGGAATTTTCGGACGGATATATATGCTGTCCGAAAATAACATCTGGCACCGGATTTTCAAGTACACCTTCTTTTATCATAAGATAAGCACCACCGGGCAATTTCTCTTCACCGGGCTGGAAGATAAGTTTTACAGTTCCGGATAGTTCACTTTCTCTTGATTTCAGCAGCTTAGCGGTGGCAAGAAGCATCGTAGTGTGCATATCGTGTCCGCAAGCGTGCATAACACCGTCATTAATTGAAGCAAATTCAAGTCCGGTTTCCTCATAAATTGGCAAGGCGTCTATATCAGCACGTAAAGCAACACAAACATCACCGCTGCCGATGAGAGCAACTGTACCGGTTTCTGCCATTACCTGATAGTCAATACAATTATCATTCAGGTATTTTCTAATAAAATTCGCAGTATTGAATTCCTGAAATGACAACTCCGGATTTTTATGAATATGCCTGCGTATATTTAATATCTCGTCAAAATTATCAGCTATTTGATTTTTTAATTCATTGATCTTCATTTTAGATAATTATTTAATTTTTACAATGTCTTTTCTGATTATTTCGGAATGACCCGAAAGGTATATTTTTTTGATTCTGCCATTATAATCTGTGTCAAAATCAACAAATACCGGAATTGAAGAGGGTGGCATAATCATTAACGGAAATTTAGCGGAATCCTCATTAAATAGATGCACTGCAGTTGAAATAGCACCTGTACCACAAGCTCCTGTTACTTTTTCTACACCTCGTTCGAAAGTCTTTAGATGAACGACATCACCTGCTTTTTTATATATATTTACATTCACTCCTGCAAGTCCAAAATCTCTGTGAAATCTGACATTAGGAGCAAATTCTTCGATTTCAGTAACATCAAAGGAACTTATAATAGCTGATAAATCTGAAAAATTAATTACAAAATGGTCTGAGGAAACATCAACATAAGTTCCCTTAATATTTGCAACTCCAATTTTTATACTTTTGTCACGAATTATTTTTGTTGGAGATGGCAAAGTAAGTCGTATGCCTTCGCTCACTAACTCACCTGTATAAACATTTCCCGCCATCGAAAACCTGACCGGCGACTTTTTATTAATATTCAATAATTTTGATACAGCAAAATCCACAGCGCACCTTCCACCATTTCCGCACATCATACCTGTGCTGCCATCAGGGTTGAGATACTTAACATCAAAATCATTGATAATAGATTCGTTGATTGCAAGAAGTCCTTCAGCCATAAAGTCATTTCGTTGATTAACTGAACACAACATTACAGCAATTTCAAATAATTCTATGTCATTGAAATTATATTTACTATTGTCAATTACTGAGAAAAGATTTCCTGCACCTGACATTCTGTATACTTCAATTTCACTAATCATTGGTTAATCACATCCTTAATCTGATTATGAATTTTGCCGTTGCTTGCTAATATTGTAACATCTTTAATCTCAAATTTATTGCCGTCATACTTTGTTACTTTCCCGGCAGCTTCCTGTACAATAAGCACTCCGGCAGCCACATCCCATGGGTAAAGGTCTGCTTCCCAAAATCCGTCGAATCTACCGCAGGCAACATAAGCAAGGTCAAGTGCAGCAGAACCGAGACGTCTGATTGGAATTCCGTTCAAGACAATTTTAACAAAAGTACCTACGCAGTCATAAGGATTTTTGTCAACATTGTAGGGAAAGCCGGTTACTAATAACGATGTGTGCATATCTTCGGAATCAGAAACAGTAATTTTATTACCATTCAAATATGCTCCGCCACCTTTTGAGGCATAGAACATCTCATCAAGCATTGGATGATATATCACTCCGCAAAGCAACTCCCCATTTTGCATTGCAGCAATACTAACTGCAAAAATTGGAATCGAATGTGCAAAATTGACAGTTCCATCAAGGGGGTCAATTACCCAAATGATTTCATCTTCAGATGTACTGCCCGAATTTCCACTTTCTTCTGCTAAAAATCTGTGGTTAGGATATTTTTTTGTAATAGTTTCGATAATTGATTTTTCTGCAGCATAATCAAATTCTGTAACTAAATTATTTTTGCCTACTTTTGAATCTATTCTAAAATTAGTTCCGAAGCCATCTTTAAGTATAATTCCGGCAGTTTTTGCAGCTAAAATCGCAGTTTCAAGTAATTCATTTATCATTATAATTCATCAATATTCATAAAAAATAAAAAACATTTTGCTATATCACATATAATATTATTAATATACGTAAGTTCCTTAATGAAATTTTTAATATATTTGTGAATATTTTTTTTCGAAAATAGAATTTTATTAAAATGATAAAAAAAATAATACTGCTGATGTCGTTCTTTTTGCTTTTGCCAATTGGCAATATAGAACTTTCGGCTCAAGTAAAAAAACCGGAACGCGGAAGACTTTCTGGTGCTACAAAAGATGCTATTGATACGCTTGCTGCTGAGAATGCTCGGGTTATCGTAAAAGAAAACAAGGGGCTATTAGAAAGGGAAATTATACCCGATAAATATATTATGGGTCCCGGCGATGTACTAATAGTTTCAATAATTGGAATTGAAGCTATTGCATTTGAAGCTCCGGTTTCTCCCGAAGGCAAAATAATGCTCAAAGGTGCGGGCTCGATAGATGCAAAAAATAAAACATTGAAAGAAACTCAGAATTTAATTAAAGAACAAATAAGCAGATTTTATAAATCTGAAAAAATTGATGTTGCTTTAAAAGAAATCCGTCAATTCAAGGTGATTGTATCAGGAAAAGTACCCAAACCTATATCTGTTTCCTCTACAGCAGCTGACAGAGCATCTGAAGCTATAGAGAAAGCAGGCGGATTGCTGTTCGAAGCATCAGAGAGAAATATATCACTCATCAGACGTGAACAAAATGAAATCATTCCTGTTGATTTAATCAAATTTTTCACTATAGGTGATGAGAATGCCAATCCTACTTTGATGGGTGGCGATCTTATTCGTGTTCCATCAAAAAATGAAGTTGACGTCATTGAGATATTCGGAGAAGTAATAGACCCTGGCGAGTTTGAATTTGTAGAAGGTGATTCATTATCAACACTATTTAAATTTGCTCAGGGATTCTTAAGTTCAGCACTTTTAGATTCTGTTGAATTTGCCCGTAAAAGTGAAGCAGGACAGAATCTTACAAAAAGATATCTGAATTTAAAATCGTGGAAAGGTAAATTATTTTCTGGCGAGCCGCTTGAAGGGGATTTTCTTCTTAAATCAGGAGACAGAGTTTATATCCGAAAAATTCCTAAGTGGCAGGATAATAATTATGTGATTGTAGAGGGTGAAGTTCTTTATCCCGGAAAGTATCCAATACGTGAAGAGATAGACAGAGTAAGCAATGTTATTTCAAGAGCCGGCGGCTTTACCGATAAAGCTGAAATAAAGAACATAGAATTTATTCGTCAGCTTGATATGGATAAAAAAGATCCTGAAATTGAACGTCTGAGTCGCTTAAATCCATCTGAAATGTCGAAGACTGAACTTCGGTACTTTCAGGCAAAGATTACCGAAAAAAAGGGAGCTATGTCATTGAATTTTGAAACCATTTTAAATGCGCCTGATTCTGAAGAAGACATTGTGCTTATGAATATGGATTCAATTATTGTACCCTCGAAAAATCAATTTGTAAACATTCAGGGGCGAGTCAATAATCCCGGTAAAGTTCGCTTTCAGGAAGGACTTTTGTATTCAGATTATATTCAAATTGCCGGTGGATATGCTTTTAGAGCAGATATTGACGAAACATTCATAACCAAACCACGAGGGGGTCAATTCCTCGCCCGTAAATTGGATTATGCAATTGAACCCGGAGATGTTATACTTGTACCGACACAAACAGACGTCTCTTTTATGGAAACATTTACAATAGCCCTGACGATAGCTACACAATTAGTTACGATTGCAGGTGTAATTATTGCAATAATGAATTTAAGGTAGTAAATAAATGAGAATTTTTGATAGTCCAAAAGAATTTACATTATTCAACTTGATAAATCTTGTTTATTTGAATAAGAAATTTGCAATCATATCAGTTACAGTATTTGTGATAATTTTAATAGCTTTTTCATTTATAATTCCTCATAAATATGTAGCGGTATCAAGTCTTCTTCCACCCAAAAAGGACGGTGGTGCAGCCGGACTTTCATCTTTTATACAAAATTTTGCAGGCGGTGGAGGAGGATTAAGTCTTGGAAATATAGGACAATCTGACCAATCAAAAGTGTTTGGTGAGATTGTTAAAAGTCGAACTGTAGCCGAGTATATTATTGAGAAACTTAAACTGAAAGAAAAAGAGCCATATTCAAAGCTTTCTCGGGACAAACTTGTGAAATTTATTGGCAACTCTCTTGATGTTGAGGTTGATAAAAGTGGAGTAATTTTTATTTCTGCAAAAATCGAAACAGGCTTTTTTCCGGGGACTAAGTCAGGTAAAGAAGCATCAGAATTTGCAGCTAATTTGACCAACTCAGCTGTAGAAGGATTGGACATTGTAATTCGCGATAGAAGCACATCTTCAGCTCGCGCATCGAAGGAATATGTTGAAAAAGAAATTATGGCATATATGATTAAATTAGACAGTATTGAAACTAAACTCGAGAAATTCCAAAAAGATAATAAAGTCCTTGCAATTGATGAGCAAACTCAGGCAATTGTTTCTCAGGCAATAGAAGTAGGAGCTCAGCTTGCCAAAGCTGATTTGGAGAAAAATCTGGCACAGCTCGAATATCAAACAAATTCCCCACAGTATAAATTTTATGAAAAGCAGCACGAACTTCTAAGTGAACAATACAGAAAAATTCAAAGCGGAGGTCTGACAACCGATGAAACTTTTTCTATTCCTCTCGATAAAGTGCCGGCATTAATCAAAGAGTATGTGATTTTGTTTCGCGAAAGGAAAATCATTGAGCAGGTTATGCTTTATCTTGAAACGCAAAGACATCAGGAGGCAATTCAGGAAAAACGTGATGTTCCGGTTGTCGAAGTGCTGGATACAGCCTATGCACCGGAAGAAAGAGATTCTCCCAAGAGGTCACTGATGGTTATACTTGGTTTTATATTGTCGGTAGTATTTGTTAGTTCATATATCACAATAAAGGGATTTCAATTAGGTGCACTTTACGTGCATAGTGAAAATAATGCTTCATAACCGATAAGAATCATTCCAGAACGATTCTTCCGTCAGTAATTGGTGTATTGCTGTTTTCGAGATAAATTTCGAGGTAATCACCTATTGATTTTACTATTCCTGAACGTATAGGCACAGGACTGGCTTGGTGAGGGTCTGTCCATATACTGATTTTTCTGCCCATAATCAGTGAGTTTTCTTTGTATTTTTTTAAAATACTCTGAACTCCCTCATTAATAAGAAGATTATAATTTTCAGAGATTTTCTTAAGCAATATATGAGAGATATATCCGGCTGAATAATTTTGTGATGATTCTTTATTTACAGAGGTTGCAGTGGGCACAAATGAAGTTGGCTGAATCTTTGGAACAGATTCAACATTAAGACCTATTCCTATGACTGCGTCTGTAACTTTATCACCTTGAATCTGGGTTTGAGCAATTACACCGCAAATTTTCGAAGAACCAATTAAAATATCATTTACCCATTTAATTTTCGCCATGCCATTAAGTTGGGGAATTTCATTCAGAGTTTCAACTACTGAAACAGCAGCAAGCATTGTAAATCCAAGCCCTACAAATCCGGGACTGACATAAGGCTTAAAATAGCAACTTAAGTGGATATTCCCTGTGTGACTTTCCCACTTACGATTTCTAAAACCATGAAACTTTTTACCTGAATCAGCCATACAAAATATTTTATCTGGAATTTGAATTTTTTGACCGGAAAGCTCCATCAAGGCATCAAATTGAGATTCTTCAGCATATTTGGTAATGAAGCCATATTTCCAGAATGGCAATTCGTATTGATAACTTGAGGAATCAAACAAAAAAAACTTTTTTTCAAGCAAACCTGTTAGCGGTGTACCATAATTATTAACAGAATTATCAGGTGGTCTGAAATAAGAACCGGCAAAATCAATATTATCTGTTAATATAATCATAATTTATAATGATGCGATTCTCGAATCTCTTCGTTGTTTTGCAAGCTGTCTTAAATCAACAACCTTGTCCACTTCATCAACAATTTCAACGCCCAAAATTGTTTCAAGCACATCTTCCATAGTAATCAGTCCTTCAATACCACCATATTCATCTACTACCATAAACATATGTTGGCGACGATTGAGAAATCTTTCGAGAGCTGTGTCGAGCTCTGCATTTTCGGGAATAAAATAAACTTCACGATTGAAATCCCTCAATTTCATATTTCCCTTTCCGTTTAAGGCGGCAATTATAACGTCTTTTGACATTACATATCCGAGTATTCCGTCATCAACTGACTCACCTTCCCATATCGGAAATCTGGAATACATTTTTAATTCTGACATTCTGGCTACTTCTTCAACTGATAATTCTGCAGCGCAGGAAAACATGACTGTTCTCGGTGTCATTACATCGGAAACCAATATTTCGCTGAAGTGCATAATGTTTTTCAATATTCTGTATTCGCCAATTTCAATAGCTCCCTCTTCGTGGGCTGATTCGACTAATTCCGATATTTCATCACGGCTTTCTTCAACGTTTGGTTTGCCAACTATTGATTTATTTAATAAGATGAAAATATGTGTTAATGGTTTGATTATAGCCGAGAATACAAAAATCGGAAAAGATAATAATCCTGCAATGCTGTCAGCGAATCTTACTCCCAATGAAAGGAACAAAAATCTGAATAGCAAAAAAGCAATAATAAATATTGATGTAGCAATTATATAGACTAAAATTCCTGTATTGCCTGCCGAAATTTCATTAAACAGGTGGTAAGCAAGAAAAGAATATGAAATAATATATGCAATAAATTCGAATATAATAAATGAATTGATTAATTCATCATAATCTGTTTTTAAATTTCTTAATCTTTGAGCCGCTTTATAATTAGTTTCAATCAGGTCATTTATTGTATCCTGCGAAAGATAATATATTACTGCTGAATATAGCGGACTTAAAATTCCAAGTATAAAAAACAACAAACTAAGGGGTATATCCATTACGGAAATAAATCTCTAAATAAATATGACAATATATCAAGGTAAAAATAATCATTTTTATTGTAAAACACAAATTTATTGTAATCTTTTATAAATTACTTTATTCCAATTTTGTGTGTTTTTTCCAAAAATAGTTCAATTATTCACAATAATATATTTATTAATACGAACTAAATATTATTATTTTGTTAATAGAAAATATATAGGAACTCAGTTGGCACCAAATACCGATACCCATCAAATGGGGATTTTTCAGAACTTAAAATATGATTTACCCGCAGGACTTGTAGTCTTTCTTGTAGCAGTGCCACTGTGTTTGGGTATAGCCCTTGCTTCCGGTGCACCACTTTTTGCCGGAATTATTGCAGGAATTATCGGTGGCACAGTCGTTGCTGCACTCAGCGGTTCGCCCTTAAGCGTAAGTGGACCGGCAGCCGGTTTGACTGTGATAGTTTTGAATGCTATAGCCACACTGGGAAGTTACGAAGCATTTTTATTGTCTGTTGTATTGGCAGGTCTGATGCAGCTTACTCTCGGATATTTAAAAGCAGGTATCATTGGATATTACTTTCCATCCTCAGTGATAAAAGGTATGTTAGCAGGGATTGGACTAATATTGATTTTGAAGCAAATACCTCATGCAATAGGTTATGACGTTGTTGTTATTGGTGATGAAAGTTTTATAGAACCCGAAGGTACAACAACATTTGAAAGTTTGATGAATTCATTTGGTCTGCTCAATTATGGTGCAGCTATAATAAGTATTATCTCAATAGTGATAATGGTATTTTGGGAAAAACCATTTTTTAAAAAATTTACTTTCGTCAAGTTGATACCGGGCGCATTAGTTGTTGTAATTTTGGGTATTGTAACGAATTACATATTTCAGTTATATTTCCCGAATTTGGTCATCGGTGAAAATATGCTTGTCAGCCTACCAATTGCTGAATCATTTCAAGACTTTGCCGTACAATTTGTATTTCCCGATTTCACTCAAATAACAAATGCTAATATTTGGATTGTTGCAGTAACTATTGCAATTATTGCAAGTTTGGAATCACTTTTAAGTTTAGAGGCGGTTGATAAACTTGACCCTTATAAACGTACTTCACCTGCCAATCAAGAGCTTAAAGCGCAGGGTGTAGGAAATTTCTTATCAGGCTTAATAGGTGGTTTGCCTATGACGGCTGTAATTGTTCGAAGCTCTGCAAACGTAAATGCAGGCGGACGCACTAAAATGGCTGCAATTTTCCATGGTATATTATTGCTTGTCAGCGTACTTCTTATTCCGACATTTCTTAACCTTATACCACTTGCAAGCCTGGCTGCAATTTTACTTTTAGTAGGTTATAAATTAGCTAAATGGGAATTATTCAGAGATTTGTACAGAATGGGAATGACTCAGTTTTTACCATTCATAGTTACAGTTCTCGGTATTTTATTTACAGATTTACTTAGAGGAATTGGCTTAGGTATGGCAGTTGCTATATTCTACATACTAAAGAATAATTACAAAACACCGTATTTCTTCCATAAAGAAACCCATAAACACGGCGAAATCATTAGACTTATTTTATCTGAAGACGTTAGTTTCTTAAATCGTGGCAGTATCCTTCTAACTCTCTCGCATTTACCTGAAAATGTCAAAGTAATAATTGATGGTACCGGTTCTCAGAATATTGATTACGATGTTTTAGAAATTATTCATGATTTTAAAATTAGCTCACAACTAAAAAATATTGAAGTTGAATTAATAGAAATTCCGGATTTTATAAAACAATCTCATCATTAATAAAAGGAGAATCTTTATGTCACAAGAGCATATTAAACTATTGGAATATAATAAACAATGGGTTAAGGAAACATTAGAACTTGACCCAAATTATTTCACTGAACTTGCAAAAGGACAAAAACCTGAATTCCTTTGGGTTGGCTGTGCAGATAGCAGAGTTCCTGCAAATGTGATCACCGGAACAAAGTCGGGTGATATATTTGTACATCGAAATATAGCAAACGTAGTATTGCATACAGATTCAAACTGTATGAGTGTACTTCATTATGCAGTAGAAGTGCTCAAAGTGAGACATATTATTGTGTGCGGACACTATAGCTGTGGAGGTATCAAAGCAGCTATGTCAAATAAGGATCATGGATTGGTTGTAAATAAGTGGCTTCGCAATATTAAAGAAGTTTACGCTAAGCATTCTAATGAACTTGATGCTATTGAAGATACTACTGAAAGAAGCAACAGACTCACAGAGCTTAATGTCATAGAAAGTGTCATAAACTTAGCCAAAACATCAATAATTCAAAGCGCTTGGGATAATCATGAGATTAAAATCCATGGTTGGGTTTATGGAATTGACACAGGCATTATCAAAGACCTGAATGTTATGGTTCAAGAAACAGCAGACTTGGAGCCGATTTTCAGATACGAAAAAATAGAAAAACTTTAAAAATATATCTTTATATATTTTCTGATTTACAAATTCTAAGTTATAATATAATATTTCCAACGTTTCCTGATATTTACAAAAGAAACGCTGGAAATTGATTATTTATTATACTTTTACTAAAAAGTGCTGATTAATATTCAAAATAGAATAATCAGAACTTTAACCTCTCAAAATCAGTAAAATTAATGCGGTGCCTTCATATCTGGGTCTAAAACATTGACCGAGCCTGTTTCAACATTATAAATCATTGGAAGTACTTGAACTTCACCATGTTCCTTACTTATTCTTTGAATCATGGGGTCGTTTTTAATCTGTTTCATACCATGAAATATATTGGCATAAATACATCTTTCCATGTGTTCGTGCTTCGGTTCAGGAATTTCCTGCTCCTCTTCCTCATCTCGGATATGCTTGATAATATCTTTAATATTACCTTCGCCTTCATGACCATGAGCAAAAGCTTTTATGGCTCCACAGTCAGTATGACCAAGAACACCGACAAATTTTACTCCAAGATGCTCAACTGCATATTGAATGCTGCCCATTTCATAATTGCCAATAATATTACCGGCTGTACGAATAACAAAAATATCGCCGACTCCGGCATCGAAAAGGGTTTCAACGGGTACGCGACTGTCTGAGCAGGCAATAATTACAGCAATAGGATTCTGCCCTTTTGATGTTTCGAGAATTGTTTTTCTATCCTGATGTGGATGAGTGGCAGTACCATCAACAAATCGTTGATTTCCGTCAAGAAGTACTTTTAATACATTAACACCCTCATGTTTAGACTTTTTTGCGTGTTCATCAGCAAAAATGGCTGCCACTGAGAGCAGAATAATTATAACGGCATTTGCCGTAAGTCGTAAAGCAGATTTCATTGGTTCTATCAATAATGTTCTACAAGATTGTTATTTAAGTCAAATACTAAAATATGTAAATAATTTAATATTTAAAAAAATAAATTTAATTTTCACCAAAATTTATCAATTATTTACAATATTATTTAAAATTCGAACTTATAGATATTGCCTTGTAAATTATCAGTAACAATTTCAAACTTTCCTTCCACCTTCTCAGCCAAAAACTGTAAGGTTCTAAATCCTACTCCTATCTCTTGTTTATCTTTAAAAAATCTCTTTTTTGAATCAAGTAATTTGCTTATATCAGCACCATTGTCAGATACCAATATAATCGGTTTACCCAGATAGTCTTCAGCATGAAAAACAACCTCTCCACCAACCGGGACATCTTTTGCTGAATCAATAGAATTGATAAGGAGAATATTTGTGATTGTTCTGTAAATATACTCATCATATAGCGATATTCCGGGTCTGAGCAAATAATCTTCTTTTAGTCTGATACCGTAAAAATCGGCTAAACCGCGAAATTCCCTTACAGTAGATTCAATAAATTGTTTTAAATTTAACTCAATTGGATTCGATTCGAACCCTGATGCAACTTTAATAAAATCAAGTATCATTTTATTTAGTACATCATAATGGAATTTCAAATTATCCCAGGATTTGATTTTGAAATCAATATTTCTGTCGCTGTAAATTATCTTTTCAAATCTTTTTGCAATATCATCCTGATACGCAAAAACTGAAAATATACTTTTACCAACTGAATTGAAAGTAGTTATAAGTGCATCTCTTTCGGCATCTTTCTTTTGCTTTTCAAGCTGCTTCACATTTCGTAAATCCTGGAAAAATCCGACTCTTCCGACTGATTTCTTCTTGTCACGGATTTCAAATGCATTTAGTCTGACCGGTATTTTATCACCAACTGTTGACTTTAAAACACAATCTTTATCCTGAAGAATTATTCCATCAATATCAGCTTCATCAAAAAATTCTTTTGGCAGCAGCTCCTGAATTTTGTTTATAGTTGGTTTGCGAATAACATTCCAAAGCAGAATGTCTTTGAGTGTCGAGTTGAATATCTGAACTCTGCCCTTAGTATCTATTGCAATAATACCATCTGCTGAATTATCAAGCAAATCACTATAAAAATCATGCGTTAGATTTAGCTGCTCCTGCAACTGATTTAGCTCTGTTATATCCAACATTATTTCCATTACAAGTTGCGTTTTATTATCTTTTACCAGAAATGGTACACTTGTAACTATTAAATGTACTTTTTCACCATTAATTGTATTTGAAATAACTGTATCAGTATGCTCTTCATTATCAGAAAAGCATAATATTGTCGGGTTATCTTGATAATCATTTTTCTTTTTGCCCGGTTCAGTATAAAATATACTGTGATTTCTTCCGAAAGTATATCTGAACTTTTGACTTGCTCTAACAATTTTCAAGCTTGGATCAACTATTGAAATATAAGATGGTACGGATTCGAATAACAGATTAAAATCCCGCTGCCATTGGTTATATTCGTTATTTTCACTAACAAGCATAAGTGCACCAACTATTTCATCATTTTGTTTAACAGGACTTATACTTATATTAATGATTGTAGTTTTGTGATTTACAATAGAATTTGTGACTATCAGAGATGATTCACAACCTTTTTCAATTGCCTCATCTAATCTTGCTATAATCTCAGGTTTACTTAGTTTCGATTCAGTTTCAAATAAAACTTTCCCTCTTAAATCCCCGAAAGAAGATATAATTTTTTTATTTAATTCTATTACCTTTTGTTGTTTATCCACATAAACAACCCCGTAAGGCAGGGATTCTATTATATTTCGTTCAATACTCATCAATTTGCTTCCAACCCTTGATGTAACAAATAATCACTATATTAAAAACAGAAATGTTCACATATTTAAAAACTTTCATAAAATATGAACTATTTATGAATGGAAATATAATAAGAATTAATTTAAATTCAAAATAAATTTATTTTTAATTCATAATTTAATAATTAAAATTTTGTTAAAAATTTAATAGTAGCATTAAAATAACGATTAATATATTTTAATTAATCGTTATTTACATTAATATTCAATCGTTTATTGATTAGAAATCATAAAAATGAAATTTAAAAATTTAAAATAATATATTAATTCAAAATCACTTCCCAATGACAATTAATGATTTTAGGACAGAAACTTTTCCTGATTCAATATCAACAGCTTCAATTACAACTATATACTGACCAATCTGGGAAATAAAATCATTCGAATTCCTTCCGTCCCAAACAATGGCACCTTGAGAACCGGAGAATCTATTGTTGGCTATCTGCGAGATACGAGTTCCGTTCATATCGTAAACTGCAGCACTCAAGTGCGAACTTGTAAATGGCAATTCATAAGATATTACTGCATTTGCGTCTGCACCTCCAAGAGATGGAGCAAATGGATTTGGTGATATGCTGATACTTCCCTCCCCGGGTTTATTTCCGGCCAGACTGTTAATCTTACCCGGAGTGCCTCCTTCATAAGCTGAACAAGTGCTCCAGTTTGCATTATAATGACTTTCCAAAATTGGTGAAATTTTTTCAAGACTTCGATTTTTGGTGTTGCTGACAGACCTGTTATGCCAAGAGTTAGAATATGTTAGCGAATCATAAATTTTTCCATTTGCATCAGCTATTACAATTAAATCCCCGCTTAAATTGAGATTCATTGATGATTTGAATAAGTAAATATTATTTTTATCTAATAAATCCGGGAATGTTTGAAAAAAAGCCTCATCCCAGGTCACGACTCCATATTCATTAGGCGGAATAACAAAAGAATCTGAAATAATCCTGACATTACCTTTTTCAATTGTGCCTGCTGCATCCCATATGACAAAATTATCAAGCAGCAAAGTATCACTACCACCATTCCATAATTCAATGTATTCAGCCATACCATCAGAAACATCATACATAATTTCATTTATTTTAATTATCGGGTCTTCACGTCTGATATAAAATTCTGAAGAAACAGTATCATTTGACCTTCTTTCATCATTGAATGAACTTACGAAAGCAGTGAACCTGACCATACCTGAACGTGGTATGATATTTCTTATTAGCTCTACAGGAATACTGATAATTGTGTCCAAATCGTATATGCTAATACCAGTCAATTCAATTAAAGATAAATTCAACATTTCACCGGAAGAAATAGTAAATTCTGCATTTACCGAAAAATCAAATTCCTGAGAACGTTTAGTTCCAATATCATTAATAACAACCTCAACTTCAGCTGATAAATTATTATAGTTTATTTTTAAGCAAGTTAAGTCATAATTAATAAGTGCTGTGCTATTTATATATCCGGGTGTTGCACCAAATGCAGATAATGATTTAGACCAATTTGTCTGAGATAGTGCTGCTGATTTGACATCAATTCGTTCAAGAGATAATCCTTTTTCACCCCATTTCATATCATAGAAAACAGTATCAATCAGCTCTGAAACATTTTCTCTCAAGGCAACAGCATCATTTGTATTATTTAAAGTTGGAAATGTTGACTGTATCATTATGCAATTCGACGGAATATTATAGTATGTTTTAAGTAAGTTAGTATCTTTAACTACTATGGCAAACTGACCCGGTTGCAATTTAAATGGTTGAATATTCCTGCTCGAAGCTAAATCTGAAATTGCAGGGGAAACTAATATTATTTCAAATTCACCGGTATTGTAAAACTCAATCCACTCCGGTTCACCATCAAGTGGAGCCGGCATAATTTCATTAATAACAATTCTTGCTTCCAAAATAATTGAGAAACAAAACATCAGAATGAATAATGTTATTTTAAGGATTGTAATAAGCATATATTTTATCCATATTTGAATTTTCAAGAAGAAATTTTAAGCCCGTTTCTATCTCTTTACATATATCAATGTCGAATCTTGATAATATCGGGCTATCAACATCAAAAACACCAAATAATTTACCATTAAAAATTAAGGGTATGACAAGTTCAGAATTTGAAGCTGAGTCACAAGCAATATGTCCATCAAATTGATGCACATTATCAACGACTAATGATTCTCTTCTTATTGCTGCAGTTCCGCAAACACCTTTTCCGAGTTGAATTCTGATACAGGCAGGCTTTCCCTGAAATGGTCCGAGAATTAATTCATCGCCTGACAACATATAAAAGCCAGCCCAGTTTAAATCTTTGTATTTTTCAAAAATATATGACGAAAAATTCGATGCATTGGCAATGAAGTCATCAACCTCAGTCATCAAACTTTGAAGACCCGCAAATTCAGACATATTTCAAACTTCCAAAATTTACCTTAAACATATTTACAAATAAAAACATAATTATTCAAATTTAAAAAAAATATCAATAATTTTTGAAGAATTGCGTTATTATACTTGAAGTTAGTTTTATCTAACTATTATTTTAGTATTTCAAATTTATTATGGTAAATTAAATGCAAACATATACCCATACATGCAATACTTGCGGCGATGTAAAAGAAGTTTATTTGTTGCCGGATGAAAAGCCTGAAGATTTAAGCGGCTGCGTATGTGATCGAACTGTTGAAAAAGTCAGCAAAGCTATGTCGCCTGATTCACTTTTGAAAAATCTTCATAAATCCGATAACTAAAATTCGGATAATTTAATATATTAAAAGCCGGTACTGAAGTGTCGGCTTTTTTACATAATGAGCAAATATAAAAAAAAATGATATATATATGCAGCCGATAATGCCGATGAATAGGGAATTTTTTTTTATTTTTTGGAAATACCTCAATAAACAGTTAAATTTGTAAGTTGTTTTTGTGCAGATTTTTAAAAAGATGATTAAAATAGATATATCCGGTATGTCCGACGGTGAATATGAGTTCGAGCTATCTGTTCCTGTAAATACGTTGGAAACTGCATTTGACGAGTTTTTTGGAGATATCAGACTAAGTGTAATTGTTAAGAAACTTGGTTTGAGATATACCCTTACAGCAGATGCCAAAGTAAATGCAAGAATGGAGTGTGATCGGTCTTTGCAAATTTTCGAAGAATTAATCTCAGCAAATTTTGAGATTGTATACCGGGCAAATACGAAATTATTTTTAGAAGTTGGAAAACACGGCGAAAATGACAAAGAAATTATTATTAGAGAAGATTATAAGTACATTGACATTTCTGAAGAAGTATTAGAGCATCTTGCTTTAAAACTTCCAATGAAGCGGTTAGCACCTGAATACAGAGACAAGGAATTATCAGAAATATTTCCTGAAATCGCTAAGGAAATAATTCCCGATGAGAATTTACCTCTTGATGACAGGTGGTCAAATTTGAAAAATATTAAGTTTAATTGATTTTATATAAAGGATAAATAAAATGCCAAATCCAACCAGAAAGTTTTCGAAATCAAGAAGAAATAAAAGACGTACGCACTACAAAGCGACTCCAATGCAGACATCAGTATGTCCGCAGTGTGGAGCTACTAAGCTTTCGCATAGTGCATGCCCTGAATGTGGATACTACAACGGCAGAAAAGTTGTTGCAGCATTATAATTTTTGATTTATCGGAAACCTATGTTGAACAGCAAAATCAGAATAGCTTTTGATATTATGGGGGGCGATTTTGCTCCTCATAATGAGTTGAAAGCAGCTGCAAGTATGAAGTCCAGATTTGCTGATTCTATTGATTTGATTTTAGTAGGTAAAGAAAGCATTATCAAAGAAAATTTGCAGAAAAGCGGTTTAAGTACCTCAGATTTTGAGATACTTAATGCCGATGATGTAATAACAATGCAGGATGACCCTACAGAAGCACTCAAAACCAAAAAAGAGTCATCAATTTACAAAGGACTTGAATATCATAAATCCGGCAGGTCAGATGCGTTTGTATCAGCCGGAAATACTGGTGCTATGCTTTCACTGTCAACTATTCTGTTAGGTAGAATCAAAGGTGTTTCAAGACCTACAATCGGTTCGTTTTTTCCATCGAAGCATGGCAAACCTGTTCTGATTGTTGATGTTGGTGCTACTTTAGAACCAAAACCAAGATACTTGTATGAGTTTGCTGTTATGGGTTCAATTTATTACAGCCAGATAACCGGAACTGAAAAACCTGTTATTGGTTTACTGAACATTGGAGAAGAGGAAATTAAAGGTACCGAAATTGTAAAGGAAACATACAAGTTGCTAAAATCAAGCAACTTAAACTTCGTAGGCAATATCGAAGGACGTGATATATTTGATGCTAAAGCAGATGTTGTGATTTGCGATGGTTTTGTTGGAAATATTGTACTCAAGTTTGCCGAAAGTTTTCTTGGAATGCTAAAATCAACCTTTAAAAATTATGCAGACAGAAGCACTTTTAACAAGCTAAAAGTCGGAATGATGCTTCCGCTGCTGAAAGATGTCTTAAAAGATTTGAATTATGAAAATTATGGTGGAGTTCCACTGCTCGGAGTAAATGGAGTGTCAATTATCGGACACGGAAGTTCATCTCCCACAGCATTGGAAAATATGGTATTAACAGCCCGCGATATGGTTAAAGCCGGCTTAAATACTAAAATCGAAACCGCTTTAACAAATTAGGAAAATATTAATTATGTCAGCAACTATTACATCTATAGCTCATTATCTTCCGGATGATGTTTTTAAAAATGATTTCTTTGAAAAATATCTAGAAACAACACATGACTGGATAATGGCTCGCACCGGAATTGCAGAAAGGAGATTTCTGAAAGAAGGTGGTACATCAGATTTAATTGTACCTGCCGCTAAAGAATGTATCGAAAAACGTGGCATTGACAAAAACGAGATTGACTGTATATTAGTGGCAACAGTAACACCTGACCACAATTTCCCATCAACAGCTGCTGTTGTCCAAAATAAACTCGGTATAAAAAATTGCTGGGGTTTTGATATATCAGCAGCGTGCTCAGGATTTGTATTTGCTTTAGCTACAGCCGCTTCGCTTGTTGAATCCGGCGCCGCAAAGAAAGTGCTTTTGTGTGGTGGTGATAAAATGAGCTCGATTGTAAATTTCAACGACAGAGCTCAGGCTGTATTATTTGGTGATGGTGCAGGTGTTTGCATTATAGAAAAGTCTGATAATCCTGAATATGGAATTTTAGACAAGCTATTATTTATTGATGGTAACGGTGGTCAGTATCTTCATCAAAAAGCAGGTGGCAGTGTCAAACCGGCAAGCCACGAAACTGTCGATAATGAGGAACATTATATTTATCAGGATGGACAAGCTGTTTTCAAAGCGGCTGTTGTCGGCATGGCTGACGTTTCGACTGATATCATGAAACGAAACAATCTGACTTCCGATGATGTAACATGGCTTGTTCCACATCAGGCAAATCTTAGAATTATTTCGGCTACGGCAAACCGTATGGGTATTAATCCTGAACAAGTGATGATTAATATTGACAAATATGGCAATACTACCGCAGGAACTATTCCGATATGTATTTCTGAATGGCTGCAAAACGGCAAAATCAAAGATGGTGACAATTTGATTCTTTCCAGCTTTGGAGCTGGATTTACATGGGGCTCAATTTATTTGAAATGGCATACAAATGGAGTGATGTAATCATGAAAAATTCGTTGCTGTTCTCTGGTCAGGGCTCTCAGTATGTTGGAATGATGAATTCTTTATACGAGAATTTTGATAAAGCAAAACAAATTATTAACTCTGCAGATGAAATTTTAGGCTATAAATTAAGTGAAATTTGTTTCAATGGTCCTATTGAAGTACTTAAAGAAACACGTTATACTCAGCCTGCGATATTCCTTCATTCAGCAGTTTTATTTGAATTATTAAAAAGCAAAGTTGAGTTTTCGGCAGTTGCAGGTCACTCAGTTGGTGAATATGCTGCTCTCTATGCTGCAGGTGTACTTAGTTTTGAAGATGCTCTCAAATTAGTCAGCAAAAGAGGCAATCTTATGTTTAGTGCCGGCGAAGACCTGCCCGGAACTATGTTTGCTGTAATTAATCTTGCTGACGATAAACTTGAGGCACTTTGCAATGAACTTTCCGAATCCGGCAAGCCAAACGTAATCGTACCTGCAAATTATAATTCACCCGGTCAGATAGTAATTTCAGGCTCACGTGATTATTTAAGAGAAAATGCTCAAAAATTCAAAGAAGCCGGTGCACGTATGGTAACAGAACTAGTTGTAAGCGGGGCATTTCATTCACCACTTATGGAACCGGCTAAAAAAGAACTCGAAAAAGCTATTGAAAATATAAATTTCAGCGATGCTAAAGTTCCTGTTTACTCAAATGTTTATGCTAAACCACTTAATAAGGGTGATGAACTCAAACCTGCTTTAATTAATCAGCTGACATCACCTGTTAAATGGGCGCAGACTCTCATTCAAATGAAAGAAGACGGAATTTCGTCATTTTTAGAATTTGGTCCCGGTTCAGTTTTACAAGGACTTGTTAAACGAACTTTAAGCGATGTGGAAATTTCGGGTGCAGATAAATTTGAAGATTTGCAAAAATTTTAGTTAAATTTAATTTTTTTTTACTAAATTTACATTTTTAAAAAGGTAAAAATTTTGAAAGATAAAATTGTCATAGTAACAGGCGGCACAAAAGGCATTGGAAAGGCTATCTGTACTGCATTTGCAGGCAGTGGGGCTAAGGTTTATGCCTTTGGAAGAAATATACCTGAAGATAAAAGTACATTTACTGAAAATCAGGAAATCAATAATTTAATTGATTTCGTAAAAGTTGATGTATCAAATCTTGAATCTGTTACTACAGCAGTTGGTGAAATTGCTAAAAAAGAAGGCAGAATTGATATTTTAGTGAATAATGCAGGTGTAACAAAAGATAATCTCCTTATACGAATGTCAGAAGATGACTGGGATTTCGTAATGGATATTAATCTCAAAGGTACTTTTAACTGCATAAAAGCCGTTTCCCGCACAATGATGGGACAGCGTTACGGAAGAATTATCAATATCGGCTCAATAGTAGGCACAATCGGAAATCCCGGTCAAGCCAATTATTCTGCCTCAAAGTCAGGATTAGTAGGACTAACAAAAGCTCTTGCCAAAGAATTGGCATCCAGAAATATTACCGTAAATTTACTGTCTCCCGGATATGTAGCAACTGAAATGACACAAAAATTATCTGAAGAGCAGAGAGAATATTTCGTAAACAATATTCCGCTTAAGCGTGTAGCACAAGCTGAAGAAATTGCTTCAGTGGTAATGTTTTTTGCAGGTGATGGTGCAAATTATATTACCGGACAGGTGCTTCACATAGATGGCGGACTTGCAATGTAATTAATTTAATTCTATTTTATATTTTGTTTAATTTTTGATTATGGAGAAGAATATGTCAGAGTACAGAACTAAAGTAACGGACATTATTGTTAAGAAGCTTGGTGTTGAAAAATCACAAATCACAGATGAAGCTTCATTTACTAAAGATTTAGGTGCAGATTCACTTGATACAGTTGAACTCATCATGGAATTCGAAAAAGAATTCAATATTACGATCGAAGATGCCGATGCTGAAAAAATTCAGACAGTAGGTATGGTTATCAGTTATTTAGAAGAACGTCAATAATTTTTAATAAAAAAACGGCGGGTAGTTTATGCCGAGATATAATTTCCCTAAGGTTGTTGTAACGGGTTTAGGAGCAGTTACTCCTATAGGCAATAACCTTCAAGAATATTGGAACTCGTTATTGGAAGGAAAAAGCGGTGGTGCTCCAATTACAAAGTTCGATGCTTCTGACTTTAAGACGCAGTTTGCGTGTGAAGTCAAGAATTTCGACCCTTCACCGCATATAAATTTTAAAGAAGCCCAAAGAATGGACTTATTTACTCAGTATGCTCTATCATCAGCAACAATGGCTGTTGAAGATGCCGGAATTGATTTTGATACTCTTGATAAAGAAAGAATCGGAGTTATAATTGGTTCAGGTATCGGTGGTATGTGGACATATCACCATCAACAACAAAATCTTTATGAAAGAGACGGCAAACCTGACAGAATTTCTCCATTTTTTGTTCCTATGCTTATTTCTGATATTGCAGCCGGTCACGTAGCAATTAAATGGGGACTTAAAGGTCCTAATTATGCTACCGTTTCTGCTTGTGCTACTTCATCTCACTCGCTTGCCGATGCACTGATGATTCTTCAACGCGGTGATGCTGATATGATGGTGGTAGGCGGAAGTGAAGCTGTTGTGTGTCCTATGGGTGTAGGTGGATTTAATGCAATGAAAGCTCTTTCCACCCGTAACGATGACCCAGCCGGTGCGAGTCGCCCGTTTGATAAAGAACGCGATGGATTTGTTATCGGTGAAGGTGCGGGAATCCTAATACTTGAAACAGAAGAACATGCTATAAAGCGCGGAGCCAAGATATATTGTGAGTTTGCCGGAATCGGTCTGACCGATGACGCATTCCATATCACTCAGCCGGCTCCAGGTGGAGAAGGTGCTGTTCGCTCAATGAAGCTTGCAATTAAAGACGCAGGGTTGGAACCTGAAGATATTGATTATATCAATGCTCATGGTACTTCAACTCCATTTAATGACAGAAACGAAACTGCTGCTATCAAGACTGTTTTTGGTAAGCATGCCTATAATTTGGCTGTTTCATCTACTAAGTCTATGACAGGTCACTTACTTGGCGCTGCAGGAGCGATTGAAGCTATTGCCGCTACATTAGCAATACATCATTCGAAAATTCCTCCAACTATTAATTATAGCACACCGGATGAAGATTGCGATTTGAACTATGTTCCTAATACGTCAATCGACAAACAAATCCGTGCTGCTGTTAGCAATACATTTGGTTTTGGAGGACATAATGCTTCATTATGCTTTAAAGCTTATGAAGTCAAATAATTTACTGATAATATTGTGAAACGTATTTTCAGAAATATTTATGAAAACCTGTTTGGAAAAAAGCCTCTTGACAGCCAAGCTATCAAAGAGGCTTCCAAAAGGGGTTTCCCTGAACTTGGGTTTCTGGGAGAATCTTTAAAAGACGAGCTTGAAATAAGGCTTAAAATTAATATTGATAATACTGCTATATTCGAACAGGCTTTGACTCATCGCTCTTACTTGCAAGTGCTTCCTCATGGAAACTACAATTCAAATGAGAGGCTCGAGTTCCTTGGGGATGCTGTTCTTAGCATGATTGTTACAGATTATCTTTTTGCCAATCACATCAATGAAGCCGAAGGCTCGCTTACGAAACTTCGCTCTATGATGGTCAACAGATATGCTTTAGCAAATTGTGCTCATGAGCTCGAACTTGAGAAATTTTTAAGAGTCAGCCACGGAGCTGAAAAAAATCTTAAAAGTGGCAGTGATTCAATGATGAGTGATGCCGTAGAGGCTATTATAGCTGCTGTATATTTAGATTCAGGATATAATGCCGCTACTGATTTTGTAGTGAAAGTTTTGATACCGATTATTATAAAATCAAATTTATTTGAGGATAATAATTATAAAAGCCAATTACTTGAGGCAGTGCAGAAAGATGGAAAAAAAGCACCAACTTATCAGGTATTGGAAGAAACTGGACCACCGCACAACAAGGAATTTCGTATAGGTGTTGTTATTGATGGCGAAATTCAAGGTACCGGCAGTGGAAAAAATAAAAAAGAAGCTGAACAAAAAGCTGCTATGGCGGCTTTAGAAAATTTGTCAAGTAAAATTCAATAATGGATATATATGGAAAAGTTGATTTTTGAAAAAAGCGGTAAAGGAAGAGTTGGATATTCATTGCCGAAATTATCCATCGAAATTAAGGATTTGAAATCCTTATTACCCGAAAAATTTATTAGAAAAAATGACGCTGAACTTCCGGAAGTTAGCGAAAATGAGATTGCCAGGCATTTTCAACGTCTTTCTCACTTGAATTATAATATCGAAAAAGGGTTATATCCTCTTGGTTCATGCACAATGAAATATAATCCAAAAGTTAATGAAGTAACATCTTCTTATAGTGGCTTTGCTGACCTTCATCCATTATCTAACGAAGATATGGCTCAGGGTGCATTAGCTGTGATGTATGATTTGGGCGAAGCACTTAAAGAAGTTACTGCTCTGCAGGGTGTTACTCTCCAACCTGCAGCCGGCTCGCAAGGTGAGCTTGCAGGTATTTTAATGTTCAGGGCTTATCATAATGCTCATGGCAATACTAAAAGGAACAAAATTCTTATTCCGAATGCCGCGCACGGCACTAATCCGGCATCAGCAGCTATTGCAGGATTTCAGATTGTAGAGCTCAAATCAAATGAACAAGGCAGAGTAGATATTGAAGACCTTAAGTCAAAATTGGGTGATGATACTGCAGGATTTATGCTTACAAATCCAAACACAGTTGGAATTTTTGAAAAGGAAATTTTGCTTATAAATGAACTTGTTAAAGATGCAGGTGGTCTCAGCTACATGGATGGGGCTAATCTTAACGCTCTTCTCGGTATAGCCAGACCCGGAGATATGGGATTCGACTGCGTTCATATCAATTTGCACAAAACATTCTCAACTCCTCACGGTGGTGGCGGTCCCGGCTCAGGTCCGGTTTGCGTAAGCCAAAGACTTGTTCCTTATCTGCCTGTACCACAGATTGAAAAAGATGGCGAAAGATTCATAATGAATTTTGATAAGCCTGAATCAATTGGCAAGATGCACTCTTTCTGGGGCAACTTCGGTATGTATACACGTGCTTTGACTTACATCAGAATGCATGGAGCCGAAGGACTTAGAGAGGTAAGTGAAAATGCAATTCTGAATGCAAATTATATAAGAGCGCTTATTAAAGATAATTACAAGATGCCTTATAATGAAAACGGTATGCACGAATTTGTTATTAGTGCTGACTATCAAAAAGAATTAGGCGTCAATGCTAAGGATATAGCTAAGCGTTTGCTTGACTATGGATTCCATGCTCCGACAATTTATTTCCCGCTTATTGTTCATGAATGTATGCTCATTGAACCTACTGAAACTGAAGCTATCGAAAATCTTGAACGTTTTGCTGATGTTATGAATCAAATTGCGGAAGAAGCCCGTACAAATCCTGAGCTTGTTACTTCAGCACCTCTGACTACTCCAATCAGAAGGGTTGATGATGCTTTAGCAGCAAGAAAATTGAATATTCGCTGGACTCAAGAATAATATATTTCATTAATATTAATTATTAGATTTTTGAAGTTGTCACTATCTGAAGATAGTGGCAATTTTTTTTCTACAATAATCCTGTTTTAAAAAATTGTAATACTTAGAAATAAGTATGGCAATCTCAAAATAGAGAAATTTATTTTCCCTGATTTTCTTTGGAATTATATTGATTGATAGTATTGTAAATTACCTCAAGCATTTCGCCGGCTGATTTATCCCAGCTGAAGGTTTCAGCCCATCTGACAGCTCCGTTACACAATTCTTCAAATAATCTTTTGTTCTGTAACACATTAGTCATTTTAGCGGCTAACTCCTTAATATTTCCGTATTCATAAAGCAAACCGGATTTTCCGACACTGACTGAATCCCTCAATCCGGGCACATCGGCTGATATCACAGGCGTTCCACAGGCGTTGGCTTCAATATTTGTAATACCCCAACCTTCTTTCATTGATGTATTTACAATAATATGTGATCGGGATAAAATTTTACTTTTGTCATCCTCTGAAACAAATCCATGGAATATTACTGAGTCAGCTATACCAAGAGTATCAGAAAGCTTCTCCAAATATGGTCTGAAGTCGCCTCTTCCAATTATTTCAAGTTTAGCGTCAGGCATATTTTCTTTTAAAATTGCAAATGCACTGAATAAATGGTCAACTGATTTATATTTTTTTAGTCTTCCGAAGTATGTAACAGTAGGTGATTTTGATTTTTCACATACTTTCATCGGAAAATTTTCCTGAGTAATTGCATTGGTTACTATGCTAAAACGGCTTGTATCGAATCCTCTCTGAGTAAACTCGTCGAGTGTGCTTTGGGAAACAACTGAAAATGGAGTATGTTTGTAAATAAAATTTACTACAAATTCAGAAAAATAGACATAGCTTCCGGCTATAATATTTGCCTCACGATATATACTTTTTCCAAAAAAGTGATGACTGATTGCAAGTAGGGGTTTTGATTTTATATAAATTGGTGTATAAAAAGGAATTTTGTTTATATCATCAATAATAATATCGAAATCTTTAGCTTTCAAAGCATCCTTCACAAGTCCTGGCACATAATAATTAAAAAGTGAGCGGCTACCTTTCCTTGTTACATCTATTTCGTCAATAATCTCATTTTCAGGTAATCCGACTGACTCACAGGAAATGAGTTTTACGTAGTGCCCCATTTTCGCTATTCGGCTGAAAATCTCATGAAGATGCACTTCAGCACCGCCACCAAGAGGATTTTTAATATCCTGCCAGTTCAAAATCAATATATTTAATTTATCTTTCATTATACATGCAAAATTTATGAGCTGAAAAATAATTTATTGTAAAATTCCTGTGATGTCAGTTTGATTACAGATTTTTTTCCTCTTGGAGAAAATATTGGAATTTTATAGTTTTTCAAAGATTTCATCAAATCTCTTATTTCTACTTCCATTAAGTCAGAGCCATTTTTGACAGATACAGCCTCTGAATAAAATGTGCAAATTTTGTCGAATAAATCGCCGATTAAATCAATTTCGATTGTTGACAATTCATTTAGAAATTTCCGCAGAGATTCTTCTTCCTTTCCTTGCCTGATTGTATTTGGAATTCCTGAAAAAACAACTTCATTGCCTGATATTTCATATCTGAAACCGATAGATTCAATCTCAGATATAGCTTTTGTAAGAATTTGTTTTTGACCTTCAGATATCTCAATATCAATAGGAAAAAGTATATCCTGAACAGATGAATTTCCGGATATCTTTTGACTTAAAGCTCTGTCATAAAGTATTCTTTGTTGCAATCCTGATTGATCCATAATTACTAAATAGTCGTTTATTTCAATGACTATAAATCTGCTTCCGATATACTTATAATTATGACTTTCTATGTCTGCAGGAATAAGCAAATCATTCGAATAATCAGATGTTTTGCCAAAAATATCATCAAATGCACTGCGATTTGGCTTGAACCTTGAAATATCTCCTGTTCCAGAAAAATTCTGATTCGAATTGTCATAGTTAAAGTTATTGATTATTTCACCGGTCATTTTATTTACAACAATTTTATCTTTTCCTGAATGAACAGTTGTAAATGGATTTGCGGCATTCTGAATATCTATATTTATCTCAGGAATCATACTATATGAGCTCAAAGCTCCAAGAATAGCTGATTTAATCGAATTATAAACAAATCTTTCATCATCAAATTTAACTTCATGCTTCTGCGGATGGACATTCACATCAACTTTAGAATAATCAATTCCAATATTAAGTATAAATAATGGCTTCTGGTTCTTGTCAAGCAGTTCCTCATAACATGAATAAACTGCATGAGCCAGAGAATTGCTTAAAATTGACCTGCCATTCAGAAAGAAAAACTGTCCGGAACGGCTCTGTCTGGCTAGATGTGGCTCACCAACGAAACCATTGATTTTTATAAAATCATTCTGATATTCTACCGGAATAAGTGATGTCTTTACACTTTGCCCTAATAACTCGATAATCCTTTGCTTCAGGTCTGATTTCCTTACATCGAAAATTAAAGTATCATCATCATAAAATGTAAATCTTACCTCAGGTCTTGCGATTGCAATTTTAATCATTGTATCAGAAATATATCTGAATTCAGTCAGGTTCGATTTGAGAAATTTACGTCTTGCAGGAACATTATAAAATAAATTTCTCACAAAAATCTGAGTTCCCTTATCGCAGTTGAACTCTTCAATCAACTCATCTTTCATAGGCTCAGCGATCAATCTCCATCCGTGCTTATCATCATGTCGCTTGGTTCTTATCTCAACATTTGCAACTGAGCATACCGATGCTAACGCCTCTCCGCGAAATCCATAAGTTTTTATTTCTTCCAAGTCTTCAGACGAGAATACTTTGCTTGTGGCGTGCCGTTTCACAGATAACCTTAAATCTTTCTCTGACATTCCATTGCCGTTATCTATTACGTGGATGAGACTCTTTCCTGCATTTTTAACTGAAAGTATAATCGTATCAGCTCCGGCATCTAGAGAATTTTCAATTAACTCCTTTACTACTGATTCCGGTTTCTGAACAACTTCACCCGCCGCTATTTGATTAGCAATAAAGTCAGGAAGTAATTTGATAATATTTTCTGTTATTTCGCTCATTAAATAAAACACGAATTATTTGAAATTTCTCTTTAAAAAAGTTTTCAACAGCAATAATTATTTTTTTTTGAGAATTAATGTTATTTTATTGCGTGTCATCAATGTAAAAATTCTGATTAGTGCTTTCAAATTTCTCATTTTCAGCTCTACAAAAAGTTGTTTAATATGTCCTCTCCCCTTTCTATTGAGAATTTCATAATCTTTCTGGCAGAAAATTTTTAAAATATCACTTTCAGTAAAATTATAAGGATGTCCTTTATCAATTTCGAATTTTTCGAGTATATTTCTAAGGATTTTTCCGATTAAATGATAAGTATTCTGCTTGAAATAAATTATGGCACCAATTTCTGCTACTCTGTTGATTTCACTAATAACTTTATAAGGGCTTTGACAGTGGTCGAGCACATTATCAACAATAATTAAATTGAATACCGAATCATCAAAAGGCAGTTCTTCACCCATAGCTTTGTAATAATTCACATTTTTATCTCGATAATCAGCATATTCACTGACAGATGAGTAGAAATCTTCAAGCGGGTCAACAGCACATCTCAAATCAGCATTGAGATGTGTAAGAATTCCTGCCGGTCCACTTCCGATTTCAAGTATTTTCAGTGACTTACTTTGATCTACAAATGGAGCGACCTGTTGCCTGAGTTCATCAGCAAATTTTTTTAAATAGCTTAAATCTATGGCTGCTTTTTTCTTATTCCACCAATTTTTCTCATAGTTTTGAGCTTTTTCCCATCTGATTTTCCGGCTCATTTTTCAGCCTTTTTAATTTGATTTTCAAGGTCAATCATTACAAATCCATATTTAGGTTTGATGGTTAGAGCCTTTTTCATATTTTGCCTTGCATCATCGAATTTTCCTTCCAAAATATCAATTTGAGCTAAATAAGCATAAATCTCCGCATCCCCAGCCCAATTAAGCTCAAGGGAATCAGTTTGCATGTTTTTTTTGTTGATTTCAAGGCATTTCATAAGTATTTTTCGAGCTTTTACTTTATCTCCACCATAAAACCCGGGAATATGCATCAAATGCGTTGCAGCGACAAGCAGGACTTTGCTGTTTAAGGAATCCGACGAATAAGCATCATAAATTCTGTTTTTTGCTTTCTGTCCTAAAAATATCGCTTTCAGAGGTGAAAGAGCAGATTTTTTACCGTAAGCAGCTGATATCATAGCAAGAGCTACAGGTGTCTCTTTGTTAGCGAATGCTTTCTCAAACCTATCGAGCGAGCTATCGAAATAGTCGTAAGCAAGGTCACGGCTTTCATTGTAAACTACTCTTCCGAGGCAGTATCTGATTATTCCGTTATAATAATATGAATAATAGTCAGAATTGTCCGATTTGATAAGATTGTCTGAGATTTCAAGTAAATTTGAAAGTTTTTTTTTATCAAATGAATAATAATATACATTTATACTATCTCTAAGATTTTTGATTTCAGAATTTTCAGGATTTTTTGAAATCAAATCTTTTGGTAAGAAAATAATTGGCAGAAAATGTAATATTATAAATAGTTTAAAAAATCCGTTTCTTATCATTATCAGTATACTGTAAATAATCATCTATTAAATTATGGGTTAACTTTAAATCAATAAAATTATTTTAAAAATAAATGAGATTTCTCTTTAAAAAAAGCTGCCCCAATTTTACTTATCAATGAAGCAGCTGATTTTTTTTATAATTGGATTACATTTTGATTAATTTCTCTACGTAAATTTTGTTGCCATTTTTCATTCTAACAAAATAAACTCCCGGATTAATACTCAAGCCTGTCGCAGTTTTCAGGTCCCAATTGACAGTATGAGTTCCGGCATACAAATCACTGTGCAATAAAATGATCAATTGATTTCCACTAAGGTCAACCACCTCAATTTCTGTTGGTCCTGAAATACCATTAGTAAATTGAATGGTTGCTAAATCAGTTGCAGGATTCGGATTAATTTTTATACCTGAATTAAAAGTAGTTTTGCTGTTTACACTTGTTACAAAGGCACTTCCGACTCTACCACGACTGACATTATAATATCTTCCTGAATTATTGGTTTCAAGCATTGCAGTCCGAACCAAGTAATAAATATCACCATCAAACCTGTAGAAGTCTTCATTTGAAAGAGTGTCTATGAACTCTGTTCCCTTTAGCGGATTGGAATTAAGTTTTTCATATTTTCCGAACTCATCAGTAGAGCGATAAATATTAAAATGATGCTCAGTAGCAATTTCAGGTGCCGACCATTCAATTTTTACTGTATGAATATCATCAGATTCGCCTAATGGAACTGAAACTTTTACCAAATCGGGGCTTGGTACAGAATAAGGAGATAGCTTTAATGTCGGGTCACCCATAAGTGCAGTATGGATGTTTCGCATACCGATACTAAAAATAACTCCATTGGGATATTGTGCTGTATAAACAATATTCGGTTTATAAGTGTTAGTATTATTATGAGATAGGAGTGCTGAATAACCAATCGGATAGCCAAAAGCCATGTGGTGATAATACCAGTGAGGACGTCCTGCCCAACTACAGGTTAGAGCCATCGGATTTGTAGCAAGTGGCGCTCTCAGGAAATTGTTATCAATATCCCAATCTCCAAAATATGAGCCGAAAAGCATAGTAAACACAGCATTGACATCTTTAGTAGCAAAGTCGTTGGTATTTCCAATACCGCCGGCGCTTGTGTAAGAACCACCTCCGCAACCATACGCAAATAGCTTGCTTTCAGTTCCGAGAGTAGTAAAAAAGTCTGCTTTTTTTACGTTCTTTCTTCCGGCAAGAGAGCCGATATTTCTCCAGCCTGAGCTTGCGAATGCTTCAACTATATTATGTGCCGCAAAATTATCATCAATAATGCCTGCAATTTCATAATCAAATTGCCCGTTGCGGTAATTATGATTTTTATCAAGATAACGTTTTAAAAGTACCGCTTCCGGATTCTGAAGCTCTCCATGGAACGCTTTCATTCCATACAGGTCCACCCTACCGACTGCAATTGAGGCAAGTGAAGTTCCAATACTTGATTGGTCAAATTTTCCATCACCGGGAATATTTTTATTTGCTTCTCTGCTTGCAACTGTCATATTTACTGAAACATCTGTCCATAATAATTCATTCGGATATCCGTAGTAAATATCAGCAGGCCAGGCGCCACGGTGGTCAGGATGTGCATCAGGATAAATATCACCTGAATATGGTACAGCAACTCTGCCTAAAATATAAATTGATTTTAAATCATTTCGATATTTGTTGTATTCATCAATTACAATCTGTTTAGCTGATTTCACAGCTTGTCCGTCAAATTGTTCAGTTCGTGGTACATATCTCTCCAATATCCCCCATCCTTCGGCTCTAAGGTCATTTTTTAGCCTGAGAATTTCGCTACTTAAAGCGTCTTTCATTGTTTCATCAATCAACAGAAGTACATAGCCGGGCTGGTCGTATTCCGGTACATCAATACCAGTGAGCAAATACCCAAACCCCCAGAAAGACATGGGGTTACTTTGAGCTGTACCTCTCTGAAGTGCCCAAACTTCATACTCATAGGCAACTCCGGGAAGTACATTGGGGTCAGTATATTCAGTCGTTAAACTATCTAATATTGCAATCGGCTCATTGCCGAAAGCATAGTCAGCTATCCTTTTCTTATGGATTCTGTATTGAGATGCAAGCTCATTCTTTTCCCAAATCAATTTTATTGATGGTGGATTTATGCTTACTTCAGCAGACAGCAATACAGCAAAATCACGGGAGTCAACATTGCGCAATTCTTGAGAAAAAGCAATTTTAGCTACGAATAAAAGCACAAAAATTAAGGCAAAAATCTTTTTCATATCATCTCCAAAAATTCACTTATATAATATTACAAAATTAATGATTTTTTTTTTACTACAATGATTTTAAATCTAAAAAATACAATACTTTCAAACATTTCAAAAACAATAATCGCTATTATTGAAAATAATTCATAATTAATTGCTTTTCTCATTTTTTTTTACGAATTTTGTACTTTAATAAATGACAATTTATAAAAAAAAATACTGATAAAAACAGGAGTTACTAAAAATGGATTATAAACCTGCTAACAGGATACAGGATTATCTTGTATTTGGCGAATTTGGTGGAGTAAACCCATCAATAACTGATTCATCTACATTCACTTTTTTGACAAGTGAAAAGATGAATGAAATTTTCGAGCATGAAATCGAAGGATGCTACCTTTATTCGCGCCACATGAATCCTATGAACAGTTTCTTAAGCGATGCATTAGCACTTCTTGAGAATACACCTGCTGCACATGTTTTTGCATCGGGCATGGGAGCAATAAGCTGCGCTACTTTGCAATTATGTTCAAGCGGCGACGAAATTGTATCGAGCCGAACTGTCTATGGCGGTACTTTTGCATTATTTAAAAATATTTTTCCTGAAATGGGAATAAAATGTAATTTTGTTGATATTACTAAGTTGGATGAAGTAAAAGCAGCAATTACTCCAAGAACTAAGGTGATATACTGCGAAACCATCAGCAACCCAATGCTTGAAGTTGCAGATATTAAAGCACTCAGACAAATTGCTGATGAAAGTGATTGTAAACTTGTCGTGGACAATACTTTTACTCCAATGGTGATATCTCCATATAATCACGGGGCACATATAGTGATTCATAGTTTGACGAAGTATATCAACGGGGCAAGTGACGCTGTAGGCGGAGTAGTCTGCGCTGATAGGGAATTTATCAGTAGTATGAAAGATGTAAATACCGGATACTCAATGCTCCTCGGTCCGACTATGGATAGTTTGAGAGCAGCGAGCATACTAAAAAATCTCAGGACACTTCACATAAGGATGCAACAGCACAGTAAAAACGCAATGTTCATAGCTGAAAAGCTTGAAGCTGCCGGTTTGCGTGTTATTTATCCCGGACTTAAGTCTCATCCTCATCATGAAAAAATGAAAGTGCTGATGAATCCCGGCTATGGATTTAGCGGTATGGTTACTCTTGATGTCAAAACTGATGAAATTGCTGCAAAAATACTCCCTATGATGCAGGAAAATCTTGTTGGTTACTTTGCTGTAAGTCTTGGTTTTTACAAGACACTGTTTAGTTCGCCAAGCCATTCAACTTCATCGGAAATTCCGGAAGATGTGCGTGACGATATAGGAATGACCGGTAGTATTATAAGATTTTCTTTCGGACTTGATTTTGAAATCGAAAGAAGTTGGGAAAGAATCGAGCATTGCCTTAAAGAAGTAGGTCTTCTTTAACATCCCTCTATTTAATAATTTTAGACCGTTGTAAATTTTTTGACATTTTACAGCGGTCTATTTAATATATTGCTTTGCTGCAATTTATTAATTGATTATTTTTGTTGTTTAATATAATTATCATTTTAAAAAAGTATCATGAGCATTTCATATAAAGATTCAGGTGTGGATATATTAGCAGGCGAAGAAACTGT
Source organism: Ignavibacteriota bacterium (assembly GCA_019637995.1). Lineage (NCBI taxonomy): Bacteria > Pseudomonadati > Ignavibacteriota > Ignavibacteriota bacterium. The sequence continues at coordinate 157,657 of JAHBUQ010000004.1, forward strand.
TGACAGAATAAAGCCTCTTGTAAAATCAACACATAATGATAAAGTCTTATCAAATATAGGTTTATTCGGCGGTTTCTACGACGCTTCATTTAAAGAATACGAACATCCAATATTGGTTGCAAGCACAGATGGAGTCGGTACAAAGCTAAAAGTCGCATTCATGTCTGATTACCACAAAACAATTGGCCAGTGCTTAGTAAATCACTGCGTAAATGATATTTTGTGTTGTGGAGCAAAACCATTATTTTTCCTTGACTACTTTGCTACCGGCAAGCTTAATCCTGATGTCACTGTTGATGTTATCGAGGGATTTGTAACTGCCTGCAAAGAAAATGAGACTGCACTTATTGGCGGAGAAACTGCTGAAATGCCTTCGATGTATAATGAAGGGGAATATGATGTTTCAGGTACAATCATAGGAGTAGTTGACAAAAAAAATATTGTTAATGGCACAAGTATCAAGAAAGGTGATGTTCTTATCGGACTGAAATCAACAGGACTTCATACAAACGGATACTCACTTGCACGTGCAGTACTTTTCCCGAAATACAATGTAAATGATTTTGTCAACCACCTTGATGAAACAGTAGGTGAAGCACTTTTAAAAGTGCATAAAAGCTATTTGAAATATGTCCTACCACTTGTAGAAATGCAGGTATTGACTGGAATAAGTCACATAACCGGAGGTGGATTGATTGGAAATACATCGAGAATTATGCCTGATGGATTGTCACTCAATATTGACTGGAATTCTTGGAAAAGACCTGCGATTTTTGAGCTTATACAGGAAGAAGGTAATATTTCTGAAGAAGAAATGAGAGCGGCATTCAATTTGGGAATTGGCATGGTGCTGGTTACTAATCCAGGTAATGTTGAACTCGTTGTTAATTCAGTCAAAGAATATGAGCCGGTTATTATTGGCGATGTGAAGTAAATATAAATATTTTTAGAAAATTTTGACTCAATTTCATCGTCAATTACTTTTTTTTAGGATTGATGAGCAATATATATGAAATGGGCTGAAATAATTGCATTAACATTCTTTTTTAGTATATTTGCAGTTTGCTGTAATGCTGAAAATAAAAAAGAACAAATTGAAGAAAATAGCGAAATGAGCTTTGAAATAAATAAATCTGATACTGAATGGAAAAATATTCTATCTGACGAAGAGTATTATATCTTACGTAAGAAGGGTACTGAAAGGCCACACACCGGTAAGTATAATATGCACTTTGAAGACGGTTTGTATAAATGTAAAGCTTGCGGCAATGTGCTTTTTGATAGCGATACAAAGTTTGATTCACATTGTGGCTGGCCTAGCTTTTCTGATGTAAAAGATAAAAAAGCAATTAAAGAAGTAATTGATACAAGTCATGGGATGATTCGTACCGAAGTTGTTTGCAATAAGTGTGGCGGTCATCTGGGGCATGTATTTGACGATGGTCCAAATCCTACAGGATTAAGATATTGCATCAATTCTGTATCTATTGATTTTGAAAGTGCAACTAAAGAAGACGAAAATGGACAGAGCAAAGAAAACTGACGATTTTATTCTTAAACTAATTAAGCAACAGCCCGATATTGACCGCGGAAAAAAGATGATTTTTGACGCAATCGGCGAAATTATTCCCGGTTATAATTTCGGTTCCCTCAAAGGACTTGATTTCGACAGAACCCTGATTGAATTTGAAAACTGGCTGGTTCAGACAATTACTTCTGACCCATTACCTATTTCTGTTAAATCAATATGGTTTGGTTTGGGTGATGTGAGTAATAAAGAAGATGCTGCCACTGGTATTGGCGGAGAAATACAAATTACTCTTAAAGGCTCAAAGTTTTTGCCTTCATCTAAGCCTAAAGACTGGTTTAAAAAGGATTTGTGGGATGCAACAGGTAAGCAGTCTGAGATTAAAGCATTTAAAACTATTTCAAATTCTTTGAAAAATTACCCTAATGATGCTCAAGATATTCAAAGTCTTGTACTTGTTGCTCTTGCTGTGGTATTGCTTATAAATGGTTTTGATATTATTAAACACGAATTTCTGGTTTATCAGCCATCACTTGCAATCGGCTGCGGCTATGAAACCGGGATTCATTATGTTGTTGGTAATTTGACAGAGGAAGGTATCCAGACGCCTTAAAAATATATATTGAGTATGAAACAAAAGAGCAATTTTAAATTACTTACCTTTTATAAATTTGTTGATATCGAAAATCCCCGTGAACTAACTGAGCAGCACAGGGATTTTTGTGTAGATATTGGTCTTCGGGGTCGAATTTTCATTGGCGAAGAAGGAATTAATGCCACAGTTTCCGGTAACTTTGGACAAATCAAAGCATACTTGTTATATTTAAAGTCCATACCTGAATTCAGAGATATTCCGGACATAGAAGAAAAGACTACTTTAGTCACTGAGCATCAATTTAATAAAATGATAGTACGCTACCGAAGAGAAATTGTAGCTTTAGGCGAAATATTCAAATCATCTGAAATTCAGCAATCAACCCATAAAATTTCTGTAGATGAATTTAAAGAAGTGATGGAAAATTATCGGGATGATTATGTTCTGCTTGATATGAGAAATGATTATGAGTATAATCTTGGACATTTCCGTGATGCCGTTCCTGCCGGAACAATTTACTTCAGAGAGCTAAAAGATGTGCTTGAAGACTACAAAAAGCAATATTCTGATAAAAAAATCATAATGTATTGTACAGGCGGAATAAGATGCGAAAAAGCCGGCGCTTTGCTTGAAAGAGAAGGAATTGAAGGTGTTTTCCAGCTTGATGGTGGTGTTGTAAAATATGTCAACAAATTTAATGATAAAAATTGGGTTGGAAATCTATACACTTTCGATGGAAGAATAAGTACACCGGTTGGTGATGATAGCACTCATACCATTATCTCTAAATGTCACTATTCAGGCGAGCCGGCTGAAGAGTATTTCAATTGCAGATTTGGTAAATGCAATGACCAAATCATTAGCACTGAAGACAAGTATAAAAAGTATTTCGGATTTTGCAGCGAAGAGTGCAAAGAAAAATCTCTGGAAACGCTTCTCATTCGCAATGAGTCATTCGATAAGTTGAATTATAAAATTCTGCGCGGACAAATTAAATCATATCCCGAAAAGCATAATGAAATTGCCATGATAATAAGAAATAATATTTCTAAACATCTTGATGGAATTACAATTCCGGTTGAAAAATCCCGAAAACTAAAAGTTTCCGGCTGAAACTAATAATTTTAAATAATTTTATAAACAAAATTATAAAGAATAGATTTACATTTACTAAAATGCTTATATTTGTATTTTGTAATCTTGACAAATTGAAATAATTATAAATGAATTTGAAAATTATATTCTACGTTTGTATTTTTGCTGTAATGTTAACAAATATCTCTATTTCGGAAGAAACTGAAGTAGCAGATTCTGTCAATTATGAGTTAAAGCCAAAGTTTGGAATTGTTGGTGGTCTAAATTTAAATCTTCATTCTACATCAATAACTGATATTCAGGGGTTCAATAGTTGCTGTCCTGAATTCACCGGTGGCTTTGGAACAGGATTTTATATCGGTGGACTGATTGATTATCCAATTGATGATAAATTGCAGCTAATGCTTCGACTGACTTATTCATCTTACAATGGTCTTTTATCCGAACAGACGGTTCTACCTGTTTTAGATATTCGTACAGGCGGGTCAATACCTGCAACAATAGAAAATCAATTTGATGTTCAGTTTGGTACTATTGGTATAGAACCAATGGTTGCATACAGACTCCATAAGGAACTTTTCGGTCATTTCGGATTCCGTGCAGGGCTACTTGTTGACCATAATTATTCTCATATCGAAGAAATAACAAACCCAAAAGATCGCGGCACATTCAGCAATGGATTACAAACTTGGAATGTGTCATTTGGAGATTTGCCCGACCCGAATGTGCTACTTTTAGGTTTGAAAATCGGTGCAAGCTATACTTTGCCAATGAACAAAAAAGGTTCGCTATTTATAGTGCCTGAAATATTTTACAACCTTCAGTTTACACCCGTGATTAAAAACCAGACATGGAACATTCATCAGTTTCAAATTGGAGCAGCTGTGAAGTATCGTCAACCACCGCCGCCACCGCCGCCACCACCTCCACCACTCTCGCCACCTTTCCCTGAAATGCCGTTGCCACAGGAACCTCCTGTTCTGGAAGCTGATATTTCTATTGTTGAAGTGGACAGTCTTGGTAATGAGAATAAAAACTTCAGTTTGAAAATTGAAGACTTTATCTCTTATAATATGAGACCCTTGCTGACTTACGTATTTTTTGATTCATTATCTTCAAATATACCTGATAAGTATATACAACTTAGCAAAAAAGTGAAAGAAAAATTCAGTAAGGAATCGCTCCAGAATCTCGGACCAATTGAGACTTATTATCATGTGCTCAATATTATTGGAATGAGAATGAATAATTACCCCGATGCTACCATAAAAATTACTGGAACAAATTCAAATTCAGGTGATGAAAAAGGTAATACTGCTTTATCAAGAGACAGAGCTCTTAAAGTCAGAGATTATTTGAGGGATACCTGGGGAATTGATGCCACAAGAATGCCAATAACTTCAAGGAACCTTCCTGAAAAATTCACCCGTTTAGACGACCCGGGAAGTGATGAAGAAAACCGAAGAGTCGAAATATCAGCAAGTGACCCAAGAATTACTGAGCCGGTTTTTACTGTGGATACAATGAGAATTTTATCTGAATACAACTTGAGATTTAAACCAAGCTCACAGTCTGATGTTGGTATAAAAAATTGGGAAGTAAAGGCTGTATTTGATTCTAAGGAATTAGTTTCTTATGACGGCAAGGGCAATGTTCCGGTTAATCTGGATTGGAAATTAGATAAAGCATCAAACGGAGCACCCAAAACTGCCGGCAATATATTTTATTTTCTGACTGTAACTGATTCTCTTTCCCAGACAGCCGTTTCAGCAAGGAACCGTTTACCAATCGAACGTTTGACGATTGACCGCAAGCGCCTTGAGAGAATTAAGGACAAAGAATTTGAATATTACAGTTTAATTTTATTTGATTTCGGAAAATCAAATCTTCGTTCAGAGCATAATCAAGTGGTTGACTTCATTAAAAATCGAGTGACACCTAATGCGACAGTTTATATTAAAGGATATACCGATTTGATAGGTGATGAAGCTATTAATAAAAGAATTTCCGAAAAAAGAGCAAAATCAGTTGCTGACAGATTGAAAATCCCATCAGCTATTGTTGAAGGAATCGGAGAGGAAATAATACTTTACGACAACGAAACCCCTGAAGGGCGTTATTATTGCCGTACTGTTCAAATTATTATCGAAACACCCGTAGAAGATTAAATTTCAAAATTTTATTGTTTACTAAAATATTGACTTAATTATGTAAATAAATAATGATTTTTTTTTAAAGAGTCATAATGATATTTCACAGATATTGGCTTCAAGCGATAATTTTTTAACCGGAATTAATAATGATATTATGCTTGATTTTATTAATTAAATTATCAAACGAATGAAGTTTTTCAAAAGTTTGCAATGTAAGCTACAATTGCTAACGCAAGTGGATTATCAATTGAGTCAATTAAGTTGTTAAAGTTTTATGTAAATTTAGATTGAGTTTGTTATTTATTAGAACTTTCTTCAAAATTCTTAAAAAGAACGGAGAAAAAAATGAGCGTTTGTGTATTTTTTGGTAGTAGTAAAATATTAGAAAATGAACAAAGATACTTAGATACTATTGCAATATCAAATTTTGTTTCGAGTCTTGGTTATGATGTCGCATCCGGAGGCTATAGCGGTGTCATGGAAGCATCTTTGAGAGGTGCAGTCAAAAATGGAGTCAGAAGAATTGGAATAACCTGCGACTTGTTTGAAGATAGAGTTCCCAATGAATTTCTTTCTGATGAAATCAGGTCTAAAGATTACTTTGAGAGACTCGAGATTTTAATTGACCTTGGGGATTTTTATATTGCAATGTGCGGTGAAAGCGGAACACTTTTGGAGGTTTCAGCTGTTGCCTCACTTTTAGAAAGAAAATTAATTGAAGACCGTCATCTAATACTTGTAGGGAGTGAGTGGCATAATCTCGGAGGATTTCTACAAATTGATAACAAGAGAATTTTTATTGCTGAAGACATTAATCAAGCTTGTGATATCATAAGGAATTTATATGGAAAGTAATTTTAGATATATGATATTTTTTCGTATTTAAAAGATTTAAATAGCAATTTTTCTCAGTTTATCATTCAACTCAGTTTCTACTTTTGTTTTGTATTCTCGGTTTACATAAAATTTCAGTGGTACGATACTGCCCTTTTTATAGAATTTAACACCCCACAATTTCTGAGAAATATCTTTATCCCATTCAATTTTGTCAAGCTCATTCCAGTCTATAGTAAAAGCACCAATTACAATTCCATTTCCGCCAATCATCAATGTTCGTGAGTCCTTAAATCTCGTTGGAAAATAAATCATTGCCAAACCATAAGAAACAGTTTTGCCAAGTTCCCAATTAAACCCCTTAATTATTGTGGCAAGCATACCTGATGCAATTAATAATCCGCCTAATCCATAAAGAATATATTGGTATGACTTGAGTTTTTTATTATCGAAGAGCAGAACTTTTTCCTCACTGCCACCAAGGATATCCTTCTTTTTGTTTTTTTGTTTACGCACGAAATATGCTTTAACTTCGGCAACTCCAATTATAACTCCAATCAGTGCAAAATCAATTGCTGAGAATTCGAACATAATTTGCTACTCCAGATTTAAATCATAGTCAAGAGATTCGAGAATATTACGAACATCCTCTAATTTCATAGTTTCCATCATTCTGGCTCTGATTTCTGATGCACCATAAAAATCATAAGTATAAATTTTCAGAAATCTTTTTATAATAGCAAAACTTTTCTCATTATCCCATGTGTCATGATAGAGTTTAGCATGTTTCCAGAGAAGATTCAACTTCTCTTCAGCACTATGTTCAGTTTGCTTAGTATTGAAAAACCAAGGATTTTTGAAAATCCCTCTCCCAACCATAGCTCCTTCCATACCGTATTCTTCAATTTTAAGGTAACACTCTTCAAGTGATAAAATATCGCCATTACCCACCATAATCGTACTTCTGCCACTTTGATTTCTTACGGCAACAGCTTTTCTCATCTCGTCCCATTCAGCGGGGTAGTCACTCATCATCTTTTGAGTACGGCAGTGCAGAGTTATGCACTCGGGATTAGTACTCAATAAATTTTCAATCCAGCTTTCGGTTTCATGATGTTTGATTCCGGTACGTGTTTTAACGGAAACTGGAATATTGGAACCTTCTTTTGTTGCAAGAATAATTTCTTTTGACAGCTCCGGGTACTTGATTAACTCTGAGCAAGATGCTTGCTTAACAATTTTCTTTACAGGGCATCCCATATTTATATCAATACCGTCAAATTCGTAATTCTCACAAATTAGCTTAGCAGCCTGATGAAATTTCTCTGGGTCAGAGCCCCAAATCTGAGCAACTATTTTCACTCCCATTTTCTTAACTAATTCTTTTTCACTATCGCTGATTTTGAGTCTGTGGCTGACTTTGGGACGACCAATCGGATGGCAAAGCCCATCTATTGATGTAAATTCAGCAAAAAGCACATTTAAAGTTCCGGGCTCGGAGATTTTAAGTACTATTTCACGGAAAACAGTATCAGTAACATCTTCCATCGGTGCAAGTGCTATAAACTTCTTGTTGGGTTCTTTCCAAAAACTCTGCATAATACTTAAATTTCTCCACTAAATTTTATTATATTTTGAGCAAGACTATCCCATGAAGCCTGCTTTTTGTAAGATTGGATATTGCTTGTGAATTCAACGTCGTTTTCAGAGAAATAGTGATTAACTGTGTCGGCTATAGACTCTGCTGAAACATTTTTAGTCATAATTCCTCCCCCACAAGGCTCAATCATTTCGGCAAGACCGCCAACGTTTGTGGCGATTACAGGTAAATCAAAATGATATGATATAGCAACAATACCACTTTGAGTAGCCGACTTATAGGGCAAAAGGCAAACATCAGCCGCTGAGAAGAAAAGTGAGGTTTCAGCATCTGATATATATTTTGTAAAAAGTGATATTTTACTATTTATTCCCAGCTCATCAATTTGCGTCTGATATTTATCGAAACTGCCATAAACTTCACCTGCAATAATGAGGTAATACTCATCACCAAGTATCTTCATTGCTGAAATGGCAAGGTCAATCCCTTTGTAATCACGAATAAAACCAAACGTCAGAATGACTTTTTTGTCAACCGGAAGACCGAGTTCTGCTCTTGCCTTTTGCTGAGAAACTTTTTCTCCGAAATGGTCATAAAGCGGATGCGGATGAAAAATATACTTAGCATCCGGCTTGATTCTGAGCAAGTCTCGCTTCACAGCATCGCTCATAACAACAAATCCGTCATTGCGATTAAGAAAGTAATTAATCAAAGTTATATCCCCATATCTTAGTTCGTGAGGAATTACATTATCCAATATTGAAATTCTCTTTGTAGATTTGCTTAATTTACCTGCAATATATCCTAATGAGGGAGCAAAAAATGGCATCCAAAATTTTGTAATGAGAATATCAGGATTATACTTTTTGATTTTGTCAGCTGTAGTCACATAGGTCAATGGGTTTACAGTATTAAGAATCCTTTTTGAATCTATCATTTCAGCAATATCATCCGATTGAACAAATTGAGTTTTTCCAGGAAATAAAATATTCGGATACTGAACTTTGAATGTATATGCTTCAATATCATAATTCTTACGAAATTCGTTATACAAGGCTGCGTTGAACTGTGCAATCCCGCCCCGAAATGGATAAAAAGTTGATAAGTAAGCTATTTTCATATTAATTTAAGCAATTTTTAATATACAATTTCGTAAAATTCAAAATTAACAAGTAAACATAAATTATAATGACGGATAAAATCAAAGACTTAGTATTTAAAAGTGACATTTCGGATAATGACAAGTATTACTGGGGTTATATGTATGACCTTGGAAGAGTAACAATTGTACCATATTTGACGAAACTTGGATATTTCAAACCCGGAGATAAAGTAATAGAAATCGGCTCTGCTGAGGGTGGTGTTCTTCATGCTCTTGCAGATAAAGGCGCTGTGGAATGTGTGGGAACTGACATCGCTGAATCGCGGCTGGAAATGGGAAGAGTAATTTCAAAAGTTGCTGGACTTGATGTCAAATACGTTTATAATGATATAATTTACGGCAAGCCGGATGAAAGTTGGCTTGATAAGTATGACCTTGCAATATTAAGGGATGTAATAGAGCATCTCGATGATACTGAAATTGCACTACGCAATATCAGCCATGTCATCAAGCGGGGTGGTCACCTGTTTGTATCATTTCCACCGTACAATTCTCCCTATGGCGGTCACCAACATACTTTGGCTGGAAAATTTCCAAGCCGCCTTCCGTATATTCACCATTTGCCTGAAAAGACATTCCAATCGCTAATCAAAAGTGGAAGACCACAGGATATTGAAGAGGTTATAAGATTAATAAATATTAAACTATCACCGGAAAAATTTGAAAAAGCAGCCAAGAATGCAGGCTATGAAATTGTCAAAAGAGATTTTTATCTACTCAGACCAGTTTTTAAAATGAAATTCGGATTGCCGACATTAAAACTCGGATTTCTTGCAGGGAGCAAGATTGTCAGAAATTTCCTGTGTATGGAAGCATCTTACATATTAAAAAAGAATTGATTGAAAATACTGTCAAAATTCTAAGTGACATAATTTTTTGTCAGTCTGAGTCCTTCGACTTCGCTCAATGTGACACTGGGTTGTTGTTATGGTATTTTTTGTCAGTCTGAGCGGAGTCGAAGACTAAAGAGTACACTTCGACTTCGCTCAATGTGACTATGGTGTCTTGTTTGTTTCACTCTTGGATTTGTCGTGTTGAATGAAATGAATCAACCAGTTATTTTTTAGATGCTTCAACTTGCGGCTCAGTATTACAAAATAACAGATTATTCAGCAGGCTTCTTAAGAATCAAGTCTTTTTATTATTTCTGCAGAATGTTTACCCGAAAGAATTACAAGTGGAATACCGCCTCCCGGATGTACTGAACCACCCGAAAAATAGAGGTTTTTAACGACTTTTGAGCGGTTTGATTGTCGCTTGAATGCAGTAAACATACTATTAGATGATATTCCGTAAATGCTGCCTTTGTTGCTCAGATAGCGATTATATAAATCCTGAGGAGTTATAACTCTCTCAAAAATAATTTTACTTTCAATATCAACATTTATAGATTTCAATTTTTTGAAAATCCTCGATTTAACTTCTTCTGTATCAATAGGATTATCATTCAAATAAGGCATATTTACTAATACAAACCAATTCTCGCAACCCACAGGGGCATGCTCCGGATCTGTCTTGGAAGTAATGGCTATATATGTCGTAGGGTCTGAAGGTGCTTTTTTTTGAGTGAATATTTCATCAAATTCATTCTTGTAATCATCAGAATAAACCACATTATGATGGAGGAAATTATCATGAACTCCTTTAACTCCCCAAAGAAACACCATCCCGGAGATTGAGGGTTCGACTTTTTCAAGTTTACTCCTTATATTTTCGTAACCACGTATCAATTTAGAAAATGTATGGACAACATCTGCATTTGAGATAATATAGTCATAATTTTCGACTACACCATTTACCCTAAGTCCTTTGGCAGTTCCGCTCTCAACCAAAATTTCATCCACCTCTTGATTTAGGTGTATTTGGACGTCATACTTTCTCAATATTTTCTCAAAAGCGCGAGGCAATGTTATAATTCCACTTTTGAGATAATATGCACCTAAAACAAGTTCGACATAGGAAATCAAATTCAAAGTCCCGGGTGCAAGATGTGGCGATGAGCCGTTATATGTGGCATAACGATCAAAAATTTTCAGAATCTTTTCATTTTTAAAATAGCCGGAATTGACTTCGTGCATAGTCGAAAATGCATCAATTTTTGTGAAATCAAATAGATTTGGAATATTACCGGTTTTGATTAAGTGAAGCACTTCATGTATTTGAGAATATAAAAATACATCTGCAGTTCGCTTATAAATACCGGAAATTCTATTGTAATATTTATTTAAATTATCAGCAGACTCTGAAGATATTTTTGCTATTTCATCTCTAAACTTATCAATTTCAGAGAAAGTATCAACAAAAGTTCCGTCAGAAAAAAAATTACGATTAACCGGGGAAAGAATATCATAAGCCAGGTATTCATCCGGGTCTTCGGCAGCTGCATGAAAAACATCATTGATAATACTCTTCATTGTTACAACAGAAGGACCTGTGTCAAATCGAAATCCCTGATTATGAATCTCACCGAGTTTGCCGCCAAGTGATTCGTTTTTCTCAAAGATATCTATCTTGTATCTGCCTGTCGTGCCAAGATATATAGCCGCTGATAAAGCACCCAAACCGCCACCGATTATCCCGATTCGTTTCATTACTATTTTCGGGATTCAAGTTTGGTAAGATATTTATTGATTTTCACTTTATCAGAATCAGAAACTTCAATTTTTTCTAGTACAAAAGTAAGTGCATTTGTCATAATTTTATTGTCATAAAGAACAATATTATCATCATCAATAATTTCTACTAACTTTCTAAGCTTTTCTTTAGCAAGTTTGGATTTCCCCAAGAATGACGGCAGATAATAGCAAGTTGAGCCATAAATAAAAAGCGATTCAATATTATTGGGGTCAATTTTCAAGCCCTTATCCATAACTTCGAGCCCTTCATTAACAAAAGCCACTTTCTTGTGGGGCCAGAAAGCGTGCTTACCTTTAAGCATAATAAGCGAGCCGATATAAGTTGTGGCGACGCCCTCCATCTTAGGATTTGAAGCTATTATTTGCTCGAACTCTTTGATTGCTTGCTCAAGTTTATCCTCGTCTTCTACTGCTCCATAAAAAAGCAGCCTGGCACTATTCATATTAGCTGACAAAATGGTAAAACCTATAAAAAAAATTATCAAAACAGTATTCAAAAATTTTTGTTGCATTGTGATTAATACATTGTTCGTAATTAATTCAAGACGATTAAGAAAACATTTTGATTAATTTTATATGAAAATATTTCAAAATCTAAGATTTTAATAATGGTCTTGTCCTGAAATAGGTTGACACAAAATTGGAGAAAAAGATGTCACAAAAGAAAAAATTTCTTATTTTAGGAGACAAGCGAATGTACACAGAGAATTTTAAAAAATCTGTAGTCGCCGAAGTAGAATCAGGTCGCATAAGTAAAGAAGGCGCTCGCATAAAGTACGGCATAAAGGGAAATTCAGCAGTACTTAATTGGTGTCGGCAATACGGCAAGAATCAATATAAACCAAAATCACCAGGTAGTTTAACTATGAATGACAAGTTGATATCACAAACATATAAAAATCGAATAAAAGAATTGGAGCAGGAACTATCTTCCAGCAAATTGAAAGTAAGTTATTTAGAAAATGTAATTGACGTACTTCAAGAACAGGGGGTAATAGATGCTGTAAAAAAGCCAGATACACCGCCATTGGTCTCACCAAAGCGGTCAACCCGAAAGCATCGATAGAAAGTATATGCAAAATAGCATCATTGAGCCGTCAAGCCTATTATAAGCATAACAGCAAGATAGAACTAGACACAGTAAACAATCATAAAGTACTTTCAATGGCTCTGTCTAAGCGTATACGTAATAGTAAACTAAGCTGTAAAAAGATATATTCAATGATTAAAGAAAGTCTCAAAACTGAGAATATAAAGTTAGGTCGTGACAAATTTATCAATCTGATGGGTGAAAATGGTTTTCATGTAAAGCGAAAAAGACGTAATCCCAACACAACAAAAAGTAAACATACATTGCCAACATATACAAATAAACTCAAAGGTATAAAGATAAATAGAGCAGACCAGGTCTGGGTTAGCGACATAACCTTTGTTCGAACTTCACAAGGTTTTATGTACCTGTCATTAGTGACAGATTTATACAGTAGAAAGATTTTAGGCTACAACTTGAGCAAGAGTCAAAAAACTTCGGAAGTAATAAAGGCTTTACAAATGAGTCTTAAAAATAGTAAACGTCAGTCCGAGACCATCCACCATTCAGATCGTGGAATCCAATATTTATGTAGTGAATATACCAAGCACTTGAAATCAAATAATATCGAAACAAGCACAACAAAAGGAGGTAGTCCCCAAGAAAATGCAGTCGCCGAAAGAATAAACGGAATCTTAAAGCAAGAATACGGAATCTCAGACTTAAGAATAAATATTCCTCAATGTCGAAAATTAGTTAAAGAAGCAATCGAGCTATATAACAATGAGCGCCCACACTTAAGTTTAAATATGAAGACTCCAGAACAGTATTACAATGAATTTTATTGCAATCTAAATAACAATATTCGATGATATTAATCGAATTTATTTTATAATTTATTTGTCAACCATTTTTAGGACAAGACAAACCGCTTTTCATTTCTACTACCATATTTCTACCTCCAAAAATAATTTATAAAATTTCTGCTTCATTAGGAAACAGATAACAAAAAATCCCTTTTAAAAATATTTTTATGAACTTTGACAAAATCCACAATACTAATATACAAATTATTTCACAATTCCAAATATTATTTTTGAAAAAGGTGATTTAAGAAAAATAATTATCTTTGTTGCTTTTTAATAAAAAAAACCGGCTGCCCTTGCAGAAGTAGCAGCCGGTGAATTATATTATAAATTCAACAGAACTCAGGAGCAACCACTTGTAGTGCCACAATCTTCGCAAACAGTACAACTACCGTTACGTTTAACTCTCATGGAGCCGCAATTTGTGCAATGCTCACCTGTATATCCAAAAGATTGAGCTTCACTGCTTGTGCCGACTTTAAGCTGCATCGAAAGACCATTTGTATTAGCTGACTTAAGTTCAGGAGTATCAACTCCTGCAGAAACCAATTCAGTTCCAGCCTTGAAAGTCTTTTCGGGGACAAGGCTTACAGATGATTTTACTTCCACATCCTCTTTTGGCAATGACTGATTATAAGCAGGTGCCTGATTATCGGAATTTTTACTGTCAACCGGTTCATCAACTGCTTTTACGTGAACGAAATCCTCACGATTCAGGTAATCATATCCAATTGAGCGGAAAACATAATCGAGAATTGAAGTAGAATTCTTAATAGCTTCATGCCCCTGAACCGGACCTGACGGTTCGAATCTTGTGAACGTGAATGTGTCAACCAAATCTTCAAGTGGGACGCCGTATTGCAATGCTTTTGAGGCAAGAATCGCGAAACTGTTAAGAAGCCCACGGAAAGAAGCACCTTCTTTGTACATATCAATAAAAATCTCACCCAAAGTACCGTCTTCATATTCTCCTGTTCTCAGGAATACCTTATGTCCACCTACAACTGCTTCGCGAATATGCCCATGGCGTTTCTTAGGAAGTTTGAGTCTTGAAATCTTGTAATGTACTCTGTCAGCAATAATCTCCTGAACCTCCTGAGGTCCTTTTGTCTCGTCAAGAGTATTTTCGTCGCCTAATGATACAACTTCATCAAGGTCTTTGAGATTAGATGAATTAAGAGGCTGAGACAGTTTAGAGCCGTCGCGGTAGAGAGCAATAGCTTTCAGCATCAGTTTCCATGATTTAACGTGAAGCTCGCTGATTTGAGAAATCGTAGCTTCAGCAGGCATATTGACAGTCTTTGAAATTGCACCTGTAATAAATGGCTGAGCTGCTGCCATAATGCGAATGTGAGCCATATAGTCAATATATCGCTTGCCTTTTTTGCCACATTTATTTGCTGTATCAAAAATTGGCAGGTGTTCCTCTTTCAGATGAGGAGCACCTTCAAGCATCATTGTGCCACAAATGTAATCATTTGCCTCATCAATTTGATCAGCAGAAAATCCCAAATCTGTAAGCATATCAAATCCCGGATCATCTAATTGTGCACGTGTGAAACCAAGTGAAATTAAGAAATCTTCACCTAAAGTCCATTTATTGAATGCAAATTTGATATCAAAAACATTATCAAGTTGCTTTTCGATGATTTCAATTTTTTCATCTGAAAAGCCTTTTTCTTTCAAAGATTTTTTATTTATATGGGCGCAACCTATTAAAGTACCGCTACCTTTAGAATATTTTTCAATTTCTTCTATTTGCTGTTCTGAATAATTCAGTTTTGTAAGTGCTTTTCTTACAGATTGATTTACAATTTTGAAATATCCGCCACCTGCTAATTTTTTATATTTAACAATTGCAAAATCCGGTTCAATACCTGTAGTATCGCAGTCCATAACAAGCCCTATTGTTCCGGTAGGTGCAATTACAGTAACCTGTGCATTACGGTATCCATATTTAGTACCGAGCTCTAAAGCATCATCCCAACATTCGCGGGCAGTTTCGAGCATATATTCAGGAACATATCTTGGGTTTATTCCTTTTGGTCTGATAGTTAAATCTTCGTATTCAGAAGGATTTGCATTGTAGGCAGCCCTTCTGTGATTACGGATAACTTTTAGCATTGCTTCACTATTTATACCATACTCAGGAAAAGCACCAATTTCTTTAGCCATTTCAGCAGAAGTAGCATAAGACTGTCCTGTAAGAATTGCACTGATTGCACCGGTCCAGGCAAGTGCTTCAGGCGAATCATAAGGAATTCCGTTTACCATCAGAAGTGTTCCGAGGTTTGCATATCCCAGACCAAGAGTGCGGAATTTATAGCTCAAATCAGCAACTTGTTTTGATGGGAATTGTGCCATCAGCACTGATATTTCCAAAACAACGGTCCACAATCTGACGCCATGCTTGAAATCTTCCACTTTGAAAGTATCGGACTCATCATCATAGAATTTCATCAGATTTAGACTTGCCAGATTGCAGGCAGTATCATCAAGGAACATATACTCACTGCAAGGATTGCTACCATTGATTCTGCCTGACTCGGGGCAGGTATGCCATTCGTTGATTGTAGTATCGAATTGAAGTCCCGGGTCAGCACTCTTCCATGCACAAAGATTGATTTTTTCCCATAAATCCCGAGCTCTGACTATCCTTGCAGTTTCGCCACTCTTTCTCCAGCGAAGTTCCCACATTTCGTCATTTTCGACTGCATTCATAAAATCATTAGTAACGCGGACTGAATTATTGGAATTCTGACCGCTGACTGTGATATAACCTTCACCTTCATAATGTGTATCAAATACCGGAAAATCTACCGAAGTAAATCCTTGGTCAACAAGGTCTAACACTCTTTTTACATGATTTAAGGGAATACCGCGATTGAGAGCCTTTTGAACTAATATTTTGAGTTGCTTATTTTTATTTATATCGGTTCCGGAAGTAACTGCTTCCTCCAGCACAGCTTTCATAAATGCCGAGTTGACTCTTGAACCGGCAACCAAAGCCGCTACTTTTTCTTCTTCCTTAGCTTTCCATTCGATAAATTCTTCAATATCAGGATGGTCAATATTAACTATAACCATTTTGGCAGCACGACGTGTTGTACCACCGGATTTAATTGCACCGGCAGCTCTGTCGAAAATCTTGAGGAAACTCATAAGTCCTGATGAATATCCTCCACCGGACAACTTCTCACCTGACCCTCTTAATGTCGAGAAATTTGTTCCTGTACCACTGCCATACTTGAAAATACGAGCTTCGCGGGTAGCGAGGTCAAAAATACCATTTTCACCGACCAAATCATCCTGAACTGATTGGATAAAGCAGGCGTGAGGCTGAGGACGGCTATAAGCGTCCTGACTTTTCATCATTTCCTGTGTATCAGGGTCAACATAGTAATGCCCCTGCTTTGAACCGGTAATTCCATAAGCAAAGTGTAAACCTGTATTGAACCATTGTGGAGAGTTCGGGGCACACATTTGCTTGAGAAGCATAAAAGAAATTTCGTCATAAAATACTTTTGCATCTTTCTCTGTATCAAAGTATTTATACTGTTCACCCCATTGACGCCATGCACCTGCCAGTCGGTGTACAACTTGTTTAACAGATTTCTCGGGTCCTAAAACAGGTTTTCCTTTCTCATTGATAGCAGGATTCCCATTTTCGTCATACTGTGGAACGCCTGTTTTTCGGAAATACTTTTGAGCAAGTATGTCAGTTGCAAGCTGCGACCAGCCGGTTGGAACTTCGATATCTTTCATATCAAATACAACCGAGCCGTCCGGATTTCTCAATACAGATGACCTCTTTGTATATGTTAACAAGTCGTAAGGACTTGTACCTTCTTTCGTAAATCGTCTTTGAAATTTCATTCTTTACCTTTAAATAATTATATGTTTTGGTTCTTTTTTTTCAAAATTAGCTTGCAGTCTGCAGTAATAGTATAAACTTTTTGCAATCTGTTCTACTGAACATCAACGGACAGAAGGAAACAGAATTACTTAAACAGACTTTATCAGTAAACTTGTAGTAAATCTTTTAATCTTTTTTTCTTTTCCAACAAAAAACCATAAATTCGTTTGTTAGATATACTTGCAAAACTTTGGTAAAATATTCAGTATATTTTTATATTTGTTTAATTCACTTAACGTTCTATTAATAAAGATATTTATAAAAAAGTTTTCCACATTGTAATTTGTAAAAAACTGATATGCAAAATAATAAAAAAGTTTCTTAAAACACCAAATAAGTTATCAACATTGACATTTATTTAAGATTTTTTAAAGAAAATATTTTTTGTTAATAAAGCTAATTCTTATTTTAGAGATTATTAACTTAATATCAATAATATGTATCAAATTTTAGACAATAATCTTCATTTTATGTTATATTTGTTACAATTGAATAAAGAATGCACTTGCAATGTTTCGTAATGATAATTTTCTTTGATTTTTAGAAAAATACTGATTATTTTTATTTTTTAAAAATTTACTTATTTATGAAAAGTTCTGAACTGCCGGCATTAAAGCTATTTATTTCAGTGGTCATTTTATCGCTGATATTATCATTTTGGCGTTTAGAGCAGTTTTATGTGATTATAATCAGTTTTGGTATAGCCTTGACCAGCTTGGCATTTCTTAAAAATTCAAACAGGGACATAGCATATTTACTACTTATCGTTTCATTAAGTCTTATTATTTCACAAAGATTTGATAATCATAAAATCGAAATTCCAAAGAAAATTTTAACTGAAGAAAAAGCATTCTTTTCAGGTGAAATTGTTCAACTTCTGAAAAGTGAAAGAAAATATATTAGATATATTGCCAAAGGAAATTTGAATTCTGAGAACTTACCTGAAATCAATGATACAAAAGTATTACTTACAGTAATGAATCCGAAATTTTTACTTACTCCGGGAGAGAAATTCAGAGCAAATATTGAACTTAATTTCTTAGCTGGAAAATTGCCCGGTGAAACATTTGATTATGAAACTTACTATAAATCAAATGAAATTCAATGGACTGCTATATGCAATGGTAGGGATTTTGTAAAATCAGAAAGCGAAGGGTCACTTAAATCATTGTCATATAGTCTTAGGACATCACTTAAACGAAAAATATTCCAAGTATTTGATTCAACTTCGGCTCAAATAATGACTGCACTTCTAACCGGAGATAAAAGTATGATTGATTTTGATACCCGTCGAAATTTTTCTCTGTCGGGAACAGCTCATTTATTAGCTGTAAGTGGTCTTCACGTAGGTATTATTTCATTTCTTATTTTTACATTATTTTCTTTTATTTCAAATCTTAAGATTAAATCAATCGCTGTAATTCTCTTACTATTTACATTTGTGATGATTACCGGATGGGTCGAATCCGCTGTAAGAGCATCAATAATGATAGCTGTATATCTTCTTTCAATAAACTTCGAGCAAAGAGTAAATCCTTTAAATTCTCTTGCAATTGCAGGTCTGCTGATGTTTCTTGTTAATCCTGATGTGATTTACTCTGTATCATTTAGAATGTCAATACTATCAGTAGCGGGTATCATACTATTTTATGAGAAATTCTATGAATTGCTAACAAAGTCAGGAAAAGACAACCCTTTGAGAAATTTTTTCTCCGCATCATTTAGTCTGACTCTATCGGCATCACTTCTAATTTCGCCACTTGTAGCATATTATTTTGGAGTTTATTCCTTTGTCAGCCCGCTTGCAAATTTAATTGTTGTACCTGTTATGATGTTTGCTTTATCACTTGGAATAGCAGCAATTGCATCATCATTTATTTTTACTCCATTAGCAGAAGTCTATGCTTCAGCGGTTAGTTTTTTAATTAAAGCTGCAAACACTATTAATGAGTTATCAGTTTCTTACAAATATTCATATTTTGAAGGAAGTATGAGCATTTTCATTGCATTAATCTTCTCGGCATTATTGGTTTATATTATAGTTTCAAAGAATTTCAAATTACGAAAATTTAGAATATCAGTTTCAGCAGTAATTGTTGCATTAGCCTTTTTAATAATACCCGATAAAATTGAAAGTGAAATAGAAATTATTCCAAGACAAAATTTAACAGCAGTTATATTAAATAATCATTCTCAAACATATTTATTGATGTTTGACCGTCTCCCATCAAATAAACTGAAGCAAGATTTTGGAATCAGACAATACATATTAAATGCTCAAAAAAATATCGTTGTAGGATACTCAGGGAATGCCGGAATATCAACAATTGATGCTGTGAAATATGATAAGCAATTTCAATATTATGAATTAGATACATATACTCAAAATAGGATAGCGGATTTACTTAAACTTGATATACACCCTGTGAAAATGATTGATTTAAAATGATAGATTGGATTAAACCAAAAATATTTGACGATAATAAGATAATTGCGGGAGTTACTAAGCGCAATCTATCTTCTTATTTTCCATACGGTTTCACAATATCTCAAGCTCAAATTGCTGGTAGAGAGGAAGTTTTAAGAAACAGAAATTTGCTTGCTGAAGAGCTCGGAATCAAATCAAATTTGATGATTTTTCAAAAGCAGGTACATGGAGATGTTATCAGAAAGGTATCGAAAGGTGATGACAACAACGCTGAAACTGATGGAATGATTACCACAGAAAAAGGAGTTATTCTCAATATTTCAATTGCAGACTGCGCCGGTGTACTGATTTGGGATTCAGTAAATGATATTATTTGTGGTATTCATTCAGGATGGAAAGGTACATCGCTTAATATTGTCGGAAAAGGAATTCAGAAATTGATTGATGAATTCGAAAGCAAATCAGAAAATCTTTATGTATATATATCCCCTTGTGCCGGTGGAAATGCTTACGAAGTTGGTGAGGAAGTAGCTAAATTTTTTCCCCGAAGCATCAAACTAAAATCTCGGAATAAATATCTGTTTGATAATAAAAATGAAATCCTTCACCAACTCCTTGATATGAAAATTCCTATAGCAAATATTGAAATTTCGGATATTTGTACAATTTCTGATGAAAACTTTCATTCCTACAGACGTGACGCTGATTTCTCAGGAAGAATGTCAGCATTTATCGGGATGAGAATATGATAAGATTAATGATTATGATTTTTGCCGTTTTCAACTTGATTTTTGGCTTCGCATATTCTCTCGACAAAAAAATAATTGATTCGGAAGACTATCTTAATATAACATTTGGAAATGATTTAAGTTTCAATCCAGGATTATTCGGCTTCTCTGATTCATGGTTTGTGCGGGGTTTAATATTCCGGAAATCTCCATATAATGCCTTTCAGGTTAAATATAATGGTGTTTTACTGAATAGTGTTACAGATGGAAGTATGAGAGGAGACCTACTTGTAATTCCTTATCATAAATCAAACTATGTAATAAGTGAGCCTGATATTTTAAGTAATTCAGAGTCGCTGGCAGGTTACCTGAATATAAACCGCAAAAATGCTGACAGTACCTCTGTTACAGCTCTTATAGAAGGTGGGAATGTCTTTGGTGGGGCTTCGGCAAATATCTCAGGTAAAAAAAATTACTTGAAATGGAGTTCGGGCGTTTCTTACATCACATCAGCCGGATTCGATGTATCAGCTGATAAGCCTGATACAATCGGTTTTGCAAGAACAAATACCGGATTCGATAAGATTTCAGGTAATGCAAGATTGAATATTTCAGATAGTAAGAGTTCGCTTGATGCCGAATTTATTTACTCTCAAAGCACACAAAGTCTGCCTTTTGACTTGTATCCGGAGGCAAATATTTTTCTGAAAGAACCTGATTTTAAGCTAAATTTATTTAATTTAATGTTTGAAACAAGTGTGAGCCAAGGATTGGTTTTAAGAGGCAATCTTTTTTATCTGAGGACAAAATCTATTTTGGAAAAATATGATGATTCATTCCTGATTAATAAGCAATTACAATCCAGTTTTACAAAAACATTCGAGGAAAACAGGTTTGGACTGAATTCTGTTCTTCAGTTTGATATACCTAATATTCCACCCGGCGAGTTAAGTCTGAACTACAGTCGTGAATCTCTTAAATATCAGCCCGATAATGGTCTGATTGTAAATCGTTATGAAATAGAGAAATTAAATTTTGGGTTCAAGCTTAGTGAGGAATTCGATTTGTGGGAATACAAATTACTTGCTTCTTACAGAATATTAAATCCGCTTACAGCCTATCAAGACCAAATAATAGAGGGATTTTCCAATATTGATTATTCATTTGACTTTGGTATTAAACTAACTGATTATCTAAAAATAAATGGGGATTTAACCCGAAGTTCAATGCTACCGCATTTGTATCTGATTTATCCTGAAATCAATGAATCTCAGCTATTTCCCGGAATAGCAGAAACAACAATCAACCAAACAGTCGAAATCGGAATTAATTTGTTGATTTTGAAAAGGATATTAATCGATCTGAAATATTTCAACAGCAACTTTAGTAATATTCAGGTACCTTTCGATATTAGTGGCAGCATTAGTCGTGAGATACCAAATTCAATGAATGTGCATGGACTTTCGTTCTCAAGGTATGCTGATATTTATTTAGCTTATATGCAACTTGATGCCGTATATTTTTTGGAAAGCCAAAGCATATTTGATCAGTTCGGCAGAGAAATTATTATTCCTGAAATTTCTGTCAAAAGTCAAATTTATAATTCTTATGACTTCGGTCTATCGTGGCTTGTTGAATCCATTTTTGTAAGTGGCAGAGAATCAAGCTTGCCTGAGAGCAGATCTCCTGTAGATTTCTGGATCTTTAATGCCAAACTAAGTCAAAAAGTATTTCAGAACAATGAAGTTTACTTGAGGTTAAATAATCTTACTGATGTATATTATGAATATATACAAGGTATGCCAATGCCGGGAATATATTTCATAGCGGGTATTAAACTTATTCTTTAAGTGGCAATTCGATTGCAAAAGTTGTACCTTTACCGGGCATAGTTTCTTTTACGTAAATTTTGCCGTCGTGATATTCTTCGATAATTCTTTTGCATAGACTCAGCCCCAGACCCCATCCACGTCGTTTTGTCGAAAAACCCGGATTAAATATTTGTCTTTTTAATTTTGGGGTCATGCCTTTTCCGGTATCTTTTACAAAAATATAAATTTTCTTTTTAGGGTTAACCCGCATAAAAATATAAATCTGTCCTTGCTTTTCCTCAATAGCTTCTGCCCCATTTTTAAGTAGATTTTCTATGACCCAAGCGAACAAATCTACATTTACATCGGCGAACATTCTGTCATCAAGCGAGCGTATAATCTCGATTTTCTTTCCAAGGTGTGGTAGTCTTTTATCAAAATAATTACAAACATTATCAATCAATTTCGATAAATTGACATTTTCCTTTTCGGGTGTAGAGCCTATTTTAGAGAATCTCGTAGCAATAGTATTAAGTCTTTGAATGTCCTTTTCCATTTCGGAGGTTGTTTCCAGCACAGATTTTGGGTCATCAGCACTGAATTTGATAATCTCAAGCCAGGCAAGTAAGCTTGAAAGAGGTGTACCAAGCTGATGAGCGGCTTCTTTTGACATTCCAACCCAAACTTTAGACTGCTCATTATCGCGTGAGGAATTAAATGAAATGTAGCCGATAATCACAAATACTGCTACAATAATAATAGCGATATAAGGAAAAAATCTTAATTTATCAACCAAAGCCGAATGAGTATAAAATACCTTGCTGATTACTTTGCCATCTTTGTCTGTTACAAGAATTGGCTCATAGGTGGTTTCCATCTTCTTTAAGATATTTATTACCAGAGCTCTTTTTTCGGCAATACTCATTTCAGGTGCAAACTCAATATTTAGTGACCAATCTTCAAATGGCTCATAAGGTTCCCCATTTTCATAAGTTACGACGATAGGAAAATTTATCATCGCATTTTGAATCTCATCAATAAAAAATATGTAAATGTCAGTATCAGTCGAAGATGTTGGAGTTTCGACCATATCAAGGAAGTCTTCAGTAACTTTTGCAAAAAGCTCAACTGCTTGCTGCTCACGTTTGATAAGCTCTTCAACAAGAGATTGTGTAAACATTATTACAGCCACAATTATTGAAAAGGCAAGTAAAGCAAAAATTAACTTTACCTGCCATTTCGATAATGAATTGACAATAATATTCAGAGCTCTCCTGTCTGATGAAAAGCCCATAACTTATCTGAATGAAATTGTTTGTAATAAATCCTGCTTGATATCAGCTTGCTCGCCTGTGGACATATTTTTAATTTTAACAGAATTTTTAGAAATTTCATCCTCACCAATAATAACGCAATATTTAGCCGAAAGCTTGTCGGCTTCACGCATTTGAGCTTTGAAAGAGCGTCTTTGCAAATCTGAATAAACTTTGTAGCCACTTGCTCTTAGCTGCTCTGCGATTGTGAGTGCATTATCATATATTGAGTCGCTTGTACAAATCAAGTAAATATCGCAGTCACCTGTTGCTTCTTGCATAATTCCAAGCGCCTCCAGAATAAGAATTAATCTTTCAATTCCCATAGCAAAGCCCACAGCTGGAGTCGGTTTGCCGCCTAATTGCTCAAAAAGACCGTCATATCTGCCACCACCACCAAATGCATCCTGTGCTCCTAATGCGGAACTTCTAAACTCAAATACTGTATGGCAATAGTAATCAAGACCTCTGACCAGTCGAGGTTCGAGATGGTATTTGACGCCGGTTATATTAAGCAAATTACGTACTTTGTCAAAATGTTTCTTGCTTTCATCATCCAAAAAATCAATTATAACAGGAGCATCAGTAATAATTAATTTATCTTTTTCTTCTTTTGAATCCAAGACTCTCAAAGGATTTGTCTCAAGACGGGTTTGACTTTCATGTGATAACTCATCCTTGTGACTACTTAAATAATTGACAAGTTCCTGTCTGTAATCAGCTCTGGATTTTTCGTTGCCAAGACTGTTTAATTGTAGCGTATAATCCTTAATTCCCAAATTATTTATCAGTTGATTAGCAAGCAAAATAATCTCAGCGTCTGCTTCCGCATTCGGCGAACCAATGCATTCGGCACCAAACTGGTGAAATTGCCTGAGCCTACCCTTTTGAGGACGCTCATAGCGGAAAAATGGTCCAAAATACCATAATCTCAACGAAGATATATCATGAGTAAGATTATTTTGAATTACACTTCTCACAAGAGCTGCTGTTTTTTCAGGGCGTAGTGTGATAGATTCGTCGCCCTTGTCTGTGAAAGTATACATTTCTTTATTGACAATATCCGTATTTTCCCCAATACTGCGTGAAAATACTTCAGTCTTCTCAAAAATTGGCGTTCTGATTTCTCTGTATCCGTACCTTTTTGTTACATCACGGATTACATTTTCCAATTGCTGCCATTTTTCAATTTCGCCGGGCAATAAATCTTTTGTTCCTCTAACCGATTGTATCATAATTTTATCTGTTTTCTTCAAAATTTATTTTGTAATTAACATTGATTTTCTTAAGACATTTGTAGGAGTATACATCGTATAATAGTAAACTCCGGGAGGTAAATCCCCGATATGGAAATGAACACTGTGCTGACCGGGAGCAAAATTCCCATTTGCAATGACCTTGATATCGTTGCCTAACATATCAGATAGTACAATTCTTGTATTTCCTGATTCGAGAACACTGAAATCTATTCTTGTGATATCCTGAGCGGGATTTGGCTGATTCTGAGATAATGATAAATCACCCGGAAGGAAAAGTCGAAGTTCTCCATCCTGAAGGCATACACCCAAAAGTTTAAAATGTGCAGATTCCTCTGTTATTGAAATTCTTCCGGCACCACTCGGGACTGTATATTCCAATATCAGCGGGCTGATGGTATCATTGCCCCAAAGTGCTTTAAATTCAAGTATATGCAGAACAGAATCCTGTGAGAATGTCTTGGGCAAGTCGATTTTTAAGATTCTTTCATTTCCGATTATTTCAGATGACGAAAATCCGCTCAATGGCTCAAGTAGTGTAGCGTTGAACCTCATATTTGTAGAAAATCCATTGATAAAATCTGAAATTCCAAGCGAACCAACTGCTCCTACATAAATCGGAACTTGTATAATATCACCCGGATATGCTTCTACCGATTTGACATAAATCATGAGTGAATCACTTCGGGCATCAGTTCCTTCGCCAAACATATTGACCAGTCTTGGCGAGCCTTTACCCTTATAATTTACAGAATATTGTGCATTTTTTCTACCCATATATTCAGGCAGAAATCTTAAAGTAACAGGTATTGATTCACCGTTTTGAAGAATTGTTCCAACATTTTGGTTTGAAGTAAATTCAGTTTTATATGAACCTATTACATTTATCTCATCAATTTCTACAGCAGCACCAGATTCATTTGTCATTATTAAAGTAAATGTACTGTCCTTGAAGCTACCGACTTCAACTTTACCAAAATCCACAATCGGATAATTAAGTTTAATCGAAGTTAAGTCGCATAAGCCGCTCACACTTGATTTAACGACAACACCGGCAGGAAGCTCAAACTCAAGTTCGGCAGTACTAAATCCTGTCTGCTTAGGAAAATATCTGATTTCAAGTGGAAGGCTGTCATTTGCATTTATTAACATAGGAAATTTTAAATCTGTCAAAATTTCAAAATCACCCGCATCTGTTCCCGAAAACTTATATCCTCTTATATTGTAAGCAAATTTGGATTCATTGACAAATACGGCTCTGACTATTGAGTCCTTCAACTCTCCAAGATAAACTGTACCCATATCAACTGTCATTCCTTTGCCACGAGCATAAGCGATTGTAAATACAGAATCTGAAATATCCTGTTGCAATTCCTTCTGATTCAAGTTCCAGATTTTTGCAGTTGAATCCCAGCTTGCAGTAAGTAATCTTGACCCGAAACGGTCAAAAACACCCGTGGTTACTGAATTAGTATGTTCATAACGGAAAATGTTATCAGTTATGAAGTCATTAATTCTGGTTGGAGTGCCGTCAGCCGCATCCCATAGGCGTGCAGTTTCGTCAGTACTTGTTGTAAGTAATACCTCTTTACCTAAATCAGGATGATAGAAAAATGAGGAGTAATTAATTGAATTATTATCATTTGTATCAAGATTGTGAGAAATTTCATAAAGATAATTTTCCGTATCATTTACGTCCCAGACATAAAGTTTTTTCGGATTTCCCGAGCTTGTTGTGGCTGCTACTTTCGAACCGTTCGTACTGTATGTGGCGTGCTTGCACATTATGCTTTTAGTCTCAAAAACTTTTGTAGGCTGAGAGCCGGCAGAATACTGTCTCCAGTTCCATTCTTTAGCCATACCGTCACCATTTGCAGACAGAATATAATCTTCATCAAGGGGATGAAATTCTGTGTACCATGAAGGTCCGTCTTCATTAGCCTTGATAGTTTTCAAAATATTCCAGCTGCGGTCACGAACTATTGAATATCCTTTGAAATCTGATGAAACCAAATACTGACCTGAATTACTGAAATTTACACTTTCAACAATTGTTGAATGACCTTCAATTACATGCACCAGAGAGCCATCTTCCTGACTCCAAATCATAACAGTAGAATCCATAGAGCCGGTGGCAATAAATTCAT
Source organism: Ignavibacteriota bacterium (assembly GCA_019637995.1). Lineage (NCBI taxonomy): Bacteria > Pseudomonadati > Ignavibacteriota > Ignavibacteriota bacterium. Next base: position 184,755 of record JAHBUQ010000004.1, read on the forward strand.
TCAAAGGGTCAAAAACAGCCCATTGTATTGGTTTGTTGTGTTTCTGAAGATTAAATTTCTTGACCCCGGTATTTGCAATCCAGACTGCTGCAGTTGTATCACTGCTTGCTGTTAATACCAAATCACCATCGGGATTAAAAAAAGCAGAATTTACAGCGCCCTTGTGGGGAAGTTTGAGAGTAAAGCCGACATTGTTGGGCCAAAGCTGGATAATCTTAACAAGGCATGAATCACTTGGAGTATCAGGTACAATCCAGTCCCTTTTCAGACCGTCAACATTAATTGCAAGCGGAAGCCAGGTTCTGCCGTTATCAGTTGAATATTCAAGCTGAATAACATCAAGTGGAAGAAGTCCAAGCCATTCTACAAATGATGTATCGCCAATTATAAGATATTCACCACCATTTGGATGAACAATTTTTATAGTTTTTTCAGTCGGCTTGGTATTAGGAAAGCCACCGGTCATATATATCGGCATAGTCATGCAGGCGTCTGAAACTATTTCAAGTGGTGAAAATACAATCGCTTCCTGCTCGGGAGTATATTCTATCGTTACACTTATAAATTCATCTTCAAGTAGCAAATAATTATTAACATTTCCATTAATAATTTTAAATGGTTCTTTTACTCTCAATTCCTGTATCAAAATATCGCGATTCTTAGCTGTCAGAGTAACGCTTAGAGATTTCTTAGTGCCGACATCCACAGAGCTGAAAGCTAAAAATTCCGGGTCGCTTAAAATAATTGACTTTTCAAAATTATTAAATTCAAATTTAAATTCATCTCTTACGCTTCTGGAAGGAACAATTATTTCAATATTATGGTTATCCTCGCAGGAATAATCCATTGTCCAGTTCAGCTTACATGGCTTATATCCCTTACTCATAGCTAATACTGAATATACTACAGAATTTACTTTCTGCTGACTTGAAAGCTCAAACCACATACCTCCTGAGCTTGAGCAAAGTTCTTTAACTGAAGTCTGAGGTTCTTTACGAAGTGAAATCACAAAAAGTTTTGCTCCTGATGCGGCTAAGGCAGCTGATATCGCAGGGAAATCATATTTTCCGCCACCATCGGTAATTAATATAATTGATTTTGCATCATTTTCAGCTCTTGAGTTAATTTTGAATGCGCCTGCAGGCTCATCTATAAACGCCGCTTCGAATAATGAACCCGGAGCATATTGAAATGCAGCTACTTCAGCCAACAGGTCAGCTTTAGAACTTGTAAACTCACGATTTAGAAAACTTCTGTAATCATAAGAAGTCAGTGAAATTTCGGATTCATCGGTATTGATTAGGTTAATTAGTCTATTTGCAGTCTGCCTTCCAAGAGAAAAATTTGTAGGATTGTGATAATAATTATCAAGCCCCAAATCATAAACTATTGTGTAGGAAACATTTTCTGATACTTGTGACTGGTCGCAGGTAATGGATTTCAAATTCGCTTGGGTTACGCCATTATCCCTGATATTGAAATTGCCTGTATTAAGATTAAGTACGGGATTACCATTATTATCAAATACAAATACTAAGTTTTCGATTTCCGGATACTTCGAATAATCATAATCAATTATTCTTATAGCTTCTTGTGCAAATGAAGTAAATGTCGCTGAAATTACGAACAAATATATTATGACTGCTCTTTTCATGTTTGTAGTAAAAATCATTAAAAAAAATATTACAAATGTATGAATAATTTATGGTATAAACAATTTTTATCAGAAGTTTTATAAGATAAAATGTTGTAAACTCTTGTTTTTAATTACTTATATCTTTGAAAACATAAAATATTTTTTTGAACGCTGATTTTGAATAAAAAAGTTTTATTCATTTGTTTTACTATTAATAATCTATGAATTGAGTATTTCCTATAATTACTAATAATGAAAAATTATTTTGTAATAAGTTCAATCTTTTATATTTTTGTAAATCATTTATTGAGAGGATGTAGATAAGTGATATTAAAGATTAATTCTGATAAACGCATTTAAATTGACAAAAAGATGAAATGGCGTGTTATTTAATGTTATAGCCTACGCTCGGACAAACGAACCGACAATAAAAAGTAAATTTGACGATTGAATAATTTGAAAGAAGATAAATGAATTGAGCCGAAGGCGAAATCCATTACACCAATAAAAAAACAGACAAGAAGTAATGAAATTATATACAACATTAGAGCAACAACTCAAGAAAGAACCCAACTTCGTGACAGACAACGGAGAACTGAAAAAATGGGTGGTTCTGAACAAAGCACAGAATTTTGATGAAGAGTTAATTGGACTGTTGCTCGACAATGCAGACCTGAAAGAGAAGTTTTTTGTTAACGTGAAAGGCACGTTGGTTTTTAACCAAAATTTGTTTGTGCAGTTTTTGGAGCAGAAAAACTATCTGAACGACAGCTACACCCAATACAAAAACAAAGTAGGACTGACCATTGACGGCAAATACCTAAAACAACGCAACGAAGTGGCTTTGGTATGGCCATTTAAAGACTGCATTTTGGAAGGCGGACAAAGCCGTGAAGAAGACAAACGAGAAGAAATTTTCTTCAATGAAATTTTAGCACAAGACGAAATTACACAGCTTTTAGAGCCAAAAGTTTTGACCAATGCAAAACGCATAGACAAAGACGGTGAAAAACCACTTGTAAATTCCCCCTCTTTGAGGGGGCGGGGGGAGTTTTTTAACCGAAACGAGAACGGCACAATAACCGACAACCTGATTATAAAAGGCAACAACCTTTTGGCATTGCATACGCTGAAAGAAGAATTTGCAGGTAAAGTAAAACTGATTTACATAGACCCGCCATATAATACAGGTAATGATGGGTTTAAGTACAATGACAGTTTCAATCATTCAACTTGGTTGACATTTATTAAAAACAGGATTGAAACAGCAAGAGACCTTTTAAGTAATGATGGAATAGTATTTATAAGTTGCGATGACAGTGAACAAGCATATTTAAAGGTTCTATTAGATGAAGTTTTTGGAAGAGATAATTTCGTAACAAACTTCGTTTGGCGTAGAAGAAAAACACAAGCAAACCTTGCAAAGCATATTGCCCCAGTTCACGACTTTATTATATGTGTGGCTAAGAACAAGAATAAATTAGTTGTGAATAAAATACCCTACTCAGAAGAATTTATAAAAAAGACATTCTCAAATCCTGATAATGACAAACGCGGTGTTTATCAAACAGGTCCTTTAGCAAGACCGGCTAATTCTAGTAATAAAGAATACGCTTTAAAAATGCCAAATGGTAGAGAAATAACAGCCAAATGGAGTTGCTCTCAAGAAACATTCGATAGGTATGTAAAAGAAAATAGACTTGTAATTCCAAGAGATGGAGAAGGGATGCCAAGAATTAAGATTTTTCTTTCAGAACTTGAGGGACAAATTCCGAATACTTGGTTAGACAACATTGCTACAAATGATGAAGCCTCAAAAGAAATTGAGAATTTTTTCGGAACAAATGCTGCATTCTCTTTTGCAAAACCAAGTAAACTTATAAAGCATATTGCACAAATTGGTTCCAACAAAGAAGATATTATATTAGACTTCTTTGCAGGTAGCGGGACTACTGCACAAGCAATTTTGGAGCTCAATAAAGAAGATGGTGGCAATCGTAAATTCATTTTGTGTGAGCAAATGGACTACGTTAAGTCTGTTACTTCCAAACGTGTTCAGAAAGTTATTGAGAAAAATGGAAATGATTCTTTCGTTTATCTCGAACTCAAAAAATACAACCAAACTTTTATAGAGCAGATAGCTTCGGCAAGCTCAGCTACCCACCTTTTGGAGATTTGGGAGCAGATGAAAGCCAAAAGTTTCCTGAATTACAATGTGGACATTAAAAAGCAAGATGAGCATTTGGAAGAATTTAAAGCCCTGAGCCTTGCCGAGCAGAAACAACACCTTTGCGAACTATTGGACAAAAACCAACTGTATGTAAATCTTTCTTCGCTCAATGATGCAGATTTTGCTTGCACCGAAGACGAAAAGAAAGTAACCAAAGATTTTTACCAAATTAAGAAGTAAGGAAATGGAGAATAAAACTTCAATCAGGATATTTCAAGACATAAAAGTCCGTTCTATTTGGAATGAAGATGTTGAGAAGTGGTATTTTTCAGTCATAGATATAGTTGCTGTTCTCACAGAACAAACAGATTATAAGAAAGCACAAAGCTATTGGACTACATTAAAAAGCCGACTTAAAAAGGAAGGAAGTGAGATTGTCACAAAATGTGACAAACTGAAATTAATGGCTGCCGATGGTAAAAAATATATGACAGATGTAGCTGATACAGAAACCATATTTCGATTGATACAATCTATTCCTTCTCCCAAAGCCGAACCCTTCAAGCTATGGATAGCCAAGGTAGCCCGCGAACGTATAGACGAAATAGAAGATCCCGAGATAGGCATAGAACGATTGATGGAAACGTATCTAAAAAAAGGATATAGCAAAGAGTGGATAAATCAACGGCTGAAAAGCATAGAAGTCCGCAAAGAGCTTACAGACGAATGGGATAGCAGAGGTGTAAAAAAAGGTCAGGAATATGCCATACTTACCGATGAAATTACTAAAGCTTGGAGTGGATTTTCTGTTAGACAATATAAGAACTTCAAAAATCTAAAAAAGGAAAATCTGAGAGACAATATGACCAACCTAGAATTGGTACTCAATATGTTGGCAGAAGCTACCACCACAGAAATCAGCAAAGAAAAAAAACCAAAAACTTTTGCTGAGAATAAAAAAATTGCCAATCAAGGAGGCACTATAGCAGGAAACACTAGAAAGGAAATCGAAGATAAAACAGGTAAAAAAGTAGTAACTAAATTGAATGCTAAAAATACTTTACCTCCTAAAAATAAAGAATTAGAATAATGGCGTTTTTGTATGACATATTGTTGCAGGAATTTGGTAAAAGAGCCATAGCACAAGTTACCGTTCCTAATCACATCACCGACAATTTAAAGCCTGGTTTTGGTCAACGACCTTATCAGATTGAAGCGTTTCAGCGTTTCATCCTTTGCGATTCGGAAGATTTTGAAGGCAAACCCAAAAGACCGTTTCACCTGCTTTACAACATGGCAACAGGAAGTGGAAAGACTTTGATAATGGCAGGTTTGATGTTGCACCTTTACCAAAAAGGCTATCGCAACTTTTTGTTTTTTGTAAACAGCAACAATATCATTCAGAAAACCAAAGACAATTTTCTCAATCCACAGGCTTCAAAATACTTGTTCAACGACAAAATTGTAATTGACGGAAAAGAAGTGCTAATCAAAGAGATTGACAACTTTGAAGAAGCCGACAATCAGAACATCAATTTGAAGTTTACCACCATTCAACAGCTTCATATTGACCTGAACAACACAAAAGAAAACAGCCTAACCTACGAAGATTTTAAGGACAAGAAATTGGTTTTGATTGCTGACGAAGCTCACCACTTGGTAGCAGGAACAAAATCGGGCAATATGTTAGGTAGTTGGGAAGACACCGTAAAGAAAATTCACGATTCCAATTTTGATAATATCTTGTTGGAGTTTACGGCAACTATTGACACCGAAACAGCGGAATTGGTAAAACACTATCAAGACAAGGTAATTTTCAAATACGACCTTGCCGAGTTTCGTAAAGACAAGTATTCTAAAGAAATCAACCTAATTCGTTCATTATATGACGAGCAAGAAAGAATCATTCAGGCGTTGATTTTGAATTTGTATCGTCAGGAATTGGCAACTTCAAACAATATCAATTTGAAGCCTGTAATTCTGTTTAAAGCCAAAAAGACAATCAAGGAATCAGAGCAGAACAAAGAGAACTTCCACAAACTGATTGATGATTTTTCGGTGGCAATGGTAGAGAAAATTCAAAAAACTTCTACTGTTGCAATTGTTCAAAAGGCTTTCCGATTTTTTGAAACCAAAGGCATTTCAGCCAACGAAATAGTAAAACGCATTCAATCCAATTTCAGATTTGAAAATTGCCTAAGTGCCAACAATGACGCAGAAGCCGAGCAAAACCAAATATTGCTCAATACATTAGAAGATGAAAACAACCCAATCCGTGCCGTTTTTGCCGTTCAAAAGCTGAACGAAGGTTGGGACGTTTTGAATTTATTTGACATTGTCAGATTGTATGAAGGACAAAATACAGGTGGCACTAATAATACTGTGGGCAAAACCACACTTTCAGAAGCCCAGTTAATTGGTCGTGGTGCGAGATACTTTCCTTTTGCATTAGAACAAGGACAGGACAAGTACATCCGTAAATTTGACGATGATATTTCTAATGACCTGAAAACTTTGGAAGAATTGTATTACCATACCAAAGAAGATAGTCGTTATATATCAGAGTTGAAGAAAGCACTTGTTGATTCAGGTATTTATGAAGATGACGAAAACCTTGTAACCAAACAACTGTCTTTGAAATTAGACTTTAAGCAATCTGATTTTTATCTTGACGGTCACGTTGTTTTCAACAAGAAAATTCCTAAGAGTTTTGATAACATAAAATCATTTGCTGATTTAGGAGTTAAGAAAGCCAACTACCGACACACTTTATCTTCGGGAGTTGGCAGAATGTCTTTAGCAATGGGTTTTGAGATGGAAAATCCACCTGCCGAATACGAAATAATAAAATCCAAGGACGTAAAATTGACTGAACTTCCAAAACATACCATCCGTTTTGCATTAAGCCAAAACCCGTTTTTCTATTTCGTCAGCTTGTCACAGTACTTCCCAAGCGTTGGTTCGCTTTCAAATTTCATTGACAGCACAGACTTTTTAGCAGGTTTAGAAATCACATTTAGCGGACCGGCTAACAGACTGAAAGAGATTAACCATTTCGACTACTTGCAAGCACTCAACGGACTTTTGCAAAACATTGAAGCAGACATAAAGAACAACTCGACAGAATACGAAGGTTCAGACTATATCAAAGAACCTATTCACAAAGTTTTCAAAGATAAAGAAATCAAGGTTTACAAAGACAGCGAACGAGCAGACGGACAGGAAGCATTGGTAGCCAACGAACCTTGGTATGTTTACAACGCCAACTATGGAACAAGTGAAGAAAAGAAATTTGTAGAACTGTTTGCCAGAAGATTTGAAGGACTGAATCAGAAGTTTGAAAACATTTACTTATTCCGAAATGAAAGAGAAATTAAAATCTTCGACAAACTCGGACGAGCCTTTGAACCCGACTTTTTACTTTTCTGCAAACAGCGTGACGGTGAACAAATAACTTTTCAGGTTTTCATTGAGCCGAAAGGAAATCATTTGTTAGGCCACGACAAATGGAAAGAAGACTTTTTGAAAGAAATCAGAACTGAACATAAGACTATCGAAATCCACACGGACACATATTTGATAACAGCCGTTCCGTTCTACAATTACAACAACGAAAACGAATTTAAAACGACATTAGAAAACACATTAAACGAATAGAAATGCCAACGCTCAACAGCGTGTATAAGAAATAGCGGGTTTCAGTGTTAAATCGAAGGTCTGTGCTATTAAGGAACATTGTGCTAAACGGAAAGAAAAGTTATTTGATCCCGCCTTCGCAAAGCGGCAAAACGTTAGGAAAAATATTTAGAATAAAGTAAAAAAAAGTACAAAAAATGGAAAATGAAAACAAATCAATTCACGAATTTGACATCAATTTAATTTGTGAATATTTCCTTGAATTAGAAAGACAAGGACCCGGCAGTCAGGAAACAACTCTTAAAGCTTTAAGTTTTATAGACAATCTTAAAGATGACTCACAAATAGCAGATATTGGATGTGGGACAGGAGGTCAAACTATAACTCTTGCCCAAAACTCCAAAGGTAATATTGGTGGCATTGACCTGTTCCCAGACTTTATTGAAAAGTTGAATGAAAATGCTTCAAATCACAATTTGCAAAACAGAGTTAAAGGAATTGTGGGGTCAATGGATAAACTTACATTTAATAATGAAGAGTTAGACCTTATTTGGTCAGAAGGTGCAATTTATAACATTGGCTTTAAAAGAGGTCTAAAAGAATGGTATAAATTCTTAAAAAAAGGTGGATATATTGCCATTACTGAAGCTTCGTGGTTTACAACCGAGAGACCCAAAGAAATTGAAGAATTTTGGATGGATGCTTATCCTGAAATTGATACAATCCCAAATAAAGTGGGTCAACTTCAAGAAGCAGATTTTATTCCGGTAGCAACATTTATACTTAAAGAAAATTGCTGGACAGACAATTATTATGTTCCTCAGGTCAAAACGCAAGAGCTGTTTTTGAAAAAATATAAAGGGAATAAAGCTGTTGAGGACTTAATTGCAATTCAAATCCATGAGGCACAATTATATTCTAAGTATAAGGATTACTATGGTTATGTTTTTTACATTGGACGCAAAATATAGTATATTACTTTGCCCAACACTGGTTTTGCGTTATGCGGAGTAACGTGCAAACTTGGAGCTTTGTGCTTGGTTGATAGTGAAGTGCTCAGAAAAACCGTACGAATACCTAACCACAGAACATTAGGCATATCAATAATTGAAAGTCCAAATGATTATAGAAAAATTATCCTTTTGTCGAAATTTTCTTTTGAAACATTTTAAAATAATTATCGTTAATAATATTGTTAACGATACAAACTGAGAAAAACTATGATAAAGGAAAAAAAGGATAAAGCCAATGAAGTCATAAGTAGCGTGGAAGACTATCTTATTGGAGAATTTGGCAATTTCTATGAGCAGATGGGTGGCAAGAATCTGTATGGCAGGATTTTCGGGCTTTTACTATCAAAGACCCAGCCTGTATCACTTAAAGATATTTCTGCCAGACTTCAGGTATCGAAACCTGCTGTAAGTACTACTGCCCAAACAGGTGCTTATATGGAGGTATTCAAAAAGGTATATATGTCTGATTTTCCGAGAGAAGACTTCTATACAGTTAGCATTGACTTTCTGCAAACTCTTATCAAGCCGGGCGTAATCAAAATCTCAATGCTAAGCGAAAAATTCTCTAAAGCATGCTTGATGATAAGCGAAAATTATCCTGATTATGACAGCAATCCCGAACTAAAAGATCTTTATAACAGAGTTTGCTATATTAAGCAGGCATTATTAATATTTATTGAAGAATATGACAAGTTTGGAGAGAAAGTAAAGGAAAGAATCAGCAAGGAGCTAAGAATTCATAATATTAACTAATTTTTAAATAATCAATTTTTAATAAAGTAAAATGAAAAGTATATTATTATCGAGTATTATTTTTATGAGTTCAGTGATGGCTATGAGTGCCGCTGATGTCTATGAAATTCTCAAGCAGGCAGAGAATAAATTTAAGGGCGAGACTTCGCAGGGTAAGTTCACTATGATAGTAACAACTCCCGATTATACAAGAACTCTCAAAATGGAAAGCTATAACAAAGGTAATGATAAAGCTCTTGTCATCATTACATCACCTGCAAAAGAAGCCGGAAACAAAACTCTTAAAATTGGCAAGGAGCTTTGGACTTATTTGCGTTCAACAGAAACAACTATGAAACTGCCACCTTCGATGATGCTGCAATCATGGAATGGTTCTGACCTGACAAATGATGATTTGGTAAGAGAGTCCTCACTTTATGATGATTATGATTTAAAATACCTTTTTGATGAGAAAATCGGCACTGAGCTATGCTGGAAGATAGAACTCAAGCCAAAGCCCGATGCGCCTGTTGTTTGGGGAAGAATATATTACTGGGTCAGACAATCTGATTTTAATCCTGCTTTGGTTCAATATTATGAAGAAAACGGGGAACTTATAAGGTCAATGAAATTTGGTGAAATAAAAAATATTGACGGGAGAATGATTCCAAGTAAGTGGATTATTACAAACGAAAAGAAAAAGGGTCACAAAACTGAATTTATTTATGATGACGTAAAGCTGGACAAAGCAATTCCGGACAGAATTTTCTCATTCAGGGAACTTGAAAAATAATATATAATCAGGTAAATTATGTTTCTAATATTGAAAATTGCATGGCGAAATATCTGGAGAAATTGGAGAAGGTCAATTTTAACTATTTTAGCAGTAATATTTGCCGCTTTTTTTATCACATTGATGAAAGGTATACAAAAAGGTACTTTTGATATGAATATCAAAAATACACTTGAATTATTCACCGGATATATGCAGATTCAGAAAGATGGTTATCAAGACAATCCTACGCTAAACAAAGCATTTTCGATGGACCTTGAAATGCTTGGTACACTCCAAGGCAATTCAAAAATTAAAGGATTTTCTCCCAAGATAACAGCATTTGGCTTAATAGGATATGAAAATAATTCACTTGGAGCCGCTATTTTCGGAATTGACCCAAGTCGCGAGCTACTTTACTCAAATATCGGCTCACGTTTGAGAAAAGGTACATTCCTTAATGATGCAAATATAAATGATATAGTAATCGGCGATAGAATGATTAAGAATCTTGGTGCTTCAATCGGTGATACTGTTGTTATTCTTACGCAGGCTTTTGATGGTTCGACAGGTAATCAGAAGTTTGTTATTTCCGGTATTTTTAAATTTGGCTCTAACGAGCTCGATGGCATGACTGTGTTTATGCATATTTCAGCTGCAAACGAACTACTAGCGATGAATAACAAAATAAATACTATATCACTATTCCTTCATAAAATTGAAGATATACCTGAAGTAAAAAAAGAACTTGATGAACTTATGGAAAAGAAAGCTCATCTTGGATTAGTCTTATTGCCATGGGACGATATACTTGTTGACCTGAAGCAAACTATTGATATGAAAATTATATCAGAGTTTTTTTACGTTGGAATACTTGTAATGATAGTCGGATTCGGGATATTAAATACCGTACTGATGTCTATTACAGAGAGATTTCGGGAATTTGGTGTAATGATAGCTCTTGGAACAAAAAATTATATTCTAGTATCAGCAGTATTTATCGAGACTATGATGCTTACGGCAATTGGTTTAATATTTGGATTTGCTGCAGGATACGGAGCGAATTTATACATAGTTAATAATCCAATCATTCTGCCCGGAGCATTTACAGAGCTTTACCAGGAATTAGGGTTTCTGCCTGAAATTCATTCATCGTTATCAAGCGATATTTTTATTTATACAGGTATAATTATATTGGTGGTTGCGGTAGTAGTTTTTATTTATCCTGCATACAGATTGAGCAAACTCACAGCTCTAAAAGGAATAAGATACACATGATATTTACAATTGCAAGAAGAAATTTATGGAGAAACAGGCGCCGCACACTTATTGTTATATCATCAGTGATAGCAGGCGTAGTAGCTATAATTCTTAATGACAGTGTTGGCAACGGAATTGTAAGTCAGATGCTGGATAATCAGATTAATCTGCATACATCGCATATCCAGATTCATCAAAATGGATTTAATGAAAATAAAAGTATCCAAGCAGTTTTACCAGATCCCAATTTCGTTGAGGATATTCTAAATCAAAATTCCAATATAGCAACATATAGCAAACGGACAATTGCATTTGGTTTGCTAAATAGTGCAAACTCTTCAGCAGGAGCTACCTTTGTTGGAATTGAGCCGGAAGCAGAATCAAAAATAACAAGCATAAAAAGTTCCATTATTGAAGGAAAGTATCCTGAAATCGGAAAAAGAGATATTCTCATCGGTAAGAAAATGGCGGAAAAGCTCGAAGTTGAAGTTGGTGGAAAAATTGTTGCCGTTACAAATTCTTCTGATGGGAATGTAAACAGCGAACTTTTCAGAGTATCAGGAATCTTTCGTGCCGGTAGCTCAGATTTTGAGAATTCAAATATTTATATTCCTTATGATTTTGCTGAAAATCTCCTTGAATTAGGAGGGAGTTTTCACGAGTTTGCAATTGTTACTAATTCTAAAGAAGATATTGAGATAATAAAAACGCAATTATCTGATTCTTTGGGCGATGAATATGAAATTCTAAGCTACAGAGATTTACTGCCATTAATAGTTTCCTATATTGAAGCATACAAAAGCACGATAATTATTTTTTATATAATAATCGGATTGGCAGTACTTTTTGGAATTATTAATACTATGCTGATGTCTGTATTTGAGAGAGTACAGGAATTTGGAGTTTTGATGGCGATTGGTATGAAGAATAAAAAAATATATTTAATGGTTGTACTCGAATCGTTGGTAATTGGTGTAATCGGAAGTATATTTGGCTTCATTATCGGAATGGCGATATATCTTATAATATCAAATACAGGCATAGACCTCAGGGCTTTTTCAGAAAGTCTTGAAAGTATGGGCTTGAGTGCAATAATTTTCCCGTCAGTTAATTTGAAGCTGATAATAAATTCAATGCTTGTAATGCCGGTTACTTCAGTTATCGGAGCACTTTATCCGGCGTATAAAGCAATAAAATTACAACCAACAGATGCAATACGTTATGTCTAATCAATCTAAAAATGAGAAAAAAATGGAATTAATCAATATTGAAAATGTAAAAAAAGTTTATAATTCAGGAGAAATTTCAGTAAACGCTCTTCGCGGTATAAATCTGAAGATAAATGAAGGTGAATTCCTTGTTATAGCAGGCGAGTCAGGTTCCGGTAAGACAACACTGCTCAATATTATCGGCACTCTTGATGTGCCTACAGAAGGAACAATTAGTCTTAACGGTGAAGAAATCAGCAAAAAAACTACTGAGGAGCTGTCTGAGTTGAGATTGAACAAATTAGGTTTTATATTTCAAGCATATAACCTCATTCCGGTTTTAACAGCTATGGAAAATATTGAATTTACAATGATGCTGAAAGGTATTCCTGAATCCGTCAGACGTGAGAAAGCGCTAACTGTAATGAATGAGCTCGGAATAGGCGAGCTTGCAAATAAAAGACCAAACGAAATGTCCGGCGGACAGCAACAAAGAGTAGCAGTAGCTCGGGCAATAGTCAATGACCCGCTTATCGTACTTGCTGATGAACCTACAGCCAATCTCGATTCCAAATCCGGCGAGAATTTGCTTGATTTGATGCAGAAAATGAATCGTGAGAAAAATATTACTTTCATATTTTCTTCTCACGACAACAAAGTCATGAATCGCGCAAGCAGGCTGATTACTCTTACAGACGGACTCATTGTCAGCGAGAAGTGATATTATTTATTCATGATTGTAAATAAATATATTTTTTGAAGTACTACGGATTACAATTTGCCGTTTAAAAAATCGTTACCTTATTTTTACTCTAAACGCTGAAAACAATGGCTATTGAAGCAATACTAAGCAAAAACGAACTTGATAAATATGACATAATTGAACTTCTGAAATCTGATTTTGATGAGCGTAATAAGCTCTATAAATTTGCTTCAGAAATCAAATCAAAATATGTCGGCAGAAAGACTTTTTTCAGAGGACTCATAGAATTTTCGAATAAATGCTCAAAGAACTGTCTCTATTGTGGCATCAGACGTGGCAATAGAAATGTTACACGATATGATTTGAGCGACGATGAGATTCTCAAGTCAGTACAATTTGCCATTGATAATAATTATGGCTCAGTAGTACTTCAGGGAGGTGAACTTGAAAACCCCAAACATACTGACAGAATTGAAAGTCTGATTAAAGAAATGATGATTCTGAGCGACTGGAAATTAGGCATTACTTTATCATTAGGTGAGCAGTCTTATGAAACTTACAAAAAGTGGATTGAGGCAGGAGCAAAAAGATATCTCCTGAGAATTGAATCTTCAAATAAGGAATTGTACTATGAGATTCATCCAAAAGACAAACTCCATGATTTCGACCGACGGCTGGAATGTCTGAAAATTCTTAAAGAATTAAATTATCAGGTTGGAACGGGAGTAATCGTTGGACTCCCGGGACAGTCACTTGAGCACCTTGCAGATGATTTGTTGTTTATGAAAAATTTTGACATTGATATGTGCGGGATGGGTCCCTATCTTGAGCATCAGGACACTCCATTGTTTAAAAAAAAGGATGAGCTGATTCCGCTTGAAGACAGGTTTAACCTTACACTTAAAATGATATCTATTTTACGGATAATGATGAAAGACATAAATATAGCAGCTTCAACCGCAATGCAGTCAATTGATAAATTCGGGAGGGAAAAGGCTCTAAAAGCCGGTGCCAATATTATCATGCCTAATATTACTCCCGGTAGTTTCCGTGATTACTACAAACTCTATGAAAATAAACCCTGCACCGACGAGGAAGCCGACGATTGTCTCAATTGTATGGAAATTCGAATTACTATCGCGGGCGATGAAATCGGCTTAAGTGAGCACGGAGATTCACCGCACTTTTTGAAAAAGCAAAACAATAATTAGAAATAAATTTTCTGAAAGTAGAATATGCATTAATTGGAGATTTTTTTAATATATCATCATCTGTTTCGAGGATTTTTATTAAAAGAATTATCAATATTTCCTCAACTCGCCAAAAAATGGTATTTTTAAAGATTTGAAAATTACGATAACCAGAAATGTTTGAAAATATAAATTCTCATCAAAACGATATTCTAAAAGATTTGAATCCTGCTCAAAAGGAAGCTGTCGAGGCTCTCAACGGTCCGGTGCTTATAATAGCAGGTGCCGGTAGTGGTAAAACAAAAGCCCTTACTCACCGCATTGCTAATCTTATATTCAGCGGCGTCAAGCCCAATAATATTCTTGCACTCACCTTTACAAATAAAGCTGCAAGCGAGATGAAAGAGCGTATTTCGAATCTTGTATCGTGGGAGAAAGCAAGATATATCTGGGCTGGAACTTTCCATTCTGTATTTGCACGTATTCTTCGCTCTGAAGCCACTCAGATTGGGTATACTCCCGATTTTTCAATTTATGATACTGATGATTCCAATTCACTAATCAAAAAGAGCATCGCAAAATTAAATTTACAGAACCAAAAGCTGCTTGCAAGTAATATCCGCTCAAGAATATCAAATCTAAAGAATAAACTTACTACCTATACCGAATTTGCCGGTAAAGCAAGTACTTCAGATGAAAAAGTCATCGCAGCAATATACAGAGAATACGAAAAGCAGCTAAAAGACAGCAATGCTATGGATTTCGATGATTTGCTGATTAATATGATTGTACTTCTTCGCAAGTCAAAGGAAATTTTACAGAAGTATCAGAATCTATTTAAATATATACTAATTGATGAATATCAGGATACTAACCGCGCACAATATATTGTTGTTAGTCTGCTTGGGGCAGCACATCAGAATATTTGTGTAGTCGGTGATGATGCGCAAAGTATATATCGCTGGAGGGGAGCTGATATTACAAATATTCTGGATTTCAAGAACGCATATCCTTATGCTAAAGTAATCAAACTCGAGCAGAATTACCGCTCAACTAAGACTATTCTTAAAGCCGCAGACTGTATCATTAAACGAAATAAAAATCAGCTACAAAAACAACTTTGGACTGAAAACCCTGTCGGTGAACTAATTAATATCAAGCAGTGCGCTGACGACCGTGAAGAAGCTTTTCGTATCAGCTCAATTATTCAATCAGAAACTATCGCAAAAAGGAAATTGAATGATGTAGCTGTTCTATACAGGACAAATGCCCAGTCACTTGCAATCGAAAATTCGCTGCGAGCTAAAAATATTCCTTATATAATTGTGGGTGGGATTTCATTTTACAAAAGAAAGGAAATTAAGGATGTCCTGGCGTATATAACACTTCTAATAAATCCAAGTGACAACGAAGCATTTATGCGTGCTGTAAATGAGCCACCTCGCGGAATAGGGCAGACTTCGCTAAGGCATCTGAGTCTTTACGCAGAACTTAATCAGATTTCACTTCTTGAGGCTTGCCGATATGCAACATCTGTAGCTGAAATAAAAGGGAAAGCCGGAACATCGGCTGTTGAATTTTATAATATGGTTGGTAAATATTCTGAAGAATTACAAAGTGAAAAATCTGATTCTGTGATTCGCAACTTTTTGGATGATTGCGGCATTATGACAATGTATTCTGAAATTGGCTCTGAAGAATCATTCGACAAGTTGAATAATATCAATCAGCTTCTGGTGGATTTCTCCACATTCCTGAAAGATAATCCCGAAGCCGGGATTTCAGAATATTTGCAGCAAATATCGTTGGTGTCGGATATTGATGAGAAAGACTTAAAGGGTAATTCCGTTACTCTTATGACTATTCACGCCGCAAAAGGATTGGAATTCAAAACTGTAATCATTTCAGGTCTTGAAAAGGGGCTTTTCCCGCTTGAGAGGGATAAATTATCAGTAGAAGAAGAGGAGGAAGAGCGTCGCTTATTTTATGTGGCAGTTACAAGAGCCATGGAAAAACTTTTTATTACTTATGCCGTTCGTCGTGCAAGATTCGGAGATACTTCAGTTCAGTATCCATCGAAATTTTTGAATGAAATTCCGAGAGAACTTACTACGATGCAGCAATCCACCGGTTTGAATATCCAAAATTTCACAAGTTCACAACCGAAAACTCCTCAAAAACCAGCAAAACCAAGTTACAACGAATATAGCCAAATTCCGCATGAAGAATCATACTCTCAAATGCCTGTAAGCGATACAGAACTAAGACCCGGCGACAGAGTGCACCATGCTAATTTCGGAAAAGGGCAAATTATCAACATTGACGGCTTTGGACAGCAGAGAAAGGCTCAGGTGAAATTTGATTCAATCGGAATTAAATCACTAATGCTTCAATTTGCAAAATTGGATAAATTGTAATTTTGTATCAAAAATTTTATAAGTTATTTTTAAAATATCAGCCAAACGAATTCAGAGCAGTAAAGAGCAATATGATTCAAAAAGAATTTAATACCAACAAAGGGCTGAAGCCCTTTGTTGCGAAGACGGATTTAACTTTCAACTCTATAACATTCAACATTTTACTAACTCACATTTTCACAAACTTTTCTACCTTATTGCCAATCCGAATGAAATACACTCCTGCGGGGAGGTGGGAAACATCAATTTTTAGTAGGTCAATCATCCCTGATTGACTATTATTGTTCGAATCATTGACAATCAGGAATGATTGTCCTACCTCAATTCCCAACATATCAAATATCTGCACTTGAACAGATGGTCTCCACTTTGAAAGTGGAGTCCATCTATCTAACGCTATTACAATATAATCTCTTGCAGGATTTGGATTTATCCTGATTCCCCTGTCTTCACCGCTCTCCCAAACGCTGGTGGTTGATGTACCCGTGAACTTCAAATCTGTTGTGTCGCCTGTGATGAGATTTATTGTGTGATATGCAGGTGAATATGAATAACCCTCGGTAATTGGAGTTAAGTCATATTGTCGTCTGGATTCTATTCGTGGAAAATGAAACTTACCACTACTTTCTGAAACAGCTGTACTATCTGCAACTTTGAAAGTTATATCTGCAATACCTTTGCCTTCTGTATCAAGTACATAACCACTTGCTGAATAGAATGTGCGAAGGTCAATTGCGTTAAAATCAAAACTACTTGTATCGCCTGTCAGTTCGATATCATATTGTAAAGGTTCATAATCAAATGGTTTGTAGAAATATGTTTGGTTAACGCCATCATAATGTTTGTTCAAGGCTCTTAAAATATAATTTCCGGCTTTCACTTTTGTAAACTTGTAATACCCCAAACTATCTGTCATGGTAACTCTAAAACCAATTGATACTGGTATGCCCGGCTGACCCTTTTCACCTTCCCAAACTCTGCCACTTATAGTGTAAATATGTTCGGGACCCGGAGCTAAGTTATCTTCTTTTAATCTGTGTATATACCCATTGTAAGCTGCTATAATTGGCATACTCCCGGCATATCTTACAATCATTGTAGGGGGACTACTCTCCCCTCCACCTAATTGTGGTGGTAATTTATTTTCATATTGCCAGGATTCTCCTCCGTCATAAGTATATAGAATCTTTCCAAACTGACCGACACAGATTCCGGTCAAACTATCTTTAAATGCAATGCTTTGTAATCCAAATGGATTGTTATAAAAATGTTTGGCAACCGTCGTTGATAAATTTAAAACCCTTCTCCAGTTCTTGCCGCCGTCTGTGCTTTTGTAAATGGCATCATGACCGGAACCACCACTGATATTATCACTTTTTCCACAAATAAACATAAGACTATCAGAAAAATAACAAAAATCATTAATTGTAAATGGTTTATCAATCAAATGTAATTCAAATTTTAGTGTGTTGATGTTTATTTTAAGAAAATATTTTTGATTTAATTTTAATTCTGAAAAAGCCATAATGCAAATTGAATCATTTATAAATCTTGGTGAATAAGCGTTACCATAGGGCATTTCATTTAAATTATCAAATGATTTCCAACCATTTCTTGTAATAAACTGACCGTTACTTACTATTCCAATATTTTCATTATACATCGAAATTGAAGCCCTAAAATAGTCAATATCATCTAAAGCACGTTTTTCAAATGATAAACCACTATTATTTGAAATGTAAATAGAATTTTTTTGTCCTGTACGTAGTACTAAAAAAAAGTTGTTACTATCAGGACAACTGAAGCTACTATTTGTTTCTATCCAATGGTTATTTAGAAAAATGGAACTATGTAAAACCCAATTCTTACCCTGATCAGAAGTTTTGAAAATTTTTATGGGGTCCTCATCCAGAGTATTATGAGTTACTACGTAAAAGTTGTTACTATCAGGACATTCAATTGATTCTGGTAGTTCATTAAATTTATAAAATACTTCATCCCAGATATTCTGGGATGAAGCAGTATAACATGAAAAAATCAGCATTATTACAAAATATTTTATCATATTTTCTTACCTAATGATAATTACTTTTTCTGTCTTGTGATAAATACCATCAATCATGATATTTACGAAATAAACGCCTGAAATTAAAGTTTGAACAGGTAACTGATAATAATTTTTACCTTTATTCAATTTATCTGTATTACTTATCAACTCCTGCCCTTGTATGCTGAAAAGTGAGAATTTAATCTCTTTACTATCAGGTATTCCGGATATGATTTCAAAATGAATGATATCACTGTAATTGAACATCATCAAATTAACATCATCAGAAATACTGATATTTCTCATTTCATACATATTATCCTCTGTAGCTTGTTTCCCGGAATATGAATTTTCGGATATACCAAACATCCAGTCACAACGATTGATACAGTTAGCAGAATCCAGTTTGAAATGAAATGATGCTGAACCCGGGCTGCCGGCGCCTCCGCCTCCACCACCAACAAATGGACCTCTTAAAAAATAATGTTGAGACAACTGACAATCAGTAATTAGTGTACTTCCACCTGAAATTGTATCAACAGATATGTAATCGGGGTTGGGTGGATCAGAAAATCTACAAACGACCAATCCTACATAACAACATTCAGAGCTATCGCAGGGTACAGTAATTTCATATTGTCTCGGAAGTGTATCATTGCTTATAATGTTTATGCCATACGACTTAATATATGTAGCCCAACATGATGATTGAACAACTCGCCAGGTGGAGTCACAACTACCATCAGCATCTTCTGGGTCAAATCCCATACTATTTTGAAGTATAGCTTTTAACAATATCCTTTTTTGAATTTCATCAGTAGAAACAGTACATAGATCACAAGCAGTTGAATCCGGGTAACCGTAAGAAATGAAGTATTCAATTTGAATATCTTGTTTATCATTACAAGTATTCTGTCTTGTTTGATACCTGGCAAAAACTTTACAATTTGGGCATTCATCAATATCTAAATTCAAAGACCTTTTGTCCCATTCTACAGAATCGCAATCATCTTCACACTGTTCTGGATTTAGTTCGATGTTGCAATAGAGTGATTTAATTATTCTACAAGGAGTTGTATCGTTTATGCCACGATATAAATACAAAGTATCTGCACGGTATTCACCTTTTTCCAAACAATTAAATGGTGAATATGTATAATTTGTTACAATCCCATTTTGAGGTAAAAGCGTCTTTCCGGGTATTGAATTTAGAGAATATGACCTGTAACAATCATAGAATTCAGGTATATTGATATTCGCATTAACTTCGCATTTATCCTCACCGCATGGGGATTCAGCAGTACCCTCAGTAACCGTTACTTCAAACCAATCCTGCATAATTGAATCCGGCGGACAATCACACGAACAGGAAGGCAATTGTATTTATCATCAAGTCTCTACCATTTGGAAGTCCGCGGTTTTTCAATGTCCAAGTATTTCCTAAATCTGTGGATATATAAACTCCACTATCTATGCTACCCGAAACTGTACCATAGAGATTGTTCCCGTCTGTAAATATTTCTGAAATTCCATACATAGGTAGTCCGTTATTTCTGGGCATCCAAGTTTTTCCTAAATCTGTGGATAAAATTAATCCAACAGATATTGAGCTAAGGTAAACTGTATTATTTAGTACAAATGCACTAATTATATTATATTTATTAGTTCCATCAGACAAAAGTTTCCATGTATTTCCTTTGTCAAAAGAAATTTTTGGTTCCTCATCAACTATTATTATGGTATCTCCTAAAGGGAAAACTTTCTTAATATCCGGCTCGCTTCGCCAGCCGGTTAATTTCCAATCCGAGAAGGAATAATAATAAGTTGATAAAAGAATTATGAGTATCAAGTACTTTTTCATAGTCTCAATTCCAGAAATCTTTTTTACAAATTGGCAACAGCCTGTATTATATAGACACATTAACATCGAAAACGTTACAAAACAAGTAAAAAATACTTAATATTCTCAAAAAAAAAAATATATCAGAATAATAAGCGTATTTACTTTAAGTTGTTTAATTAAAGGTAAATATTTATGAATACACTGACAATCGAAATAATTGATAGCATGGCAATTAATGAATTAAAGGAAATGGAATTGAGAAATTTGATTAAGTTAAATTATTGTGAAAAAAGTCCCATCCAAACATCCAATATATTTTGGGGTAAAATTTCAGAAAAAACAGCTAAGGAACTTAATAACCATGTTGAAAATTCGAGATTAGAATGGTCGACTACTTGATTGACACTAATATTATCGCTGACTATTTGGGAGCAAGATTACCAGTAGAATGTCTTGAAAAGATAGATAAAATTATGGGTTCAAACCCTTACACGTCAGTTATTTGTAAGATAGAAACTTTATCATTCAATTTTCCGAATGATGAACTTATTTATGCAGAGTCGTTTTTTAATTATTTATCAGTTCTGGATTTATCAGACGATATTGTGCGTCAAACTATAAATATCAGACGTAACAAAAAAATAAAAACTCCCGATGCAATTATTGCATCAACAGCTATAGTGAAAAATTTGATTCTTGTAACACGAAACACAAAGGATTTTGAAGATATTCAAAATTTACAACTATATAATCCTTGGATACAAACGAACTAAGTTTTTCATAATTTAATCACTTCGTATTCATAATAATTGTTCTGAAAAATGTATTTATTCTCGCCAGTTGTTATATATAACTGAATAGAAAATAAATGACAAGACTTGAATTATGTAATAAACATCGGAAGTTTTACTATGGGGTCAGAATCACCGATTAAACGGATTATAAGATTTCGTGGATTAAGAACAAGAAAAATCCCCCCTTTGCCAAAGATGGCAGGGGGATTGGACTTCTAATATTTGACATATTTCTCAATTATTCATATAACTCATCAAAATAAAATCGTTTATTTTCGTTTATATTTTGTTATAATACTTGTTAAAATAAATAATTTATCTATATGTCAGAAAGTAGAAATGAACAAAGCAGACGCAGGTTTGAGGAACTTGATATATTGGAATCAAGCGGTCTGAATGCATATCCTTATAGTTTTGATAAAACGCACAACAGTATCGAAATTCTTGGAAATTACAAAGATGAAGAGCCGGATAATTTTGCAGAAGTAGCTGTGGCAGGCAGGATTACTGCTATTCGCAGAATGGGTAAAGCATCATTCTTTCATATTCTTGACCAGGACGGAAAAATTCAGATTTACCTAAAGAAAGATGAATTACCTGAATTTTACGAACATCTGAAATTGCTTGATATTGGTGATATTATCGGCGTGAAGGGCTTTGTATTCCGCACAAAGACTGGTGAAGTTTCTGTCCATGCAAAATCTGCCGAATTACTTTGCAAATCATTAACTCCGCTTCCAGTCGCTAAAGAAGAAATTGATGAAGCCGGCAATAAAATTGTTCATGATGCTTTCACCGACAAAGAAGCACGATACCGCAAACGCTATATAGATTTGATAGTTAACCCGCAGATTCGCACTACTTTTATCAAGCGTTCAAAAATTATTACTGCTATGCGTCGCTATTTTGATTCACGCGGCTGGCTTGAAGTTGAAACTCCCGTATTGCAGCCGATTTACGGTGGTGCAACTGCAAGACCATTTGTAACTCATCATAATGCTCTTGATATTCCATTGTATTTGAGAATTGCCGATGAACTTTATCTCAAAAGACTAATTGTCGGTGGCTTTGAAGGCGTCTATGAAATTTCCAAGAATTTCCGTAATGAAGGTATGGACAAGATGCACAATCCGGAATTTACTTCAATGGAAATTTATGTTGCATACAAAGACTACAACTGGATGATGGAAATGACTGAAAATCTCATAAGTTCAATATGTATGGAAGTTAACGGCACGACTGAAATTGAGTTCTCAGGAAAAAATATTTCACTTGCTGCTCCATTCAGACGTGCCTCGATGTTCGATTTATTTCAGGAATATACAGGCAAAAACTTACGTGGAATGAGCCGCGACCAGCTTGCAGAAGTTGCTAAATCAATGGGTATTGATGTTGATGATTCATTCAGCAGTATGAAACTTCTTGATGAAATTTTCTCCGAAAAAGTTGAGCATCACCTGATTCAGCCAACTTTTGTGATTGATTATCCGGTTGAAATGTCGCCACTTGCTAAAAAACACCGCACTGAAGAGGGCTTAGTCGAGAGATTTGAACTTTTCATAAATGGTGGAGAAATTGCAAATTCATTTTCAGAGCTTAATGATGCACGCGACCAGAGAGCAAGATTGGAAGAGCAGTCACGAATCCGTGCCGCAGGTGATGATGAGGCAATGGTTCTTGATGAAGATTTTCTGAATGCACTCGAAATAGGTATGCCTCCCACAGCAGGGCTTGGTATCGGTATTGACCGCCTTGTGATGCTGATGACCGGAGAAACCTCAATTCGTGATGTGTTATTCTTCCCTCAAATGAAACCGGAAATTATAAAAAAATCTGAAGAGTAAGTTTTGTTTGATAAACCGATTGATATAATTTTAAATGTATTAAATGAATGGTATGTTGGAATAATTGCGACTTTGCCAAGTCTGGTTGTTGCTATTATTACGCTAATTATTTTTACATTTATAGCAAAATATTCAAGGAAATTGTCAAACAAAATTTTAGATAAGGTTTCAACGGCTAAATCAGCCAATAGTTTAATGTCAAATGTAATTTACATTGTAGTAATAATTATTGGGCTGATGGTTGCACTAAGTTTCCTTAATCTTGATGGTACTGTAAATAAGATTTTAGCCGGTGCGGGTATTATTGGATTGGGTATATCTTTTGCATTTCAGGATATTATTGCAAATATCTTCTCGGGTGCAATAATTGCCGTGAAAAATCTTGTGAAAATTGGCGACTTGATTGAAACTAACGGCGTTTTTGGAAGGGTAGAAAAAATTGGAATGAGAACCGTAGAGATGAATAATCTCGATGGTCAGCTTGTTGTTATTCCAAGCCGGCTCGTACTTCAGAATATTATTAAGCACTTTACAGCAAACGGAAAACGACGGGTGGTAATTGAAGTTGGCATTTCTTATTCAGAAAATTTACAATTTGTAAAAGATATAACTTTAAATGCAATTAGAAAAGTCCCGGGTTTACTTCAAGATGAACCGGTTGAATTTTATTATACCAAATTTGATGACAGTTCGATAAATTTCAAGACGCGATTTTGGATAGAATCCATAAATCAACCGACATATCTTGAGGCAGTCAGCAATTCAATAATGAATATAAAATCTGCTTTTGATGAAAACGGTATAACAATACCATTCCCAATCAGAACTTTAGTTGTTGGAAAAAATACAATTTCAGAAATAATTGAAACAAAGAAAATTTAAATGCAGTTCTCATATACAGAGCCAAAGACGGGATTTTTCAGAAAGAATAAGCAGCTGCTAATATTTTTTACACTTCTTAGCATAACATTTGTTACTTGTATGATTTCAGGTACCCAATGGGCTTATAAAAATTTTTACGAAATTACGAACTGGCATTATGGAACTACTTATGCGATACTAATACTTACATTTCTTAGCGCCCATGAATTTGGTCACTATTTTGCAGCACGATTTCACAAAGTAGATGCTACTCTCCCCTACTATATCCCGTTTCCGTTTACAATTGCACTGAATTTCGGTACTCTTGGTGCAGTGATTAAGACTCGAAGCCCTATTCCAAGCCGCAGAGCATTATTTGATATAGGTGTTTCAGGTCCAATAGCAGGTTTTATTGTAGCAACCGGATTTTTGATTTACGGACTTCAGACACTTCCGGGAATTGAATTTATTTACAATATTCATCCTGACTATGTTGGGCATTTAGGAGGAAAAATTCCTGAAACAGGTCTTCACTTTGGAGACACTTTGTATTACTACATTTTGTCAAAACTCTTTGCAAACCCAAGTGGATTTTTGCCCCCGATGAATGAAATTTATCATTATCCTTTTCTGAATGTAGGGTGGTTTGGTCTGTTTGTAACTTCGCTGAATATGCTTCCAATGGGGCAGCTCGATGGTGGGCATACTACATATTCTATGTTTGGAGAAAAAGCTCACAGGATAATATCCAAAACAATTTTCAGAATGTTGCTGACAATGGGAATTTTGTCTGTATTGGGATTGCTTCACGAATTCTTCTTAGAAGATATTGACAACACCATTTTTTTGACTTTCAAATCAATTATTTTCCCTGCTCTTGATTTTATTAAAGAAAAGGTTCCGTTTCTTTTTCAATTTTGGTCCGGCTGGCTTTTCTGGGCAGTAATATCAAAATTCGCTCTCAAATTGCATCATCCTCCGGTGGAAGACAATGCACCATTAGGAGCCGGAAGAATGATAATCGGATTTATGACATTAGCAATACTTATGCTCAGCTTTGCATTTAATGGCGTGTATATAAAATAATTTTGTATACAATTGAAATAGTCATTAATTGAAATGAGAAGTAGTATCATTTATGTGATTTTGAAGTCAAACAGAAGCATTCGCGAAGTATTTCACTTATAATTGATCAAGTTTTTTCTTATAATACAAAATTATTTAAAAAAATTTAATTAAGTAGTACATTTCAGTTAAAACCAAATAGAAGGGGCTTTCTTTTTACAAGACAGCCCCTGATATATTCAAAACAACTAAATCAATCAGCCCTTGCTTCAGTATATACATTAAATGAAGGGGGGTCGAAGATTGCCTTTTTGACAGCACATTGATTGACTGATTTAACCAAAGCATCATAATATTTTTCGGGAAAATCTTTTGGTACTGAAATCTTGATATTTATTTCAGAAACTTTTTGCTGAATCGGGTCGTATTTTAGATTTTGAATTAACTCGATATTATCAGCCGGAATTCCGCGACTGTCACAGAACCCTTTGACATAAATGCCGCCACAGGTAGCTATTGATGCTAAGAAAAGCTCGAAAGGAGCTGGTGCAGAGCCATCTCCACCACCTCCAACAGGTTGGTCTGTCTGAATTATAAATCCGTTTTGTTCTGCATATACTTTTTTATTGCCCGGAAAAAACACTCTAATTGCCATTTTTCGTCTCCTATTGTTTATACTTGTATTATTTTTAATAACTAATTTTACAATATTGCTAATTAGCAATATACAAAAATAAGCAAATTAATTGATATGAAAAAATTTTTAATATATTTTACTTTGATTTTCATATTGGCTGTCATATCGGCAGCTTTATATGGCAATTTTATTATTAATCAGAAAATTGATAAAACTCAGCCTTTAAAGATTAATATTCCAAAGGGTTCGGGTATAGCTAAAGTAGTCGAAATTCTCAATAAGGAAGGAATTGCAGAGCCGGCAAAATATTATGTATTGTATCTAAAATATCTGACTTATATAAAAAAGCAGTATATTCAGGCAGGCGTATATCTTTTTCCTGAAAATTTGACAACACAGGAATTGCTTGATGCAATGTTCAAAGGCGAATATCTTTATGTGGCTAAGGTTACATTTCCGGAAGGAATCGGCTATCAGCATTTTGCCTCACTATTAAAACATAAGATTTTGGTTGATTCAGTAGAATTTGTAAGACTTGCTCAGTCAGATTCTTTGCTTAAATCGCACAGTATCCCGACGAAAAATGTTGACGGTTATCTTCTTCCTGATACTTATGAATTTTATATGGAAAGTAGCGCCTCAGAAATAATTGACAAACTCCTTAACCATCATAAGAAAATGTATGACAGAATATTGTCGCAATCATCTAATTCAAAAAATTTCACTAAGCACGAAGTACTTACCCTCGCATCAATTGTGGAAGCTGAAACTCCCGAAGATGATGAAAGGGTTAGAGTTGCAGGTTTATACATTAATCGTCTCGACAAAGGAATGTTACTACAGGCAGACCCAACTGTAGCATATTTTCTTAATGGAAAGAAAAGAATTTTATATAGCGATTTAAAAATAAATAATCCTTACAATACATACATCAATGCCGGTTTGCCTCCGGGTCCGATAAATAATCCGGGAAGTAAATCAATTCGTGCAGCACTTAATCACGAGAATCACGATTATTATTATATGGTTACAGTCGGCGATGGTACTCGCAGACATAATTTCAGCAAGACATATACCGAACATCAGCGATATGTTGCAGAATTCAGGAAAAGAGTCAGTCAGATTAAGAAATAAATAATTCCCTTTATTTTAAATCAAAATTTAATTACTTTTGTAAGATTGTTTTTAATAATTTAAATATAGACTTTTTATGGAAAGACTTTGGTCACCATGGCGATCTCAGTATATTGGAACTTTCAAGGAAAACGAAAAAAAAGATTCTGAGGTGTGTTTTTTTTGCAATGCAATTAAGCTTAATGAAGTCAGTATGGATACACTAATCGTTCATATTGGTAATACTTCATTTGTAATAATGAATAAATATCCTTATAATAACGGGCATTTGCTGATTTCTCCCAAAAAGCATACAGGAAATCTTGATGATTTGACTACTAATGAAATGAATGAAATTATGCAGCTTCAATCATCAGCTGTAAAAGTGCTTGAAAATATATATAAACCGCATGGTTTCAATATTGGTGCAAATCTTGGACGAGCAGCAGGAGCAGGTGTTCCGGGTCATCTTCACTATCATGTTTTACCAAGATGGAATGGTGATACTAACTTTATGCCTATTCTTGCTGAGACAAAAGTGCTTTCTCAGTCACTTGAGGATTCATTTAATCAAATTGCCGCCGGTTTTAAAGCTCTAAGATTATGAATTTGAAATCTATAAAACCCAATAAATCACTTGGCCAGAACTTCCTGATTGACAGGAATATTGCGGCAAAAACAGTGAAAATTATAAATGCTGACGAAAATTCGTATGTAATTGAAATTGGGCCTGGAACCGGAGCCCTGACATCACTACTTTTGGAAACCAATTGCAATTTAACTGCAATTGAAATTGACGAAAGAGCATTTTTAGAGCTTTCAGAAAAGTATCCAAAAGAAAAGTATCCAAAGTTTAATTTGATGAAAATGGATTTCAGGGATTTCGATTTCTATGGTATTGGCAATAATCTTAAAGTAATTGGCAACATTCCATATTACTTATCTTCTGAAATATTTTTTAAATTATTTGAAGCTACTCCAAATATTGAACTTGCTGTAATGACAATTCAAAAGGAAGTCGCCAAGCGTTTGACCTCAAAACGCGGCTCAAAAGATTTCGGAATACTTACTCTTGCGATGATGATGAGCGGTACGTGCAAAATTGAATTTGATGTACCGCCTGCCTGCTTCTATCCTGCACCAAATGTGATGTCATCTGTAATAAAAATGGATTTTAAGAATATTCCAAATCCTGTAAATGATTATAAAAAGATTATGAAAATCATCAGGCTGGCATTTAGTCAAAGGCGAAAAATGCTATCAAATTCTATAAAAGACTATTTGAATAATATCCAAATTGATGCAAGTTCACCGGAATTTGAAAAGTATAGTCAATATTTAACAAGAAGACCGGAAGAATTGCTTCCTGAAGATTTTGAGTATTTGCTTAATATAATTGAAAGTTATAGAAAGCAGAATTGAAATCGCACCTAACGATTATCATAAATAACTTCAGTTTCCGTCTAAACAAATTCATATAGTTTCATAAAATCATATATAAAATGTTTTTCGCGGTTACGGTAGGAATTTTAGTTTCAGTAATTGTGCCTTTCCTTTTTAAGGTTTCGAGGCGTACTGCACCGTATCTGATTTCACTTGTGCCTCTCGGAATATTTCTTTTTTACATGAATTTCTATCCTGCTGTCAGCTCCGGCGAAGTTTTCTCCGAAAGCCACAGTTGGTTCCCTTCCATGGATATTAATTTATTATTCCGTATAGATGGCTTAGCCCTTCTATTTGCATTAATTATAAGTGGGATAGGTATATCGGTATTTTTCTATGCAGCTAAATATATGTCTGATTATAAAGAAATAGATAAATTCTATATTTATATTTTAATCTTTATGTCGGCGATGCTTGGGGTTGTTACATCTGATAATTTCATGGCTCTTTTTGTATTTTGGGAACTAACCTCAATAAGCTCATTCTTGCTTATTGGATTTAATCATGATAAAGAAAAATCCCGCTATGCCGCACTTCAGGCATTGCTTGTAACAGCACTTGGCGGTTTGGCAATGCTCGGAGGATTCATCGTGCTTGCAAATATCGCAGGTACTTACCAAATCAGTCAATTAGTTGAAAATAAAGATATAATTTTAAATCACGACTTATACGAATTATCAGTAATATTAATTCTTGCCGGTGCATTTACAAAATCAGCACAGTTTCCGTTTCATTTTTGGCTACCAAATGCAATGGAAGCGCCAACTCCTGTGAGTGCTTATCTTCACTCAGCCACTATGGTAAAAGCCGGTATTTTTCTTCTTGCACGATTGAATCCTTCTCTTAGTGGCAGCGAATTATGGTCTTCGGCTCTATTGAATGCAGGAGCTCTGACTATGATAATGGCGATAATACTCTCTATCAAACAAAGTGATTTAAAGAAAATTTTAGCATATACAACTCTGAGTGTTCTTGGTACTCTGACAATGCTGATAGGTATTGGAGGCGAGAAAGCGCTTGCAGCAATGGCTATGTATCTTCTTGCACACAGCTTGTATAAAGCAGCTCTATTCCTTCTTGCCGGAATTATTGACCATGAGACCGGAACACGAAATATTGATGAAGTAGGTGGTATGCGCAGTAAAATGAAAATTTCATTTTCGATTGGCATTCTGGCTTCAATATCAATGATGGGAATATTGCCTTTATTTGGGTTTATTGCCAAGGAAGCAATGTACGACAGTGTTTTATATTCGGAATATGGCACCTATTTGATTTATTTTGCTGTTCTTGCTGGTATTCTTAACTTTGCAGCTGCCGGTTTTGCCGGATTAAAGCCCTTTATTGGAAAATTTCATCATCCTGAAGGAAGTAAACCACACGAAGCGCCTGTTGAAATGTGGCTAAGTGCAATGATTCCTGCTGCATTGGGCTTGATTATCGGTCTTCTTCCTGGATTCACAGTCGAAGGACTAATCAATAGTTCAGCCGGTTCTGCTCTAGGATTGCCAGTTAATTTACATCTTTCCTTGTGGCATGGATTCAACACAGTACTGATTCTGAGTTTATTGACAATTGTACTGGGAACAACCGTATATTTAACTCGTTCGAAATGGATTAAATTCGCACTTTCTATTAAAACTCCAAGTGCGTCAAAGCCATCTGTCTGGTATGATTATTTAGTAAGTTTACTTCAAAATTCTGCAAGATTATCAACTGTATTGCTACAAAATGGAAACCAGCGTAATTATATTTCTATAATAATGCTTACGGTTATTTCCCTAACAGGAATTTCAATTATTGATTCAGGAGTATTATCCAATATTCAATTTGAGCATGATTATTACTTGCATGAATTAATAGTCTTAGCGTTGATGGTAATTTCCACAATAGCAACTATCAAATCAAAAGGAAGACTAACGGCTGTCGCTTCAATAGGTGTGCTTGGGTTCGCAGTATCGCTTACCTTTATAATCTTCAGTGCCCCGGATTTAGCAATGACTCAATTCGCAGTCGAAACCCTGACTGTTATACTTTTTGTACTTGTGTTGTACAAACTACCAAAATTCGTTGACTACTCTTCGAAAAGCGAGCGGGCACGAGACCTTATACTTTCTATTACAATGGGTGTGATGGTTACACTTGTAATATTGCTCGTTTTAAATGAAGAGGTACCGAGCGAACTGAAGTCATATTATGCCAATTCCAGTTATATTTTAGCTAAAGGCAGAAATATAGTAAATGTAATTCTGGTTGATTTTCGTGCTTTAGATACATTAGGTGAAATCACGGTTTTGTCAATAGCTGCATTGGGTGTATATGCCCTTCTTAGATTAAATAAGGAGGAAAAATAAATGAAATCCATAATTCTTCAGACCGCAGTAAGATATATAGTTCCACTAATGCTGTTATTCTCGTTTTTTGTTTTGCTGAGAGGTCATAATGAACCGGGTGGCGGATTTGTAGGAGGTTTGGTCGCTGCAATAGCATATTCACTTTATGTACTTGCATTCGGCATACGACTGGCTAAAAGAATATTCAAGTATGAGCCGATTAATGTTATCATCTTAGGCTTATCAATAGCTTTATTATCATCAATAATTCCAATAGTTTTAGGCTATGATTTTATGACAGGAATATGGGGCGAATACAAATTTCCGATTTTAGGAAAATTAGGTACTCCATTCTTATTTGATATTGGCGTTTATTTTGTTGTGCTTGGAATATCACTTAAAATCATTTTTACAATTTCCGAAGAGGTTGAAGGATGATACTGTTACTTGCACTTGCTACCGGAATGCTTTACACTGCGGGATTTTATATGATTCTCAGGCGCAGTATAGTTAAAATAATCTTTGGCTTGATATTTCTTGGTCATGCCGCCAATTTATTAATTTTTACAGTCGGAAGATTAACCCGCGCTTCAGCGGCATTTATTCAGGAGGGTGCTGAAATTGCTCCCATTACAATTGCCGAACCTGTTTCACAGGCACTTATACTGACTGCAATAGTAATTGGTTTCGGTGTGCAGGCTTTTGCTATAGTTCTTCTCAAGAAAGCATATATCGAAGTAGGTGATGACGATATAAACAAACTAAGGTCAACCGACAGGCTGGATTACTAAATATATGATGACACTAAATAACATATTGATTTTACCAATTATAATGCCATTGTTTTTTGCACTGGTAATGCTTGCTTTCAGAAATAAAATTCAGGCACAGAGGACAATTAATATAATCGGAAGCATTATATCATTGGTAGTTTCAATAATTATTATCATTTCAATTAATGAGCACGGCACTACTTCACTGAATTCAGGCTCGTGGTCAGCACCTTTTGGCATTACTGTTGTAGCTGATTTATTCAGCAGC
Source organism: Ignavibacteriota bacterium (assembly GCA_019637995.1). Classification (NCBI taxonomy): domain Bacteria; kingdom Pseudomonadati; phylum Ignavibacteriota; species Ignavibacteriota bacterium. Next base: position 216,513 of record JAHBUQ010000004.1, read on the forward strand.
ATAATGGTTGTAATTACTGCGATAATTGGACTTACAACTGCTGTGTATTCAACTGCAACAATTGATAAAAAACACGAAAAGCACTTTTATTATCCGCTTCTGCAATTTCTTCTGATGGGTGTAAATGGCGCTTTCCTTACAGGTGATATGTTCAATTTGTATGTCTGGTATGAGGTTATGCTAATATCTTCTTTCGTTCTTCTTGCCATGGGTGGCAAGCAGGAGCAATTGGAAGGAGCAATCAAGTATGTTACTCTCAATCTCATAGCGTCCTCATTTTTTCTTGCAGCTGTAGGTGTACTTTATGGACTTGCCGGTACTCTTAATATGGCGCATCTTGCAATCAAGGTTCCGATGCTTGCTAATCAGGACTTAGTTCAACTTATTTCGATGCTGTTCTTTGTTGCATTCGGAATTAAATCAGCAATTTTTCCACTTTTCTTTTGGCTTCCGGCTTCATATCATACACCACCTGTTGCCATATCTGCAATCTTTGCAGGTCTTTTGACAAAGGTTGGGGTCTATTCACTATATCGCGTCTTTACATTAATTTTTATTACCAATACTGAATTTACACAATTTATAATACTTAGTATCGGTGGCTTGACAATGCTTACAGGTGTGCTTGGTGCTGCAGCACAATATGATTTCCGCAGAATATTGTCATTCCATATAATCAGCCAGATTGGCTATATGATTGTTGGTTTGGGCTTAAATTCAGCTCTTGCCCTCACAGGCGGAATCTTCTATATTATGCATCATATTATAGTAAAAACCAATCTATTTTTAGTAAGCGGAGTTATTAATGAATATCGTGGCTCATATCAGCTCAAAAAATTAGGCGGGAATTTCAGCAAATATCCATTTATAGCATTACTGTTTTTAATTCCGGCAATGTCGCTTGCAGGAATACCTCCACTATCGGGCTTCTGGGCTAAGTTTATGGTAGTAAAGGCAAGTTTTGATGCATCAGACTACTTGACGGCAGGCGTCGCTCTTTTTGTGGGACTTCTGACTTTATACTCAATGATAAAGATTTGGAATGAAGTATTCTGGAAACCAAACCCGGATGAAAGCGATTATTCTCATAAATTGACTTTTAAGAAAAAAGCAGCTTTGTTTATACCTGTAATTATGCTTGCTGCAATTACTTTGTACATCGGATTTTCCGTTGAATCAATATTCGAAATTGCTAAAAACGCTGCAAATTCTTTAATGGACAGAGAGAGTTATATCCGTGCAGTATTAGGAGATATCAGATGAATATTTTCCTTTTAAATATGATACTTGCATTATCATGGGCATTGCTCACTGGTAATTTGGACTTCATTAACTTTGTGCAGGGATTTGTAATCGGATATATAATTTTATATGTTTTAAGAAGTGCAATTGGAGCAAATAAATATTTTAGAAGAATCCCTAAAATTATAAGTTTTGTGCTATTTTTTCTAAAAGAGCTCATAAAAGCGAATCTCATTGTAGCTTTTGATATTCTGACTCCAAAAGACCACATGAGACCCGGTATTATTGAGCTTGAGCTTGATGCTGAAACTGATGCTGAAATCACAATTTTAGCAAATATGATTACAATGACACCCGGCACTTTATCAATAGATTTATCTGAGGACAAGACAAAATTATATATACATGCAATGTATATTGAGGATATTGAACTTACAAAAAAAGACCTGAAGGAAAATTTCGAGAGACCATTACTGGAGGTTATGAGATGAGTTATTTTGAAATTGTAGTTTATATTTCGCTTGGCTTAATTGGTCTTTCTATGCTGATTGTACTCTACAGAATTATCTACGGTCCTGCATTTGAAGACAGAGTTGTAGCTCTTGACTTAATTTCAACAAGTACCATAGCATTCATAGCGGCTTATGCAATTTTGACAAATACAAAAATTGTTCTTGATGTCGGTATTATTATAGGATTGATATCTTTTATCGCAACTATTGGTTTTGCCTATTACCTCGAAAGGAGAACAAGCGATGGTTAATTTCGTTGAATTATTTGCCGGAATAGCACTTTTAATTGGTTCACTTTTTATTTTAATATCAGCTATCGGATTAATAAAAATGCCTGATATTTTTTTAAGAATGTCTGCAACAACAAAAGCAGTAACTTTTGGAGTAAGTTTTGTATTGATTGGAGCATCAATTTTCTTTGGCGACATCGGTACAATAACCCGTTCGGTAGTTATAATTTTATTTTTATTTCTCACTGCGCCGGTTGCTGCCCACATGATTGGCAGGGCAGCTTATTTCGATGGAGTGTATATTTGGCAAAAGACAATTGTCAATGAAATGGAAAATAAATATTTTTCATCAAATCATAAGCGAAAAGTAAGGCGATTTAACGAAAACGATGAATTAATCGGACCGGAAAACGATACAGAGAATGATTAAGCATACTATTGCTTTTTAATTCGCAAATAACGGTTACGGGCTAGTAATTGCATATCTGAATCAACATCGTGCTCATCAAGTATTTCGATTCCAAGCAAAGTTTCGATTATGTCTTCCATAGTAACTAATCCTGCTGTTCCACCAAATTCATCAACAACCAGTGATATCTGCTCCTTGTTGTCGAGCAGTTTCTCAAATAGAACAGATATATTCATGTCTTCAGATATTGTAATCATTTTTCGCTTTAAATTTGAAAGTAGTTCCAATCTGTTGTTATCTTTCAGATTACTCAAAATATCATTTTTATGCACATACCCTGTTATTATATCAATTGACTTGTCAAATACCGGAATTCTTGTAAAGGAGTTGACATTATTATAGCTTAGAAACTCATCTATACTTATATTTTCAGGAGCGGCAAAAATAACACTTCTTGGTGTCATAACTGCTTCAGCTGTAATATAATGAAGGTTGAGAATATTATGAATAGTATTTTTCTCACGTTCAGTAATGACATTTGAAGTAGATGCAAGGCTTGTCATTGCAGAAATTTCATCACGTGTAATCAGTTCAACTTTTTTATCTTTTACAAAAAGAGAGGTTAATAATTTAGATAAATATACAAACGGATATGCAATATAGATAAAACCCTGAATCATATATGTCGCAAACGGAAGTAAATTTTTCCAATAATAAGCACCCAATGATTTGGGGATAATTTCTGTAACAATTAAAATCAGTATAGTCATAATTGCAGAAACAATTGCAAGTGCAGGATCACCCCATATCTTTACTGCTTCAGCACCGACTCCGGCAGCACCAACAGTATGAGCAATTGTATTGAGCGTGAGTATAGCTGCAAGGGGTTTCTCTATATTTAGCTTAAGCTCTCTGATGATTTTTCCGTAGCCGCTTTTTCTGTTTACCGATTCGAGAAAAGTCGGAGGTACGGTTAGAAGTATTGCTTCGAATAATGAGCAAAGAAACGAAACAATAAGTGCCATAAACAGATAAAAAAACAGCATTTCCATTATGGAGCCACATCAAGTATAATAAAATAATATTGTATTCCTATATTTACGTAGGGTTCAGATTCATTCATATTTTTTTTCAGCGTCTTAAACGATTATAATTAGGGTTGTCGGAAATAACGATGTCCAGTTTTTGCGGGTTACTGTATTCTGTTACTTTGATTGTAAAATCATCAAAAAAGTATGAACCGGAGAATTCAACATTTTTGCCTGTGTTCCTTGCAGGCTCATATTTGCCTTGCATCTCAATAAATTTATCAAGAAAAAAATCACCCTTTTCGAGCGAGGCACTTATTGTCATGGAATTAATTGTTTCATTTTTACTGTTGTAAGAAAATTTGTAGTAACCATCAACCAAATCTTCAACATCTTCCACCACAATTGATTTAATAAGGTCTTTTCCTCTTGAATTAGAAGGGTTATTGAATTTCATTTTTTTGGAACCAAGAGAGGTCCACAAGTCTTCAGCACGGTAAAGCTGGTCACCGGGTAGTACGCTGAAATGTTCACGTAGAAAATCTTCTATGAGAACAGCTTTTTTGGGCATTACACCGCTTCTCGGTGCGCCTCTTTGTGATAATAATGATACAGTTTGTAATAAGAAAGCTGATATTATCAGGATAATTATTTTTTTCATAATTCATCAATTAATGATTTACAAATATATTTATCATTAATAAACGGTTTATCCGTCATAATTATTTTTAAATTCGGAAATATTTTCAATAATGAATTTTTTAAATCCATTAGTATTAATTGGCCTATTTGCAGCAGCAATACCTGTATTGTTGCATTTATTAAATTTACGCAAATTAAAAACTGTAGAATTTTCATCGCTAAAATTTTTAAAAGAGTTGCAAAAAACACAAATCAGAAAGCTGAAACTTAAACAAATTTTGCTTTTGATACTCAGAACCTTACTGATAATTTTCGCCGTTTTGGCATTTGCACGTCCTACTATCCCCGGTTCGATTCCTTATTTTGAGTCCTACGCCAAAACTTCTGCAGTTATAATTATTGACAATTCATTCAGTATGGATATTTCCGATGAATTCGGTAGCAGATTCAATCAAGCTAAAACAGCTGCCGCAAATATTATTAAGAATTTTAGCGACGGTGATGAAGTTGCAGTTCTGTCAATGAGCGGAGAAAAATATGCTGCTCCAAGTTATTCACGTAATTTCGACTATATTTTACAGCAGATTAATTCAATTAAAATATCCAATATACCGGCGAATCTGAATCAATCTCTGCGATTTGCATCCGCTCTTGCTTCAGATGCTTCTAATTTAAACAAAGAAATATATATTATTTCGGATGCGCAGAGTAATATTTTTGATATAATCAATAATGATACTGTAAGACTCCAATCAGTGTTTACATCTGCAGTCATTGTACCTGTGGGACTCAATTCCAAAGCTGATTTGCAAAATTTGTCAATTGATTCGGTCAGTCTGATTTCTTCAATATTTGAGCAGGATAAGCAGGTAGAAACTGAAGTATTTATTCGAAATGGTTCGAAGAATACGATTAAAGATGTTGTTGTAAGTTTGGAATTTGACAACAAACCCGTAGCTCAGAGAAGTGCAGATATAGCTTCTGGTGAAACTATATCATTTTTGATTGCAGCAGCTCCATCTAAAAGCGGACCAATAAAAGCAACTGCCAGACTCGAAAATGATATTCAGAATCTGGATAACTACCGATATTTCGGATTTAATATACCCCCTAAACCCAGACTTTTGATTTGCGGAAATAATACCTTTGGTTCTTTTTTAGGAATTGCACTGTCAACATTTTATAAAGATGAGAATATTAATAATCTCATCTTTACGAATTCAAATCAGCTGTCATCTGAAGATTTCATAAATTATGACGCAATAATAATTGCTGACGGGAATATTTCAAAAGCAAATTTATCCCGAATAAAACAATATATTTTTGCAGGTGGCTCGGTACTGATGTTTGCCAATGAAGATACAGATTTCAAAGATTTATCTTATTTCCTGAAAGAAGTTGGTATTGGTGCAATCAAAAAACGAAACTTTTCTGCTAATGAACCTGCAGAGTTTCAGAACGTTGACAAATCACATCCGGTTTTTGACGGTGTTTTTGATGATAAACCGGGTATAAGTCAAATCGAATCACCTCGTATTTATAAATCAATGCCTGCTGAATCAGGTTTGGCATTAATCAGTATGCCCGGTGGTGCTTTCCTCAGTGAAGCCCGTAAAAATGATGGCAAAATTTTATATATTGCAGTATCACAGGAAAATGACTGGAGCACACTGCCCCTTACTGGCATATATCCGACTCTCATTTATCGTTCAGTTTTGTATCTGACATCCTCTGAAGATAAAAGTGTTGATATAAAATCAGGCGAGTCACTAATATTCAGGATTCCTAACAGATTCCAAAATTCATCAGATTTCAAAATTGTTGACCCGAATGGAAATGAGTTTTTCCATAGTGCTGTAAGTCTGCCACAAGGAAAAGTTATTTCTTTTGAGAATTTGATAATTCCCGGAGTTTATTTTGTTTTGGACGAAAGCGATAAATATGTAGCTCAAATTGCTGTAAATATTGACGAAACTGAATCGCTTCTGCTACCATTAAACAAGGAAAATATCAAATCAGAATTATCAGAAAGACTACCAGAAACAAATATTGAGATAGAAGATAATATTCAGCAGCTTGCTGCCGGAATTTCAAGAATTAGAACCGGAACTGAACTTTGGCAGATTTTTATTCTACTTGCACTTATTGCTGCTATATCAGAGATGATTGTCCAAAGAGTCTCTAAAAATGAGGTTTCAGCTTAGTAAATATTCCGGTAAAGATGATATGTCAATCGTCATCATCTGAATTTTCTCCGAAAATAATTTTTTCATAATTATGGCGAATCATCTGGGATTCAACCATAAAGAAAACATCTTCAGCTATCGAAGCGGCATAATCACCTATTTGCTCGCAGAAGTTTGAAATTTGGAACATTGCGAAAGCTTCATCAACAAACTCAGGATTATCTTTAAGAATTGATTTTATGAGTTCAATATTTTTCATATTAAGCTCGTTAAGTAATAGTTCATCCTTTAAAACTATCTGTGCAAGGCTTGAGTTATTATCCGATATAGATTTAAAAGCATCTTCAGTCATTTTTAAAGTAAGTCGGAATATGTCGTTAAATGCAAGTTTACTAAAGAATATTGGCTTTGTGTAATGAATATTTCGAAATGTTTTAGCAATATCTACAACCAAATCACCAATAAATTCGACGCGATTATTAATCAGAAATGTTGATAAAATGAATCTCAGGTCACTTGCCACAGGCTGATTTAATGCAAATATTTTCTGACAGGTTTTATCAATTTTGATATCGTAATCATTAATTATTTCATCATTTAGTATTACTTTATCAGATATTTCCTTATTATTATTTTCAATAGCGAAAAATATTGATTTAACCTGCTCTTCAGCAAGTTTAGCCATTTCCAGAATTCTTTTTCTAAGTTTGTTAATTCTTTTTTCGTAATTTTTATCAAGCATAGGTATTTGCTCCAAAAAATAAATGTTATTTAACCAAATCTTCCGGTAACATAATCTTCAGTTTGTTTGTTTGTTGGGTTTGTGAACATTTTGGTGGTTCTATCATATTCAATAAGTTCACCTTCATAGAAAAAAGCAGTAAAATCGCTTACTCTTGCAGCTTGCTGAAGATTATGAGTTACTATAATAATTGTGTAATCTTTTTTTAAACTATGAATTAATTCTTCGATTTTTGCTGTAGAGACCGGGTCTAATGCACTTGCAGGCTCATCAAGGAGTAACACTTCAGGTTTGACAGCGAGGGCTCTTGCAATACAAAGCCTTTGTTGCTGGCCACCGGATAAACTTAGCGCCGGACTTTTGAGTTTATCTTTTACTTCATCCCATAATGAAGCCATCTTCAGAGCTTTCTCTACCTCAAATTCAAGTCTGCCTTTGTCATTTACAAGATTATTGATAATCAGTCCAAAAGCAACATTATCATAAACTGTTTTTGGAAATGGATTTGATTTCTGGAAAATCATCCCGACTTTTTTTCTGAGAATTACGGGGTCTATATATTTATCATATATTGAAACTCCATCAAGATAAAGCCCACCCTCAATCTTTATATTTGAAAGATGGTCATTCAAACGGTTAATGGCACGCAAAAAAGTAGTCTTTCCGCAACCGGAAGGACCGATAAGTGCTGTAACAGAATTCTCGGTAATAACTATATTTACATTTTTTAGCGCCTGAGTATCTCCATAATAAAAGCAAAAATCATCTGCCTTTATCTTCTCGCCCTGTGATTTTTTATCTTTGCGTTTCAAATATTTCAATTATGACATTTATAAAATTCTAAAATAGTAAAAAACAATTAACTTATTCATATTTATTTGAAAATATTTGAAAATAATTAAAAATTTAAATAAAATTATGGTATACTATAAAATTATATTTGTATATAATATTATATTATACTACTTTTGTAATGTAAACCTTATTAAAATATAAAAAAGGATTTAATTTATGCGTTTGTTCCTGCTGATTTTAATGCTAATTATGATTTTGCTTTTACAATTTTTTACGGCAAAATCTGAAACAGAAACAATTCCTTCGCAAAATGTTAAAGGAAATGTACTCAATCAAAAAAATCTTCAGCCGGTAACCGGTGCTACTATTGCAATACTTGATACTAAACTAGGCACTTACTCTAAAAAAGATGGTGCTTTTTTAATTAAAGATGTTCCTGTTGGCAGGCATACTTTAAGAATCAGCGCTGTGGGATTTGAGCCGAGAATCATGAATATCGTTGTAACAAGCGGACGTGAAACAGTAATAAATGCAAATATTATTGAATCATTTGTTCTTATGGAAGAAATCATCGTAACAGCAAATAAGAGCAGCTTTGTTCCAATTAATGAATCTGTAATGATTTCGGCAACCGAATTCACAGTAGATGACGCTCAAAGATTTGCGGGAAGCAGGATGGACCCCGCACGTATGGCACAAAACTATGCAGGTGTGCTTGGTGCAAACGATAGCCGCAATGACATTATAATTCGTGGTGGCGCCCCCACTGAGTTGCTTTGGCGGGTGGACGGTCTCGACATACCAAATCCCAATCACTTTGCCACACAGGGTGCAACAGGTGGTCCCGTAAGTGCAATTAATACAATGATACTCGACAATAGTGATTTTTTAACCGGAGCTTTTCCGGTTGAGTATCAGGACAGAATGTCAGGAGTATTTGATTTGAGAACCAGAAGCGGAAATCGTGATAATTACGAATACTATGGTCAGTTCGGATTCAATGGTATTGAATTGGGCGCTGAAGGTCCTCTGCCGGGCAGGAAAGGTTCATTTTTGGCAAGTTACAGATATTCATTTCTTGGGCTTCTTGAAGTGATGGGTGTTGATTTTGGTTTCGCCGGAATTCCAAAATATCAGGATGCAAGTTTTAAAACAGACTTATCTGCGTCTCAAAATCATAAGATTTCCCTAACCGGATTATGGGGAACAAGCGATATAAATATTAAAGAGTCCGAAACTGATGACCCCGCAACAGGTGAGAATGACATTAAAAATGGCACTGACTTCCTTGCTCTGGCTTTAAACTGGAATTACCTGATTTCTGAAAAAGTATATATAAATACCCTCTTGGGATTTAATTATGCAAATTACCGTACGGCACTGGATTCAATAACAGTTTCACAGGAGGGGGTAGTATCATCTCTTGACCCATGGTTTACATCCCGAAATTCTGAAGGATTTTACAATTTGAAGTCCACATTAAATTATTCGCCTGATAAAAGAAATATTTTCAAATTTGGTTTGGAGGGCAGGTTCAGATTTTACGATTTTTCAGAGGAAAGACTGACACCAAGCTCAGACGGTAGTTTTTATAATCTTTTATCAGATGGAAATACAACTCAATACATGATGTTTGCTAACTGGAACCACAGATTTACATCAGAGTTTCAGATTAATGCCGGCATACTTACACAATATTTATCACTAAGTGGCAAAACTACTTTCGAACCGAGATTATCAGCCGCTTATAAAATATCAGAAATAAGCACTCTCAATGCGGGTTTTGGAGTTCATCGCCAGTCACTTCCACTCATTACAGCAATGAGTACAGAAAGTGGTGATAATCTTAACTTTATGCAGTCGCTACATTATATAGCCGGATATTCAGTTCTCCTTGCTGATGATGCCTTTATCAAAGTGGAAGGATATTTTAAAGATATTTCCAATGCACCTGTAAATGCCAATGAAGCTACATCATTCTCATTTTTAAATGCGGGAGCAAATTTCGGCAGTGTCTTTACAAGCAATGCTCTTGAAAGTGCGGGACTTGGAAAAACTTATGGTGCTGAGCTTTCATTAATCAAAAATTTCACTGATGGTTATTACATTACTGCAACTGCATCTTATGTAAGGCAGGAATATCGTGGTTCAGACAGAGTCTGGAGGTCGGGCGCCTTTGACAATCAGTATATTTTCAATATTCTTGGTGGTTACGAATGGGTTATTTCTCCGACTTTCACTCTTGAATTTGCAGTTAGATATACTCATGCGGGTGGGGCGCCATATACTCCGATAGATGTTGAGAGGTCTTTGCGGGATAATACTACCAGATATATTGACAGTGAGGCATTTTCACTCCGAAATCCTGATTATTCACGCTTCGACCTTAGAATTGATTTTCGTCACAATTTAAACAATATGTCAATTATCAGTTATTTTTCAGTTGAAAACTTATTTGTAAAGCAAAACGTTCTAATGAGCGTCTGGGACGGCAGCAATCAGGAAGTTAAACAAGTTTATCAGTTAGGTTTCTTTCCAATTGGCGGAGTAAGAATTGAATTTTAAAGGAATTAATTAATGAGTAAAATATTAGAAAATACACCGCTTCGTGAAAGAAAAGCAGCGCAAACAAAAATTGATGTGCTGAAAAGTATGTTAAGAAAAACTGATGTGAAAAAACTGGATGAAATTTCAGTAAAAGAATTATGCGATGATATCCTAATTTCTGAAGGCACATTTTTCAATTATTTCAAGAAAAAATCTGATTTACTAATATATTTCATAAAATTATGGACAATTCAGGCAGTTTACCTGGCTGATAAAAAATATGGTAAATCAAGCGGTCTGAAACGAATTGAATCAATATTCCTCTCTACTGCCGATAATCAGACAATCGGAAACAACAGAATTATGTATGAAATCATTGCATTTACAGCATTGGAAGAGTCTGAATATGAATTAGATTTTTCTACAATTTCTACAGTTGAGAAAGTACTCGCTTTTCCCGATAGTGAAGGCATTGAAGATGTTAATATTGAAAGTTTCAATGATATTTTCATTGATAATATTAAGCTGGCGGTAGAATTAGGCGAATTGCCTCCTAATATTGATTTTATGAGAGTTTTAATTTTCTTGGGCTCTCTTTTTTACGGAGTGCCCATAATTTTGAAAAATAAAAATGAGCAGATTATGGATTACTACACTTTTTCTTTAAATTCATTATGGGAGATTCTAAGAAAATCCGCTTAATACCTAAGCTCTTTTGTGATATGGATAGATTTTCTTTTGAAGTGCATAGATATAAGCCAATACCTGAGCTACAGACTTAAAAAGATTTTCCGGTATTTCCTGGTCAATTTTCACACTGCTGTATAGTGCTCGGGCAAGTGGCGGTTCTTCGACTATCGGAACATTATTCAGCTGAGCAATTTCTCTGATTTTCAATGCAAGGAAGTCAACACCTTTGGCTACAACAACAGGGGCATTCATTTGTCCCTGCTTATAAGCCAAAGCAACGGCGTAATGTGTCGGATTGGTTATTACAACATCAGCGGTTTTGACGTTACTTAACATGATTTTTCTAATTCGGGAAAGCATCAATCCTCGAATTTTTGCTTTTACCTTAGGGTCACCTTCAGATTGCTTACCTTCTTCTTTAACTTCGGTTTTAGTCATTTTCATGTCTTCTGCAAACTTCCATTTTTGATAAAAGAAGTCTGCAGCGGCAATGAAAATATAAACAGCTCCCATTTTAAGCAGAACTTCGAGTGCTAAGGCTCCCATTGAAGTGCCTACATCTGAAAAGGGTCGTTCTAAAAGTCCGACTAAAAGAGGTCCTTTACTTGCAAGGGAAGACCAAACAACAAGCCCAAGAACAATGACTTTGGCAAAGTTTTTGACTAACTCTACCATTGTGTGTTTTGAAAAGAAAATTCTTTTTAATCCCGGAAAAGGGTTAAATATTTTCTTGAAATTCAACCCTTCGGTAAATTTCTTTTTAGCAACATGAAACCCTACCTGAGATATTTCAGCTGATAATGCTAAGAATACAACCAAACCCATTATTGGAATCATTACACTTGCCATAAAAAACATGACATTATTAAATACACTCGGAATTGTATTGATATTAAGATTGACATTAGCTAAATTTCCAAAAATCTCTCTTGAAAATGCCTGATAACTTGATACAAATGGACCTACACTAAGAAAGACTCCCGTACCTCCTATAAGCAAAATTGTTGCTGTTGTAATATCCATACTTTTGGATACCTGTCCCTTATCTTTACCTTCTGTTAGCCGCTTGGTGGTGGCTTTCTCCGTCTTCTCCTGTCCATCTTGATTCTCAGCCATCTACACAGCTCCTGATTGGTTTAGAGTTAAGATTATATCCATAGTTTGAGACTGGAAATTCTGTAATGCCCATTTGATAATATATACAAGCAATGGCACCATTGTGAAAAGCATAGTTAGACCAACTGCAATTTTCACCTGAAATGAAAGCATAAATATATTTGTCTGTGGTGCAACACGAGCCAATAATGCAAGCGATAAATTTGAGCAGAAAAGAGCTACCAGAACAGGTGAAGCAAATTTAATAGCCAGTATAAAAACTGTTACTACCATCTTGACAAGTAATTGAATCGTAACAGCGCTAATGCTGAATTTAGATATCGGCACAATCTGAAAACTTAAATATAGAGATTCAATCAATTGATGATGTCCATTTATAAGGAAAAACAACATAAGTGCAATCAAATCTTTAAATTCACCTACAAGAGTAGGACTTACATTCGATATGTCAAAAAGTGTTGAAGTATTATAGCCCATCTCCATATCAATTATACCTCCAGCAAACCTCGCAGCGAAAAATACTAAATTGGCAGTATATCCTATAAGTACACCAAAAAAGAACTCTTTTAATGCTATAACAGTAACATTGAATAATTCAAATTCGATTGCAGGCTGATTCTCTGCAAATACATTTGTCATAATCATAGCCAAAATCGCCGCAAGCATTATCTTCACTTTGGTTTTTATAGCAGTACTTCTGAATACCGGAGCAGATGCAAACATACCAAGAATTCTGATGAAGATGAATCCACCGGTCAAAAATTTTGATGTTAATATTTCCAGAGTAGCACTGTCCATATTTTTGTGCTACATTCCTGCGATATAGTTCATTATATTTATAGTGAATGATTTCATCATGCTCATCATAAAAGGCAGAATTAAAATCATAACAATAAAAACACTTAATAACTTTGGTACAAAAGTCAGTGTCTGCTCCGAAATAGATGTAGCAGCCTGAAATATTGATATTGAAAGTCCAATTATCAATGATACCATCAAAAGTGGTCCTACCAACAAAATTACATGATAGAAAGCGTCTCTGATTATTTGAATTACGAATTGATCTGTTAACATTTTTTATTAAACCCTAATTTGTTATACTCTTGACTAATGAATCAATTATAAGATACCAACCATCTACCAAAATAAAAAGAAGTATTTTTATTGGTAATGATATAAGCTGGGGAGGCAATAGAAACATACCAAGCGACATTAGTGTACTTGCAATAACCATATCCAAAACCAAAAACGGTATGAACAGCATAAATCCAATTTGGAATGCAACTCTGATTTCACTTATTGAATACGCCGGAATCAGTGCCCAAATAGAAACATCCTGCGAACTTGCAGGTTTTCCGCCACCACTTAATTTAACAAATAGTCCCAAATCTTCATCCCGCACCTGCTTTAGCATAAATTGCTTAAATGGCTGCACAATATTATCCACAGCCTGCTCCTGCGTAATCTCATCTTTCATGTATGGTTGGATGCCTTTGTCATTTGCTTCATTAAAAACAGGCTGCATTATGAAAAATGTAAGAAACAAAGCCAGTCCTGTTACCAGCTGATTTGGCGGCTGATTTGTTGTTCCCATTGCTTGTTTTAAAAAATGAAGGACTATGACAATACGTGTAAAACATGTCATCATAATAAGAATTGAGGGAGCTAATGTCAGAACGGTCATTACAGCAAGAATTTGCAAACTTAAGACCAGGTCTGTGTCTCCACCATCAGAAGCTACATTTACAGAAATTCCCGGAACCTGAACTTGTTGGGAAAATGTTTCAAAACTTCCTACTGAAATAAATAAAATAATAGCTATAAATATGAAACGATTTACATTACCGGCTCTCAGATTCAAGTTTTGTATTCCTGAAGCTATTAAACCCCATCTTCCTGACTCTATGTTAATTTTGCTCAAATTCATACATTATAAATGTTAATTTAAAATTCAATTATACTATTACAACTAAAGTGCCACATAATCGAATAACATTTATAATATGCAGTATGTTGTTATTAATCAATAAATTACAGCATTATATCATTTAATTGCTTTAGATATTAAAAGTCCAGAATTGAATAATAATCATCAGTCTGGCTAAAAAGGAATTGTAATGAGTTATGAGAAATTATAAAAAAAACACAAGCCCTTGATTTCTCAAGGGCTTGTCAAGGGTTTATGTTGGAGTTTCAGTGATCTCGGCGGGAAACGAATATGTCTTTATAGTGTGTGATTACAAGGGGTTTCAAAAAGATTATAGTTCTTAGTTATTGATATTTTGATATTTATTTTGCTTACATTTTGCTTAATAATTCGAGTTCTTTCTCCAAATATTGAATTTCTGGAGTAGACAGATAAAAGCCTTTTTCGACATCTTTTGAGTGTCCGGCGATTAGATTTCTTACTTCTCCGGAAATACCCGCATTTCTCCAAATATTAATTGTAGTTTTACGAATTACGTGAAAAGAAATTTCCCAAGTCATTTCCGGATATTTTACCTTACATTTCTCCAAAGCATTTCGAAGATTCTTGGCAGGCGTTTGTTGGTTTTTCCAATTAAATGGTTTTGGCAAACCTTCTTCTTTAAGTGTTAAAAGGATTTCTTTTGCACGCGGGAATGAACGTAACGGCAATATTCGTTTACGTCCCCCCTTCCCTTTTATTATCAGAATATTTTCTTCTATATCTTCCCATTCTATATTCAATATTTCCTGAATTCTTAAAGCCGTAATAAAAGCAAATTCGAGCATATAAGCCATTGAAAGAAGACCGGTATTATTGAAATGCTGTAATAGTATTTCGATATGTTCTTTTGTGCAGGTAACAACTTCCTTATGTTTGTACTCCGGAATAAGTGCTTTAGGAATTGGATTCTTTTCCATCCATTCAAGCTCTACAGCATACTCAAACAACTTTTTCAGACGTTGAATTTTTTTCCAGATAGTATTATTTGACTGCGTTGAAAAATTCTTTTTATCTATTATCCGGTTACGGATTTCCTGAATATCTGTAAGTGGTAAATCAAAATTAAGATACTGTTTGTATAATGTTTTATAGTGAGATTGAGTAGCTTTATTAAGCTTGATTACTTTGTCGCGGTGGAACTGCATAATCAGTTCTGATAACATTTTTACATCATTTTTCTTAGTTGGTATAATTGTTTCTCTTAATCTTTGATTCAGAATGTCCATACAAACTTTTTTATTACGTGGATGCCATTCAAATCCTGTTGCCTGCCGGACAGAATTAACGGAAGTATAAACCATACCGTTACGATACCGGAAGCAGTATGCTTTGCGGTAGTTTGGATGTAGCCACCTTTCCTCGTTTGATTTAGCGTATCTGGGCATAATTTTAGTAGAACTTATAGAAATTTTTCTCAAAAATAACACTTTTTGCAGAATTATACTATACATATATTTGTATATTGGTAAGATTTTAGTAATTTTGTAATGTCATTTATTGAGAATTCGTAGATAAGTGATTTAACGTAATTTCAATTAGTAAGCAAAAAAAAATAGGAGTAATCATGTCGCATAATCAAGATATTTATAAAGCATGGCTTGAGTTGTTTAATCGCTCAAAGAAGAATGAATTAGATGAAGTTCAAACTAATGCACTTTTAAGCAATGGATTTATAAAGCAAAATTTTAAGTCTGATGAAGCAGGAAACAAGTATCCAACTGACCTAGTTCTAACAGATAAAGGGAATAACCTTTTATTTAAAAAGTAAGCCTTCTTAAATCCACAAAATATTTGTGAATAAGCAAATAAATATCAGGAATCGTAAATGAGTTTTTTCCAAGAGTCAGTTAAAAAGAAATATGTAAATGAATTGAATAAGGAACTGTTAGATGATAAATTCAGACAGTTTCAAAGCTATTTTAACAATCCGGAAATTCAGGAAAATATCAGAAAAGCTAAAGAAGAGCAGTTTCAGGAAGGTTTTCTGCGGGAATTATTTGTAAATATTTTTGATTATACATTAAATCCCCATCCGAACTATAACTTAACTACTGAACTGAAAAATATTGCCAACAGCAAAAAGGTTGATGGTGCTATTCTGAAAGGTGATGATGCCGTTGCTGTGATTGAACTGAAAGGAACTGACACCAGCGACCTTGACAAAGTGGAAGCTCAGGCATTTGGTTACAAAAGCCATAATCCAAAGTGTAATTATGTCATTATTTCTAATTTTGAGAAGCTAAGATTTTATATTAGCAATGCGGTTGAGCATATCAGCTTTAACCTTTTCAGATTGACAAGAGAGCAGTTTGCAGTGATGTGGCTTTGTCTGGCAAAAGATAATTTGCTGAATGACATTCCATTAAAGATGAAAGAATCATCTTTAATGCAGGAAGAAAATATCACTAAGAAACTATATGCCGATTATTCAAAATTCCGGAATGCAATTTTTTCAAATCTTGTAATCAAGAATCCGGAAATTGACAAACTTTTGCTATTCAAAAAGACACAAAAGCTTCTTGACCGCTTCCTGTTCATATTTTTTGCAGAAGACAGATTATTAATCCCACCAAATTCAATCCGTGAAATTATCAATCAGTGGGAAACTCTGCGTGATGTTCTTGATGAATATATGCCTCTTTATGACAGATTCAAGAAGTTTTTCAATTACCTGAATACCGGCTACAAAGGAAAGAATTATGAAGTATTTGCATATAACGGCGGGCTTTTTGAACCTGATGAAATTCTCGACAATATAACAATTGATGACAATATTCTTTATGAGCATACTTTAAAGCTCACTCAATACGATTTTGACACCGAAGTTGATGTTAATATTCTTGGGCATATTTTTGAGCATTCTTTAAGTGAAATTGAAAATGTGCAGGCAGAAATCAGAGGTGAAAAAGTTGAAACTCAGAAATCAAAACGCAAAAAAGATGGGATTTTTTACACGCCCAAATACATTACAAAATATATAGTTGAGAATACTGTTGGTAAACTTTGTTTGGAGAAAAGAGAAGAAATTGGTATCATAGATGAGGAATATGCAAAGGGTAGAAAAAACCGTAAAAGAGAAACAATTCTCGAACTCGATAAGAAGGTCACTGATTACCGGAACTGGCTTTTGAATATAACCATACTCGACCCTGCGTGTGGCTCCGGTGCATTTCTGAATCAGGCACTTGATTTTTTAATTTACGAACATCAGAAAATAGATAATCTTCGAGCTGCATTATTTGAAGAGGGATTAGTTTTTGCAGATATAACCAACGACATTCTTGAAAATAATATTTATGGCGTTGATATAAATGAAGAATCCGTCGAAATCGCCAAGCTATCATTATGGCTTCGTACCGCACAGGTAGGAAGAAAGCTGAACTCATTAAGCAAAAATATAAAGTGTGGTAATTCATTAATTGATGACCCCGCAGTTGCCGGAGATAAAGCATTCAACTGGGAAAAGGAATTTCCTGTGCAGATGAGTGCCGGAGGTTTCGATGTAGTTATTGGCAATCCACCGTATGTTCGGGCTGATACAGATGATGCAGAATTTATTAAGCAAAGGGAATGGTTGACTAATAATTATGAAACTCTTTATGAAAAATGGGATTTGATGACTGCATTTTTTGAAAAGAGTTTGAAATTATTGAAAGATAATGGAAGTTTTGGTTTCATTGCTTCAAATTCAATTACTACATCTAAATTTGCTTTTAGATTACAGGATTGGATTATTAATAATTTCAAAATCAGAAGTATTGATTATTATGATGATTTTGTAGTTTTCCAAAATGTCGGAGTTGTTCCAATTACAATTATTGTTGATAAAGATTATTCTAACAAAAATGGAATCATAGAAAAGTTTTATCGGAAATCTGAATTTGAAAATTATCAAATTAAGAAAATTGACTTATCAAAACTTGAAAGTCATAATATTGAAGAATTGCGTTCTCAAATCTTTAAAAAGGAATTTTCTAAATCATTAATAAATGTAAAAAATGAATTGCTTGGTAATATTTGTTATATTAGTGTTGGTATGGTAATTAATGCTGATGAAATAAAGTCAAAAGGTGAATTTAGTAAAGATGATTTAATATCTGAGTTTCAAGATGAAATTCATTCAAGAATGTATGTTGAAGGAAAAAATATTAAAAGATACAAAATTGATGAATATAAATTTCTTGAATGGAATACAGATAGAGTACCTAATAAACTTAGACGCCCTACATTTCCAGAATTGTATCAGGGTGATAAAATATTAAGAGGTAGAGTAACAGAAGGTTTATTTGATAACACAGGTATTATTTGTAATGATTCAATTGTAGTATTTAAAAAATATCTCGATTTAGAGGGTATAAATAATTTAAGTATAAATAATTCAATAACAAAAAATGGAAATAGAAAGCGAAATGAACTTGAAGAAATTTCAAAACAATATGATTTGAAATATCTATTAGCAATAATAAATTCTAAATTCGCTTTAAAATATTTGAATAATATTAGAAAGCACCGTTTGGAAAATTATTTCTATCCTGATGATTTCAGAAAATTACCTATCCCAAACATCTCTCCTGAAGCACAACTCCCATTCATAGAGCTTGCCGATATTATGCTTGAGAAAAATAAGGAACTGAAAGAAAAAGAAAATAAATTCCTTGAATTGCTCAAAGCCGAATTTAATATTCAAAAACTTAGCACCAAGATTGAAAACTGGTCGAAACATACCTGGTCAGATTTTGAGCAAGAACTCAAGAAAGCCAAAATAACTTTATCCGGCGAGAAAAAAGAAGACTGGTTTGAGCGTTTCAACCGCTACAAATCACAAACAGATGAACTAAAATCCATAATTGACATGACAGACCGGAAAATTGACCAGCTCGTCTATCAGCTTTACGAACTGACAGAAGAAGAAATTAATATTGTGGAAGGGGAGTAGGGTGATATAGCCAATTCTGAAAAATTAAAGTTAGTCGGGTTGATTAATTAAATTGCAATATTCTTTTAGTGTTTTAGTTAAACCGATTGACTCTTTAATATTTAGCTCTGTGCCTCTATTTATTTTTTGACGAATAGTATTAGAGTTCAGCCCTGATTTTTTAGTCAGGGCTTCTATATTTACAATTTCACTTATTCTTTTTAATATTTCTATAGTAATCATATAACAAAAATAATATAATTTTTTGAGAATATAAATAATAATATTACTTTTGTAATATTATTATTACATTTGTAATATTATTATTACACCAATTAAATTATCATTTTATGAATAACATTAAATTTATAGCTAAACACATCAATTATGATAGCGATAAAATTGTAGATTGTGATGCCGTCTGTGCTTTCACAGGTGAAAAAATCACTAAAGGTATTAAGAAAAAAGTTGCTCTTTCGGGTAACTTTACAGATTTTGAATATCTGAAGTTTGAAAGTGATTACATCTCCGTAGATGCTTTTAAATGTCTTGGCGAAATGATACAAACAGAAAAAAAACTTAATTCATTACGTAATTTTTCATATTTTGTATCAGAAACAGAGTTGAAAATCTTAAAAAAAGACGAAATATGGGATATAATTATTAATACCCCTAATGCACCTTTCATTTTAGCTTACACATTCAGCTCTAAAAAACATACAACTTTTAAGAGCAAAATCACTACTGACAAGAATAAAATACAAATTATAACTGACACTTACGGAAATGTTGAAATAGATAAAATTCTGTTAAAAGATGTTATTGGAATAGTACAAAATTGGTACTCCGGGACGGCTGATATGCCTGCTATTGCAACATTTTTTACTAAAGATGAAATTTTGACGGGAAGTGATAATTTCAAAAAAATTACAACCTACGGTATTGAAAAATTTAGTCAAGAAGATAAAATATTAGCGAAATTCAGGAATACTCCGCAATTGTTTTTGTTAACAAGACTGGTGAACAAATGCGTATTAAAATAGATTTTGAAACATCAGGGGTGATGGATGTCCCTTACAGGCAATTCGAGAACCTGCAGGGGCTTGTTATGTCGTTATTATCGAAATATGATAATATAAATTGGCTACATAACGAAGGCACAAGGGAAAAAAGGGTTTATAAACCGCTCTGTTATTCACATTTTATTGGAAATCGTAAAGCTCTAAAGCACAATTGGAGATATTTTGGCAATTTCAGTTTGTACATTTCATCCCCTATGCCGGCTATAATATTTTCAATCGAGAAATTATTGAAAGAAAGGTCATATTTCAGATTTTGCAATAAAACAATAGTATCTATTAATTATGAAATTATTGATACAGAGAATGTAAAATCACATACATTTTCCACGCTTTCACCTATTGTTTGTTCAACGCCGATTACACTTACATCAGGTAAAATCTATCAAAAATTTTTAGATGCTTTTGATATAGATTTTAGCAGAATTTTGCAAGATAATTTAAAAAATAAAGCAAAAGCATTTTACAATTTAGAACTTAACGGTAAATTTGAGATAATTCCTGAGTTCGACAAATCGGAAGTGATCAGTAAATTTCATCTTTATAATTATAAAAATTCAGTCATTAAAGCGATGTCTGGGCGTTATAAAATTAACGCTGATTCTAATTACTTATATGTAGCAAATAATTGCGGGCTTGGGAGTCGTAACGCTCTTGGGTTCGGTTTAATCAATATAATAGGAGATAATTCTAATGCAGAAAATTAATTATACTTTCAAAGCTCTGAGCCCGCTTTATACCGGTGCCGGCTCTGTTTTAGGTATCAAATCAGAACTTCGTAAACAGAAAGTGAAAATTCAGAATAGCGAAGTTATCAACTCAAAATTTGCAAGTGAAAAAGACCGGCAACTTGCAATGACTGATATACTAAGTATTCTTTACACTCAAATCAGTCCTGATTACAGACTGAAAAGGCAACAGGATATTTGGAAAGAATTTAAGTCAGCTCTTATTAGCAGTTGCGGGTCAAAGTCTATATCAAGTTTCTTGACGAGATACGCTGAACGATTCGGTATAGGGCATTATGATATAATATTATCAAAATATCTCGATTTGTTTTCCGACGCCGAATTTTTGCAATATTTACCTGAAAATGCAGATTATTTGATTATGCAAATGAGGATTACACGGGAAGATAAAAATAGTAATTATAAACGGATTAAAGAGATTGATAAGCAATGCAAATCTTTAGTCGAGCTCTTAGACAAAGAAAGTAACAATATGTTTTTTGACGATACAGAAGCAAAACAACAATTAAACGAACTTTGGGCAGAACAAAAGCAACTCGAATTAAGCAAATCAGGGTTTGTTTTTGACATAGAAAATTATAAACAATCCGAGAGTAGTTTAACTTTTAAAAAAGATTTTGAGAATGTCCCCGTTTTTTCTGGCAATTCAATTGCAGGCATAATGCGGAGACTGACGATGGCTGATTATTTGAACAAATTAGAAGTTGATAGTCTGTTCGATTTTACTTATCATACACTTTTTACGGGTGGTACTTTAACTGAAAAGGTATCAGAAGAATTTGTAATCAAATTAGCAGAATTTCAGGAAAATATTCAGGAAAAACTTAGGTTAACTTTACAAAAGAAATCAGAAATAGAAGGTAGCAACGAAGAAATTGTGCCTGAAAAAATCGAGAAACTTGCTTATTACTGCCCACCTTTACGGCTATTCGGTTCTGCAACAAAGGGTGGTATGATTGAATCAGAAATGATTGTCAGTAATGCACGATTGAAGTGTGCGGAGAATGGAAATGGTGATTCAACTCTATACAGTCTTATTCAGGATATATTTTATACCCGGAAAGATTCTGAAAAAACAGAGCGGAATTTTGAGGTATTAGACACTTCAGAAGAAACACATCAGATGAAATATATTATGGAAACGTTGATTGAGGGTTCTGAATTTGAGCACGATTTTGTGTTGAGAAGTCAAAATCAGTATATTTATGATTGTTTCCACGCAACATTAAAATTATTTACAGAATACCATAGAATTGGTGGAAAATCGGCACGCGGACTTGGCAATATTGATTTAACAGACTTAAATGAACAAATAGACTACGACGCAGTAGTACGATATTATGCACACCTTGAAACTAATAAAAATGAAATCAGGGAGTTTTTAGGTGTTTGATAATCGTATAAAACAAATATTTGATACAATTAATAAATCTTTTGAAACAATAAATAAACCCTATTTATCAATAAGCTGGGGTAAAGATTCGATATTATTGCTCTATTTTGTAAGGCAAGTAAACCCTAAAGTGAAATGTGTTTATTTAAATTCAGGATATGCCCTACCAGACACTTACGAAGTAAGGGATAGATTGCTACAAGAGTGGGATATGAATTATAGCGAGATAAAATCAGATTATTTCGCTATAAAGGACTTTAAACCACCAGACCAAAGGACTAAACAAGAACAAAAAAAATATGTTGATATATTAAAAAAAATTCCTTTTGATAAATTTGCTAAAGAAAATGGATATGACGGGAATTTCTGGGGTATCAGGGCTTGTGAATCTATTGGTCGTAAACATTTAATAAAAACGAATGGTTTATTGTTCAAAAGTTCAAATGGATTATATCGTAGCTCCCCAATCGGATGGGTAACAAACGAGGAATTGTGGTATTTTTATGATAAATTTAATATACCAATGAATCTAATTTATACAAAGACTAAATTTATCAATAAAGACCAAATAAGAAATACTGGATGGCTAAGCACTGATGGAGAAGATAGAGGGCGTATAATATGGTTGCGTCATTATTACCCGCAACAATATAAAAAATTAATAACTATGTACCCATACTTAAGAGGAATAACATGAGATACCAAATAACCTTTAAAATGAAGTCGCCGATTATCGTTTATGAACCGATAATGTTTGACAGTTTATTGTTGTATGCTTATATTAAAGATAAATTAGGTTACGTACCGCAGTTACTGGAAATTGATGACGGAAGTGATGTTGAGTTACCTGAAACTCTTTTAAATAAGCACGAAAGCGGGGTTTATTTATCGTCAATTATGCAGTCTGACGACGAACCTTTACTTGATTTAAGCAACTTTACTAAGCATTTTCATAAAAGAAATATTGATTTAGTTGAGAATAAAAAGTTGAAAATTCTAACAAGCAAAGGGCAGTATAAGAGCTATAATTTACCTTATGAAACTAAGAATTACGAATCAGTATATTTCGTTATTGATACTGAAAATATTAATGAAGTAATAGAATTATTGAGTAAACACATTTATAGTTTAGGTAAAAAACGTAATCGTGGGTATGGATTAATTGACAATATCTCTTATGAAATGACGGATAAAGCAATATTACGTCCTGCCCCTGACGATAACGGTGATTTGTATTTGCCGATAAAACCACCTTATTGGCGGATAAATGCTTTAATTACTCAAAAATTGGTAGAAATATAAGGGGCTAAGACGCCCCTTTTTTCCTAAGCGGATAGATGTATTTAAGTTCTCAATTCTAATATAGTTCGATTAAGATTTAATGATTATAGTGAAAATTAGATTACAAAGTAAACAATAAGTCTCTTTTCATTTAATTATTCCTTCTTTATTTAACAAACTTAATTAATCCGTTCTCAGTTCTTACGAAGTACACACCTTTGGGCAGGACCGAGACATATGTTAATTGAAAATATCATTCCTCATTTTTTCATAATCGTAATTAGCTCTTATCCAACAATTACAACCAATATGATGAGGTAAAATTGGAATATGTTTAACAGGATATTCTCTTTCCCCCTCTGATTCGCAACACGGACAATTGTTATTATTTGAGGAATTGAACAAGTTAAATGATTTAACATTATTCAAATCTTGAATAGAATTAAAATGATTAACACAAGTATTGAATGTATTTATTACTAATTCAGCTTCTTCTTTATGATATTGCCAAGTCATAGAAATAACAGATAAATCAATATCAGAATATTTTTCCGGTAGAGGTTTGATTTTAAACAACTCTCTAAAGGAAACAAACCTATTTATTCTTTCCATAGCTTTGTTATTATTGAGAATAAAGTCAACAGCTTGAGCTTTCCTTTTATACTCCTTGTCGGTGTTCTGTGCGATGCTATTTAGTTGTTTCAGTGTTAGATTGATTAGAATTTCTTCCAATGGAATATCTTCACCTTTTATCGCTAATCCATTACTAACTAAATTCTCGAAACTGGTTCTATAATCTGTACCTGATTCAGCAACAAAAATCTTGTCCATTTTATCACAATTCCAAAGATAGAAATCAATTGTTTCAAATCCATAATCTTCAATTAAATCATCATCTAATGTGATATCATTTGGTTCATAATTAAAGAGAATGTCAAGATTACAATCTGGTCTGATGTGTAGTTGTTGAACTGCTCTCATCTTGAATTCTTTAAAAAGGTCATCTCTGTCTCTTTCCCCTAATAATTCCCATTCTCTGGAAAGCATAACTTCCTTTTCTATATTCTCTAGATATAATGCTTTATATTTTCTTTTATAATCTTCTATTTCCTTAATTTTTATATTTTTGGCAGCAAAAAGATGTATTAATTTTCTTCTTTTTTCTCCGAAATAAATTGACTTATTTTCAAGAATTTCTTTTACTGATAAAGCAATGTTTTTTTCAGGGTGTAAAACAGTAATTGAAAATGAAGCACCACTATTTACAACCCAACCGTTTATTGAATCCCCAGTTAATTCTCCAAATGTATTATCGTTAATTATTTCAAAATTACTATTAGTTGTAGTTCTGATTGTTATTTCTATTGATTCTTTTAGAGCCTCTTTAATCTGACTTGTTAATACATCCTCTTTAACAGTATCATCATTAGAAATATTGGAAATATTTTCATTTGCTTTTATATTAACCGGATTCACTTTCTTGTTACTCTTTTTTATAAGTTTAATTATGCCGTATATTATTAGTGCTGGCATTCCAAATAAAAGTAGAATTCCTATTACGATATCCATAAATCACCTGTAAATTAATTTAAAAAATCTTAATATTAAAACCAAACATTAAATCAAAAATAGTACTTTTGAAATCATAAGTATAAATTGAGCTGGATATAGTTATACCAACTAAATCAGATTTTGGATAATCTATTCCGAGTGACAATCTACCGGATAAATCATCAGAGTCATAAGAAATAACTTTACCTAATCCAAGAGCGATATATATTCCGGATTGCTCAAAAAGATAATTCTTAACTGATATAAGCAAACACTCTACATTCATATTCAGATTGTCAGATTTACCAACCGGAATACTACGGAGTAGCAGTGAATTATGGAAATAATCTATGGAAATATTTAATATACTATCTATTAAAACTGTTTCAATATTTGCAGATAAAGCTTGACCGGAAATGTCTGCAGAACTTTCTTGGAAGTTGTTAAGAAGTCCAATATTCCCGCCAATGTAAACCTGAGAACTCAAGTTTATAGCGATAAAAAATATAGCGAGTGTGGACAGCAAATATTTCATCAGACATCTTTTATTACTTTCCAAACAATACCAACAATAATACAGGTATCTTCTTCATATACCCTTATTGGTTCGTAGTCCTGATTAATTGATGTCAGATGTAAGCAAACAGCCCCCGGGTCAAATAACTTGACCATTAAGTTATCATTAAGCACAACGGCAACTATATCACCTTTCTTTGGCTTAATTTTGCTTGTATTAACAATCAACATATCACCATCTTCAATCAATGGAGACATTGAATCACCTTTTACAGTGATTATATTATGAACTTTTTCATCTATTCCCGGTATAGCGGGCAACTCAATATACTCAATTCCATCATTTATGTTGTAGCCGTTACCACCGGTAAAGGATGAAACAAACTTTTGAATATCTATTGTTCCGACTTTGTAAATACTTTTAATGTTTGTGCTAATAGCTCCTCTTGCCATATAAATCCTTATTTATATCAATTCATCAACTAATGAATCATTTAGCTTATTTAGATATTCTTTTAATATCTCTCTTGCTTTTATTTTCTCTTCTTTTGAAAGCTCATTTATTATAGGTAATCGAACTGTTCCGGAAACTTCTGTAAAGTCTGCATTGCTTTGAACCTGCTCTTTATTATTTTCACGAAGCATCTCACCTTCTCCGGTGAGATACCAATTGTAATTAAGATTAGCTTTCGATAAAAGCGGTAATATTTTCGAGGAATAAGTGCTTTTCTTTCCTGGTCCTAAATATTTATCAGAACCACTCAAAGCAATACCTATTTTCTTGGCAAAATGGTCATAAGACCAGCCCATTTTAGATAAAAATATTTCCAATCTTTCAGATGGTTGCATATCCCTAAAAATAAATATTAAAAAAATATAAAAAATATCAAAATCTCGAAAATTTTATTTGCACATCTCGAAAACTTTCCTTATTTTTGTATTAAGATTTTAAACATATTAAAAATATTTAAAATCTTTTATAATGTTCTTTTAAAACCGGTCAGCATAATTGAGAAGATGACAGACCGGATATTTAGAAACAAATTGTTACTGTTATGGAAAAATTCTTTACAATCGAAGTATCCGGCAAATTCCCGGTGAAACTTGACGCTAAAACGGCTGTCGCTGTAAGCAGTCAGTTAAACATTATTATTGATAATCTGAAAAAAATTCAGAAAGTCTGTAACATTAATTTTAAAACACCGGATGCTGATAACATCGAATTTCAGGACTATCTCCAAATAATTAATTGAAATTGAAATTATTTTACTACACAAATATATGTATAGTTATGTTAATATCCAAAAAAAATATTGAAAAAAATCTACAAAAGCCAAGAATGGTTTTAGAACTTGCAAAAGTTCATCGAAAAAGATTAAATCTTTTGATGAAAAGAACAAATACTGCTTCCCAAACCAGACTAATATCTGCTTTAATTGATGCTGCATATGAAGAATATTTCCCAAATAATTCAGGAGAAGAATATGAATAATTCCCAAATAGTCGAAAGACTGACTGAAATTAAAGAGCAAATTCTCGAATTGCTCGAAGAAGCCAAAGACATTCTGCCTAAAGGTATGACTAAAGAACGTGCCAAGAGTTATTGGTATGTTCATATCCAAACAGCAATACTCAATGAGCACGAATATTTAGGTGGCTCGATGGTAACTATGGATGATACAATTTTTGAACTAAGTTCTGGAGAAAATCATGAATAATTCAAGGTGTCGCAGTTGCGGTCAGGCTATTAAGTTTCTGAAAACACATAAAGGGCATTTGATGCCGGTAGATTCAGAAAGCGTTGGAGACAATGATGTTTCATTTGATAAGGATATTCACAAATCACATTTTGCGACTTGTCCGAATGCAAATAAGCACAGAAAAAGTCACAAATCAAAATTATCAGTATCAATAGGAGCATAATCATGCAAAACGAAATCGAAACAACATATACAACCAAAGCCGGAAAAGTATTAGCCGAGCAGTTGGTTGGACATATCTACCGGGCAGAAGTTCCGGAGAACTGGGACGAGTGTATTCACTCAATCGCAGTTGAATTAAGCAGACGTGCCGAAGCAGAAAATCCCTTTCCGGTAGGAAGTATCATCATCGGAGAACTTGCAAAGCATTGTGATAACTATATGAGAAATAACAGAGTTTTTGTAACAATAAATGAGGTTAATTAGTAATGGAATTGCAAACCAAAAAAAAGAAAAAAGGTAGTACAGTTAAATACTTGTCAGTGCCAAGAAATCCCCAGATTGAAAAGCTGGTGAAGACTTATGCTGAGCAGGAAGACCGCACTATACCTAATGCTTTATTGCAGCTTGTTAAAGCAGGTTTAAGTCATGTTGGACTTTTAAACTGAGAATGACATGAAAAACAATAAACAAATTGCATTAGAAAAATTCGACATCTTTATTGAGTGGATAAGTAAAGATTTACTTAATGAAAGGCAAATAGAGATGATTGAAGATTGCCGTAGAAGTTTGGAATCAGACTTTGACAGTGAAATAACTTATTTAGACAATTGCCAAAGATTATCAGAAATGCTATAATGGATTACCGTAGATTTAATATTGCCGAACTTTCAAGAGAAACCAAGACCGGAAGAACCACTCTTCACGAATGGATTCGTAATGGCTGGCTTGAGCATGTGCAAATCGTTGGAAGCAGAAAGAAATACTCTATAGATGGATTTCTGAAAGCTGAAAAGATTGCTCTGACAGAAGCTACAAGACAAGAAGCTATTGAAATGGCAGGTCATATTAAAAATACTTCAAAAAATGATTACAGCAGTTTCACCGGTAACCGCAAAGTAAGAACAATTCCGGATGAATGGTTTGATAATCTTGATACCATAATTGCTCTGGAAGACCAAAAAAAAACTCTTGCCGCAAAGAGTACGAAAAATCACGGCAAGAGAATTACAAATAATTTTTCACAAAAATAAGGATTTATCCTATGAATACCAAAGAAAAAAGAGAATTGTATTCTCTGTTTGAACAAAAAGCAGCATCAATAGTAGTGCTGTTAAATTCTCATGACACAGGAATAAATGTGTCTGATGAAAGTCTGAAGTCCGCCGGATATGCGGAATTCATTGAAGAAGTACAGGTTGAGTACTTGAGGACATGGAAAAACAAGTTGGAGAAACTAATATCCATGGAAGAGAAAGATTTCGGAAATCTAATTAAAAGTTGGAACACTATCAATGGGGTAAGAAATGCTTAAAACAATCAATCCGGAAGGTAAAAGCTTATGGTTTTCAGAAGAAAGTGACTGGAATAATCACGAAGGTCATCTGATATGTATATGGGCAGGACTTATAATTAAGCAGGAAGAATATTCAGACTTCATAAATTTTGTTAAAGACGAAATTGGAGCTGAAGTAGAAATTATTGGAGAGTTTAAGCAAGGGGATTTAAACAGCTTAGTTTTCCTTGTAAAAAATTGTATCCCAAAATTTGCAACATGGAGATTTAATTTCTCGGATATGAGGTATTGGTATGACCACTTTGGGAGCTTTAATGGTGGTAAAGAAGTAGAAGATAATGAACTAATGCCAATAATTGAGAAGTTAGGTTTGAGAGTTGATACAAAGCCATATTTCGAGGTTATGGAAGATCAACTAACAGAGGAAGAAGAACTATGTTAGACAGATTAAAATTAAAGATAGATTTAGCGGAGCAAGGGTTCGGCACACTCCTGGAAAAAGTTAAACATTTGAAATTAAGTCGAACCCCCGCTTTTAAACCGGTAGCTTTGCCGATAAGACCCCATTTATATTGGTATATTTTCAGGAATGAAAAACGATTTATTGAACTTGGAATAATTGGTATGGCTACATTAGCATTCATCATTTTATTAATCAAGAATTGGAGATAAAATCATGCAGAAAGAAGAATTGCTTAATATACTAAAAGAGAAATTGACAAAATTTGAAACAGATATTAAGTATAACGACTTAAAACAAAATCTGTTAAATATCCGCATTAATGCAATTGTTAATATCACTCCGGAATTAGCAGGCGGTTTGCTTTTTAATAATGATACCAACAGGTCATTGAATCAAAGAAGAGTTAGTTATTACGCTAAGCAAATTAAAGAAAGGAAGTGGCAACTAACCGGCGATACAATCAAATTTGCCGACGATTTTACTTTACTTGACGGTCAGCACAGATTGCAGGCAATAATATTATCCGGCATACCAACAGAAATGGAAATTGCTTTTGGTATTAACAGAGATACTTTTGATGTGATTGATACAGGTAAAACAAGAAGTGCCGCTGATGTTCTTTCAATATTGAAAGTGAAAAATTCTACTAAAATGGCGATTATACTTCGCACTGTTATTGCATATCAAAGAGGAATTCTGTTTTCAAATCCGGAAAATAATAATCCGGCAACTGATAGAAATATAATTACCAATAAGGATATTGAGCAGGCATATTATGACCATCCGAATTTACATAATTTTATCGGAGCGGTAAACAGAAATCTTGGTTATGATACTACTTATTCATTTATTTACTATATCCTGACAAGTAAATATGGAAAAAAAGCTGCTGAATTTGTTGAGTATCTCAATACCGGAGAGCTTTATAGAGATGGGCAGTATTACAGAAATGATATGATGACAAAATTAAGGGAATACTTGGTTTATAAAAATAACAGCCGTAACAAAAAAGCCAATACCATTAGCACGCGAGAATTAATCGGTATATGCTTTAAGTATTTTTATTATTACAGAATTGACAGGAATGTAAAAACCATTAAATACTCTTTATCAGAAGGAATCCAGATGTTATGATTAAGAAAATCAACATTAACGATTTGGTTAAAGACAGAAGATTTCAGAACCGTGAGAAGCTGGATTACGAAACGGTTGAAGAATATGCTGAATTAATGCGTCAGGGAGTAAAATTCCCACCTCTGACTGTTGTTTTTGATTCTACAAATTATTATATAACAGACGGTTATCATCGTTATTTTGCTCATATCAAAGCGTTAATTTCTGAAGTCGAATGTGAGATAATCGAAGGCACAGAGCGGGACGCTATTCTTCTTGCATGTTCAGCTAACTCAGTTCATGGACTAAAACGCACTAATGCAGACAAAAGGAAAGCGGTTTTGACTTTGCTTAATGATGATGAGTGGAAAGAATATTCAGATGGTAAAATAGCAGAGATTTGTCATTTATCTCAGGCTTATGTAAGTGCAGTCAGAAGGGAATTAACAATTGATACTCAAAACGTTTTGAGTATGGAATCCGAACCCAGAACATTCATACATCATAAGACCGGTAAACCAGCTCAAATGAATGTAACGAATATCGGCAAGAAACGAGCAGAGCCGAAAGAAGAAGGCGAAGATGAAGATTTCAATGACTATGTTTCAAAAAACGATTACAGCAAAGCAGAAACAAGCTCAAATCAAAATTGGAACGGCGGACATGCTGAAGAAACTTTGCAAACGGATTTTACAGAACGTGAAAAAGACAAAGACCTAGAAGATTTAAAAAACGATTTGCTTAACTTGCTCAATGCTTACAAGTCTGTATCACCAAGATGTGAGCAGATAGTTAAAGTTTTAAGAACATTTATTTTAAGACAGAGGTAAATCATGAAAAAGAATATCAAAATAGCTTTCATGGGATTTAACTGGGGAGATTTGACAAATGATAAGATGGTAGGTTCTCCGGATGAAGTTATTAATTATGTCAATACTAACAGACTGAAAGTTGATAATGAGAATTCTTTCAAATACAAAGAAAGATTCTGGTATAATCAACCAATTCCGGAACTTGAATATCTCAATAACTACAATCTCAATAATCTTTACAAAGATGGTCCCGAGAATGTATGTAATATTCTCTCAGATAATGGAGTTAAGGTCAGCAAAGATATAGTAAAAGTGCTTTCACAAATTTATCAGGATATTCAAAAACTTCATGATAAAATGTTAAATGCTTCATTAACCGAATTCTTAGCAGACATAATCAAAAATGTTCAAGAGAAACCGGATAATATGGAAAGCTTGCTGAAGAACTATTTTTACGATGTAAATTTAATTTCCGAAGCAGCGAGCAGTATTGATATATCATATAGTAATCAGAATATCATCAGTGATATTGTTTATGAAAAGAAGCACATCTTAAAATCAATTAACATCGCTGTCAAAGAATTGATTTCTACTGTACAGGAACTTTATCCTGATTACGAAACAAATCATGATTATCACTATGAATATTACGAAAACTGTCTCAGTTGTGAATTAGAACAAGTCGCAACTGATGAAGAATTAAGGAGTTTGAATTACGATTATGAAAAAATGTGTGTATAAAAAAATCCCCTGCTAAATAAAACACAGGGGATTGAATAAATCATGCGAAATCGAAAGTTCAAAAGTAAGAAATATTAATTAATTGCACAAATATAATTATCAACAGGAGTTTTTAAAATGGGTTTTAAAATTGAAAAGGGCGAAAAAATTAAAATTTCCGGTATAGTAGCCCTATTATACGGAGAACCGGGAGCAGGAAAAACATCTACGGCTTTATCATCATCAAAGCCAATTCTGTTTGACTTCGACGGCGGAGTTCAAAGATGTGAGTTCAGAACAGGTAAAGACATCGTAAGAATTAGTAAATGGACTGAAATAACAAGCTCTTTTGCTAAATTTGACGAAATGCTTGCCGATTATGATACTATAGTCATTGACACGGTTGACAACTGTCTTAAATATATCCGTATTTATATTGAAGACAGTGATTACAAAATGAAGACTAATAAGCTTCAGATGTACGGCAGAATGAAAGATGAGTTCGAATTATTCTTAAACAGAATCAAGAATATGAATAAGAATGTGGTTCTCATAGCTCATTCTACAACCGAAGAGCAGAATGGAGTTCAACGAACCATACCAAAGATAACAGGAGGTTCACGTGATATAGTAGCCAGCACATCTGATTATATCGGTTATATGAGAATGATTAATAACCAAAGAACTGTAAATTTTAATCCTACGGACTTAAACGAAGGTAAAGTAACCGGAAAATTCGGTATAATTAAATTACCGGATTTCAGGGAAGAATCGGAGCATGGCAGTAATTTCTTTGCAGGTATATTTGAGCAGATGAGAAAAGCAATGCAACTAAGTGCTGATAATCAGGCACAGGCTGTACAAGATATTAAGATATTTGCAGACAGGATACTTAAATCCAATAATGCTGACAGTTTACATGAACTAATGAATGAAATGTCCCAAATCAAAAATGGTGTCAAAAAGCAGTTGTGGGAAAGAATGAAAGTAAGAGCCGGTGAGCTTAATCTTGAATTCGACCCTGAAAAGAAGAAATTCTTTAAACCGGCTCCGGTTGCGGCAGTAGAATTACTTGAACCGGTTAGTTCTTCAGACGATGACTTCAATTTCGAGTAAGGTGTAAAAATGTTAAGAATATCAGTAACAACAATTGATGCATTCAGGAAATTCATATCAGAAGGTATTTCAGATACATTAGTAACTGAATATCTTGAATCACCTGAAGTAGAATTAATGTCAATTGAGCAATATCAGGAAAGTAAATTTATTCAAAGGTTAACAGGTGAGTTTGTCCCTACTCCTTCTATGGAGAAGGGGACGGCTTTCCATAACATAATTGAAAATCCTGAGAAATGTTATAATCCGGAAAGAAACTTATATATCTCTCGTGGCTACGAATATGACTATTCTATGATAAAAGAAAGGGTGTTACCACTTTTTAATCATGAATATCCATTTGAAGTGAAGACTACTAAGATTTATAAGCTACCACACGGAGAAGAAGTCGAAGTAGTTGGTATGGCTGACCAATTAGTTGGTAATATGACAATTGACATCAAAACGACTTGGGGAACATTTCAGTATGAATATTACTCAAAATCGTACCAATGGAGATATTATCTTGATATGTTTGAATCGGATATTTTCCGGTACATGGTATTTCAATTATATGACAGTAGTAAAATTGGAATTATTCTGAAAGGAGTTCACGACTTTTATTTCAGCCCTTATACCGGAATGCACATAGACATAATGAACCTTCTTGAGAATTTTGTAGCTTATATAAAATTAAGAAAACTTCAACAATATTTTAAACCAAAAGGATTAAATCATGCGAATCAATCAAATTAAACTGCTTAATGTTTTAGGCATAAAGCAACTTGAATTTAATGCCGGACAATTTACCGAAATTAGCGGTAAAAATGGTCAGGGTAAAACTTCTGTCATCGAGGCAGTTAAAGCAGCACTCAAAGGTGGAAATGATGCCACGCTTCTCCATAATGGAGCTAAAGAGGGTGAAATAGTGCTATGCTTTGATAATGGCATAGAGCTTATAAAACGCATCAAAAACGGCAAGTCAGATTTAACAGTCAAAAATAATGGCGTAAAGCTGGACAAACCTCAAAGTTTTATTGATAATCTATATGATATTCTAAGTGTAAATCCGGTAGAGTTTATACTTTCCGATAAGAAGAAAAGAACTTCTGCACTGCTCGAAGTACTTCCGGTAAAAATAGGAACTGAAAAATTGCTCGATATTCTCATGGACAAAACAGAATATTTAGTTAGTGATACTTCAAATAATGCTTTTGATGTTCTGGCTGCACAGCATAAAGTAATTTATGACAGCAGAACTGTTAATAACAGAATTATCAAAGAAAAGCAATCTGCGGTAAAGCAATTGCAAGATTCAATTTCGGATATTGACTGTGACCCGCGGGCAATTGAAAGTGAACTACAGTCAGCTCAGGAACAAAAACAAAATATGGAGCAGAAAAAATTAGGGTATTTGCAAAAGATTAACAACGATGCTAATGAAAAACTTGAAAAATTACGACAGGAATATGAGCAAAGACAGAAGGAAATTTATTCTGAAAAAGAAAATTTAACTGAAAAACTTAACAATGATTTTTCAGAAAAATATCAACCTTTGAATGATAAAATCAGTCGTTTACAGGAGCAAATGAAAAGTGCCGGTTCTGCTATGAAAACTAAAGAATTGATAAATCAATATTCTTCTGAAATATCTGCAGCAGAAAAGGCAACTGAATATTTGAATCATGTACTGAAATCAATCGAATCATTGAAAGAAGAACTTTTGAATAATTTGCCAATCAAGGGTTTGGAAATCAGGGAAGGAGAAATCTATTTTGACGGAGTAGCTTTTGACAGGGTTAATACTGCTAAGCAAATTGAGATTGCTTTTGAAGTGGCAAAACTAAGAGCCGGAGAACTTGGAATTATCTGTATAGACGGTTTCGAGAAATTTGATGACATTACATATCAGTTATTTGTTGAAACGGCAATTAATTCCGGACTGCAAATAATCGGTACAAAAGTAACGAACGATGAACTAACTATTTCAACTAACTAATTAATTATGATAACGGCACGGTGGCTCGAAATGGTAAGGCAGATAATTGGGTTCAATCCAGTGATGACTCTTTGCAGGTTCGAATCCTGTCCGTGCCGGTTTTTATTGGAGAAAAATTATGAATAGAGTTATTAAATTCAGAGCTTGGAATGAAGATTCTAAAACTATGCTTAATCCTGTTGACTTATCCGGTCCAATCTCAACTTATGAGTGGCTTGGCAAAAAAGATGTGGCTCTTATGCAATATACCGGTCTTAAAGATAAGAACGGAGATGATATTTATGAAGGTGATATAGTGATAATAAGTTATGACGAGATTTACACTCTTATCCCGCAAGATTTTATCGGAGCAGTTGAATATATGAAAGATGGCTATTGTGTACATAACAGAAATGAAAGTTTAGCATTCCCATTGTATCACGAATTTTCAGAATGGGAAATTATCGGCAATATTTATGAAAATCCTGAACTATTGGAGAATTAAAATGCAATTTACAAAAATTAAATATGACGGAACTCAGGTAGAGCTTCATATAAAATCAAATACTCAGATTCAAGATGATAAAGAAATTCGTGAGTTCACATCAAAAGATTTGCCTCTTCCGAGCTTTAAGCAATGTTTTGATGATTTGAAACCTTATGTAGAAGAAATCCTTAGTTTGCCGGAAGGATATATGGCGGATTCTTCCATCACATCGGTATCTATTAGCCATAAAGAATCCGGAGAAAGTGTAATCATTACCTGCACAAAGAAACTTGACGACATTGGGCGTGCTTTCAATTTTAATACTCCGCTATTACCAATGCAATCTGAAACAGATGGACCAGCTTTACCGGAAGGTTGTGATAATGTTATAGAGAAATTGATATTTGAAGCTAAGAGTTTTTATGAAGGTCTCCGGCAGGAAGAACCAAATCTTTTCAATAAGGGGGCATAATGGACACCCAATTGATAGAAACTGAAATTTTTGTAGTCGAATATTCAGTTAAGCAGAATGCTATTCATGTGCAACCACTATTTGACAGATTGAAAGAAAATTTCAAGCTTGCTATAGACCATATTTCAATGGATTATCAACCTATTGCAGTAGCATCAAGTCACGAATCCGCTACTAAAATAGCTGAACAATTCAGAACAATTTTAAATTATCGGAGAAACTGAAATGAATGAGTATGAGATATTTAGTCTTATTTCTGAAGTTCTTGGATTTAAAACAGACCAGATTAAATCACGAAGCAGAAAATATGATTTGGTTGATGCCAGGCATATTACAGTATATCTTCTTCGTAATTACACAGGATTAACTCTGGTGGAAATCGGTAATATGATTAAAAGGCATCATACTACTGTTGTCAACAGCATAAAGAAAGCCAAAGATTACAGAAAATATAATACTAAATTTAAGCATAAATTTCAGCGGGCTCAAAAGGCGATTGAAAACCACTATATAGACAGGAGAATGATAATATGAAATTAAGGTCAGTAAATACAGATTTTTGGGAAGATGATTATATCTCCGATTTAAGTCCTTTGCAAAGATATTTTTATTTGTATCTGATAACTAATCCGAAATGTAATTTGATAGGGATGTATGAAATATCAATTACAAGAATGTCATATGACACCGGTTTTTCAAAAGATGAAGTAAGAATTCATTTAGAAAGATTTGAAGAAGACGGAAAATTGGTATTTGAAAATGGATATATACTGCTAAGAAATTTTCTTAAAAATCAAAGTTTATTTGGTAAGATGTTAATAGCAGTGAAAAATCTTCTTAGTGCATTGCCGGAAAAAATTCGTAGTACGGAATTTTTTGAATTGATAATTGAAGATTTGATTGTAAATGAAATCCTTTCAAATGAATGTAAATCATTTATAATCAACAACAAAGCAAATCATATCTTGCCGAATGACATTCAAACCGATTTGAATACTATTCAAATCAATTCAAATGGAATTGAATCATATTCAAATGATGATAAATGCAATTCAAATGATATTCAAACTGATTCAAATGGCATTCAAACGACACAATTAAGAAGTATGAAGTATGAAGATAGAAGTAAGAAGATAGAAGAAGGAAGAGAAGAAGAGAAAGAAAAAGAAAAAATCAAGAAAAAAGAAAAAGAAATTCCGGCTATCGCCGGTGCTTCTCCACCCAAAAATTATATTGATAATCTTCTTGAAGTCTTTTGTGCGGAGTATGAAAAATCCAGAGGTTTCCCATTTGAGTTAATAGATTCCGGTAAGGAGAAGCGATACATCGGTAAAATAGCAAATATCTTCAAGCAGAAATTTCCTGAAATGCCAACAGATATTGCCAAAGGAGAAATAACTAATTTCTTCAAGGATTGTCTGAAAATACCGGATAAATGGCATTATGAGAGCATGTCGCCAACTCATATAGCCACACAGTATAATCAAATTATTTCAATTATTAACCGGAGTAAAAATGGAAAACAAAATGGAACAAGCGGATTCAACCGCGATGAAATGCGAAAATTTGTCAAAGAAATTGCAGAAACAGGAAATTGAGTTTAGAGCATTTATGGCAGTGTTATTTCCTGAGCAGAATTTGCTTGATGAAGACAGTAAATACTTGCCGAGGCTTGAATATGCTTATAGCCTAATATCAAAATATCAGATGTCTGAAAGAGATTTCAAGGAATTTCTGACATGCATAGGCAGGAAGCACAAAAGAAACAACTGGATGCCGTCTGAAATCCTGAATTATTATCATTTGTCGGTTGGCGATATTTCTATGGTGGTGTGATAAATGGAAACTTTCAGAGATTACAGAATTGAAATTAATCATGGCACAGGTGAGCAAAAAGTACACTGCCCTCAATGTCCAATTAAGAAGCCATATAAAAGCCCGGGAAGTGCCAGAGATAAAGATTTAGCTGTAAATGTGGACAAAGGTACTTGGTTTTGTCACCGTTGTGGTTGGTCAGGCGGACTGAAAAGAGAAAATGAGCAGAAAGTGGTTTTCAAGCCGGTTGTCAAAAAAAGTGTTTTAGCAAAGCCGGATAAATTCCAAAAGTTGTATGAGTTCTTCGATAAAAGAAAAATCGGTAAAGCAGTTATTGACAGAAATCATATCACCCTTGAAAATGCTTATGTGCCTGAAAAGAATAAAAACGAGAATTGTATAGCATTCAATTACTTAGTAGATGATGAGATTGTAAACTGTAAGTATCGAACTCATGATAAAAAATTCTTCCAAATTGGTGGTGCAACTAAGGTATTTTTCAAGCTGAATGATATTAAAAACGAGAAAGAGTGTATTATAACTGAGGGAGAGATTGACGCTTTGAGTTTCGAAGTAGCCGGTTATAAAAATGCTGTGTCAGTACCTGACGGTGGTATCAATCCGGAGACTAAGAATATCAATACAAAGCTCGAATATTTGGATAACTGTACTGAGTATTTCAAGGATATGAAAAAAATCTATCTTGCAACGGATAATGACGGACCGGGTATAAGACTTAGAGAAGAACTTGCACGCAGACTTGGTAAATCAAGGTGCTGGATAGTAAGATTTCCGTCAGGTTGTAAAGATGCTAATGAAGTTCTGATGAAATTCGGTTCGACTGACTTAATGAATTGTGTTTTAACAGCAGAACCTTATCCAGTTGAAGGTGTCCATTATGCAAATACAAGACTTGACGAGCTAAAGGATATTTACGAAAATGGTTATCCGAACGGTGTTAAGTCCGGCTGGTATAATTTTGATGACCATTTAAGATTTTTTGATAGTCTATTGTGTGTTGTTACCGGAATACCAAGTCACGGCAAGAGCAATTTTCTTGACCATTTGGTTATTCGTTTAGCGATAAGGAATAACTGGAAATTTGGTTTCTTTTCACCTGAAAATGGAAAAATCGAGATACATTTACAGCGATTAGTAGAAATCATAGTTGGCGGTCCAATGCTACCTACATATAACAATCAGATGTCTATTGAAGATATGGAAAAAGCCCTGGACTGGATAAATAACAACATATTCTTCATTCAACCCAAAGATGAAGATTATACTTTGGATAAGATACTTGATGCAGCGAGTTATTTGGTACTAAAGCAGGGTATAAAAGGACTTGTGATTGACCCATGGAACGCTATAGAGCATGATTATGGCAAAGATACAGAAACAGAATATACCAAGAAGATACTCAATAAACTGACATATTTTGAACGTAATTATGGATTATGTTTATTTCTTGTAGCACATCCGGCAAAAATGAGACGATTGAAAGAATCTAAAAAGTATGAGATACCAACTCTTTATGATATTTCCGGATCTGCTAACTGGTATAATAAAGCTGAAATCGGAATATCAGTTTACCGTGACTTCTCAGAAGACTTTACCTATACGAAAAGTACGAATGTACATATCGAAAAAGTAAAGCACAAATTCATGGGGCATACCGGAGTTGTAAAATTTGACTTTGTACATAAGTCTCAAAGGTTTGCTGAAAAGGGTTCTGAAGATGAAGACAACTATCTTGAATG
Organism: Ignavibacteriota bacterium; assembly: GCA_019637995.1. Classification (NCBI taxonomy): domain Bacteria; kingdom Pseudomonadati; phylum Ignavibacteriota; species Ignavibacteriota bacterium. The sequence goes on from JAHBUQ010000004.1 coordinate 256,036, forward strand.
GATTAGTCAAGGTATAAATTATCAATATGAAGAGCATGCAAATAAAGATGAAGGAGTACCATTCTGATGGAAATAATAACAGCACAGGAATTCAGGCAAAAATATGTAAAGCTGAAAGAACATGATTTGCAGGATACAATCTGTGATATATTAATCGCAAAAAGGTTTCTTGTTATCAGGTTTAATTCAGGTTCATTCTTACTTGAAGACAAGAGCGGTAAAAAGCGTTATTACAGGTCATATTTCATTAAGAATATTCAACCAGTAAGTGAGCAATCATCCGGAATAAGTGATGTAGCATTCATGAGAAATGGGAAAATTTGGTTTGTAGAGGCAAAGCGACCTGGACAAGCAGAAAGGAAATCACAGTTGAAGTTCAGAAAAATTGCTGAGGAATATGGTATGACTGTATTTAAAATCAGTAATTTGGAAGAGCTTTTAGAAGAATTAAAAAGGATATAGTTATTATTCAAGCGAAATCGGATAAGAAGGTAATTCTAAACAAAAAAAGGGTTCAACAATGGATTTAGATGATAAAATACTTGAGCATGTAACAGAAGATGATCTTCCATCAGAGATGAAGTATTTTTCTGCTTTTATCGGTTTGGAGAATGTCAAGAAGCTGATGAAGATTGCCGGTGGAACAAGCCAATCAATTCCACAGCCTACAACCTTCAAATATCTTGCATTACGCAGAATAATAGAGAAAAAGAACCGACGCATTGACAATCTGACAAAGATAAAACTATGCAGGGAGTTCAATATTCATGAAAAGAGTTTTGATAAAATTATGAAGGAGAGATAAATTGACATCATCAGAATTGAAAGAAAGTATAAAATCTGTTACGAATGTTTTGCTAAAATTAGTTAACAATTTAAAGGTTGGTTCGGATATTTCCTTAAACATAGGAGATATTAATTTTGAAGTATATAAGAATTTCAAATATGAAATATATTTGTCAATTGCAATTAATGATAAGGTCATTTTAGGAATTAATTTTTCAAGTATTGTTGAGTATGAAGATGAAATATCACGATTGACAGAAAAAATTTCTAATACTTTAGCCAACCATTATATCAAACACATTACATAAACCCTCGACAGAGCAACGGCGGGGGCTTTTAAACGGCACGGTAGTTCAGTTGGTTAGAACGGAGATGGGTTAAAATCCAGAACGGTCGCAGGTTCGAGTCCTGCCCGTGCCACTTGTTTAAATTATTATATTAGAGAGATATAAGTATGGGAGAAATGGCTGATTATTACGCAGATTTAGCAATGCAACAACAATGGGAATTTGACGAGGAAGTTGCAGATGTTCTTAAAAAAGACGAAGAATTTTTGTTTTCCAACACGGATGATGCAGAAGACAATTTGATCAAAGGTATTAGGGAATATTACATTAAATATAAAAAACTGTCTAAAAAACAAAAATTCTGTTTGGCAAGGTGGATAGTTGAAAACAGAGGCGAGTAATTTTTGTTGCCTATAACGTCCGCTAAACGTAAGCCTGCGTATAACTTTTAATTAAGTGCCGTTATACGCAATTTATTAACCAGCTCCCGAAAGGTTGAGCTAAAAATTTTAGGAGTTGAAAAATGAAAGATAAATTAAGCACAAATGTTCATTCGGAGCAAGTCGCCCCGCCTGACGCAAAGCCATTGTTATCTGCCGTGCCATCCGTCTGTTTGGCTTGGGCTACAAAGAAACGGCACATTGCTGTAAATGGCGAAGTGCTTTGTGAAGCAAGTAGTAAAAGCGGCGGGTATTCAGTAAAGAACGGAAGTTATAACTCAATAGCACTTTCAGGATTGCCAACTTACGAAAAACATTGTGATGACAAGAAAGGTTCGCATGGTGATGGGATAATTGATTTTGAAAGATTGGATAAACAGAAGTGGGAAATAAGCACGAAGTCAATATGTAGTAAATGTTTGAAGATGTATGAGCGGGAGTTGGCAAGGCATGACCGCTAACGTTGAAGCATAACCGTCAGGCGGGGATATTAACAACTAAATTTTAATAGAATGACACAACTCAATTTATTTTCTGAACTATCCAACGAAGCACAGAGCCCCCGCTTGCGGGCATGCAGTGTTGGCGGTAGTGTTTCTTATCGTCAGCGTCTTGGACTGGATAACCCAGCTAAAGGCACAGTTCTAAAATTGAAATATATGGAAGGGATTAACTGGTATCTTCATTGGGTAGAATGTCCAGATGGTGAAGATATAGTTCAGGGGTGGTTTGGCACAGGTTCTAAAGCTCGTAAATATGCAAATGAAAATAGTTGGTTGGTTTCTTCTTAACATTACCTCCAACGTCTGCTAAACGCAATTCGTATAACTTTTAATTCAGTGTGGTTATACGCAGCTTTTATTAACCGCTCCGGTGGGAGCTAATTGGAGATTGAAATGATAAGTAATAAACTTAAAGAAGAGGTAATTTTGTATCGAAGTTGTAAAGATAACACAACAACTGATGAAGGTGCATTTCTGGATTTAGAATGTTTGCAAGATATGCTGACTATTCAAACTATGCACTCTCTATTTAATAACATTTCAAGAACGAAAACAGGCAGGATTCGTAAAGATTCAAGATTAACAGATGTACTTGAAACAAGGCTGAATCAATTAGTAAGCGAATGTAAAGAATTCGAGATTGCAATATGAGAAAAGTAAGTTTGAATGAATTTAAAGACTGTATTGTTGATGAAAATAACAATATTGTTGCAGAAAAGCCACGATGGTTTGATAGACACAAATGGAAACAAGGTGAAATGTTGGTTGAAGCATTTAATAAAAAATTTAATTTAGAAAAGGAGTTGAAAAATGAAAATCGTAGAACAAAAGAAACCACATGTCAAACACATGACCAAGAAGGATAGAGAAAGAATTCAGGAAACTATAAAAAAATTAAAGCAAAATGCTTCCCGAGATTAAATCCAAAATATCCTGTAAGTCTTCTTCAGTCAACGTAATATATGGACGTGCCGGAATAACTGTGTTCATCTTCCGGCTGAAAGAAGCAACCCTAATATTTTTCGGATTAATTGATTTCCCAAATGCTTGAGTAATTTTCCTTGCATGTTCTTTGACATTAACCTGCTTATTGATAGTACCACCGAATTGATGTATAGCAGCATAGGGTGAATTTGCAGTGATACCAATACTTGAACTCCCCCTCGGTTGTGCAGATATAGTTGTTCTTAATCCGGCTGTAGAACGGTGAAGGGTTGGACTTAAAGCATAACCAAACTTTTTATATCCAATTTTAGTAGCGAAAGATAATGGTTTCCATTTCTGACTGCCACCGGATAAAATACTTGTACCGGAGCCGTCCCACCTGCCACCTTCATCAAAGTTTCTATCAATAGCAATTTCGATTTTTGCAGAAATTAAATAAAGAACCGGCGTCAAATCGTCGGTTCTTTCTGCAATCTTTTTTAGAACATTATTGATTTTATTTACTAACTCGTCTTTCATAATAGTATAAAAATTAATTAAGAAAAAAATATAATATTAAATTTAACGACATAAAAATGAGAAATTAATTAAATGCTTCAGGGACGGAAAAGGATGTTGTCAGTAAGGACATTAACATCCGAGTATCAACCAAATTATAGCTTACTCTATAAAGCGGGGTGCCCTTAGCATAGACAGGCTGCATTAATCTGCAGCCTTATTTTTTGAATAAAGAAGTTCACCTATTCTTTTCTCGTTAATATTATTTATGTCTTTTACAATGAATGTCCGCAGATACAATGTCTGGTCTTCATTTATTCTAACAATACACAAAATATCAAATTTACCTTTAAATAATGCGATGAAGTGTTTACGAAAACTATTGTCTTGATACTCGACATCGTAGATTTCAAACGGAGTTGTTAAAGTGGGCAGAATAAAGTTCCCAAATATTTCCCGTGCTTCATTTCTTTTATTGACAATATGTTTTAAATTTCTTTGGCTAATTAATATATCACCAATCTTTGTATTAACGGTAATTTTAGAATTATCACCAAAGCCCAAAGCATTCTTTAAAATATTAACTGCATCAGCAATATCTTTTCCCTTTGGTAATAATTCCGGCAAATCTAATCTATCGTTATCAGGTAAATCTGCAGCAGAAATAAGTCCATAATCTTCCCAAGTTTTTAAATCATTTTTCTTGGGTACACATGAACCTCTTAGAGAGAATTTGTTTTTTGAAAATGATATCCAGTCGCAATCAGGAAGTGAATTGTTATAACCAATAATAACATCATCTTTTTTTCTCACCTGATTGGCAGAATTTAGAATTTGTTCCAATTTGGATTTCAACTCACTTACATATTTAGAAGTATCCGGCTTCCATGCTTTCAAAGGAGAGAGTTTATATTCATCACTATTTGCCAGCTCGTCAAGAATATCTTCGCCGTTTTCAACCCCTGCACCATCTTTAACCGGAGTAACTGTACAGCCACAACCGAAATCAGAAGGTGGATAGATTATATCCCATATCGGGTCATCGTGTCGAAATTTTCTGTTATTCCATTTTGAATGGTCATGCCGTTTATTCTTCCTTTCAATTTGTTTGTAAACCCAGAAAGGATAAATTGCTGAAACTGACTTTTGTTTCCTATATTTTCCTTTTGCCTGTGCCATTCTCATATTAGTATCATAGATTACTTTCAATCTATGCGGAGTGGCTCCTGCCCAACCCTTTTCTTCAAGTTCGGGAAGGAGATTATCCTGAAACTGTTTTAAAGTCCATCCTTCAGCTTTTGCTTTCAAAACACTATCAAAAATAGTTTGCAGTATGTCTGCTGTCATTACCTTAGCAACTGTAAATGCTTTGTCATGAGCTTCGGAGTCCATATCTTCCCACTCATTAGTTAGTTTGAGATTTTTACCTCTTTCTTTAAGCCAGTCTAATAATTCTGAACTTGGGATTTTAAAACCGTCATAAAGATTTTTAGGTACGAAATCATCGAACATAAGACCGGGAAGTTTACCATATTTTTTAAAATAAGCAACTTTTATTTCCATTTTTGCATGCCCCCTGTTTCAGCAATCATTATTGATTTAGCAATTAAATCTTCAATCTCATGTGTATCAATCTCAGGTATAGAATTTATAATATACTCTTCAATTTCATTGAAAGAATTTTGTGAATGAATCATATTAACAATATTCTCAATGACTTTTCTTGTCGAATCATTAAGCATTTCCAAGCCACTTGCTTTGTTAGTTCCTGATGTAGCAAAATGTGGCTCCTGATTTAACTTTATTTCAAAATCTTCATCTGTCCAATAGAAATTCTTTTTATAAAATTCTTTAGTAAACTGTACATAAGGAGATAATTTAGCAACTACATCAGCAAGCTCTGCGTCCACGTCTTGCTCTTCGTAGAGAACAAATTCCGGATATTCATCTCTTACGCCGAAATTTACTTCAATAACCCATTGAATAAGTTTATTGAACCATAATTCAACTAATTGCTTATCTGCATCAATAATATCTTGTCTTACTTCCTGGTGAGTTTTGGAAGCTGCATAAGTACCTTTGTTTGTAACATCAGAAGTAAGAGTTGATGATAAAATAGCTTTAGAAATTTCTGAATTAAAAAATTCAATCAACGATTTATAAATATCCACACTTGCAGTAGTAGCCGAGTTAATAATCTCAACATTAGTCAATGCGTCATTTTCATATACGATGACACCATCCTGTCTTAATTCATCGAGCTTCTCAGACATTTCATTTGCTTTATCTTCAGGTGAGCCGATAGCAACCGTACCTTTCAGGAAAGGCATTCCGTATTTTTCTGTAAAAGTAGCCCAGAAACCGATAATATCTTTTTTGTAAATAACATACCAATAGCAGTTAGAAAGCAAAGCCGTACCGTAAGGATTATTATATTCAGCATTATGTTGAATAACAAAGAATTTTTTAGGCATAAGTGCTTCTTTTTCTCCGGATGAATTTACAAAGTATGGTATATTATTAGGGTCAAAAACAAACCATTCCTGTGGTCTTCCAATTATATTCGCCGGAATAATTTTTCCATGATCATATTTCCAGATAATTTCGAGAATTTTGTAACCAAACAAAGGAGCTTCGAGCATTTCTGAGATTATTTTTTTCAGATTTAGTTTACTGAAAACTTTACTGATAAATTCTACTTCGATATCCGGAGAATCATTTTGTTTGATGTCCCATTCAAGTTTAAGTACACCGGATTTTCTGGACTGCACGCATGAATTCAGATGAGCATCATAGAAAAGATTTCTATATGCCTCGATACGTCCACCGATTTTGCGGAGAACATTGTCAGGATTTGGAATAGGTTCTTTCAACATATTAGCAAATTTTAAATAATTATTGAAAGAAGCCTGAACTTTATTAAGAGAAGTATTAATCATTATATCACCTTAGTTAAAGAATTTAGAAGATTTTTTATTACGTTTTTCATGTCTTGGTCTTACTGTATCAATTTTGTGTTCCAAGAGTAAATTAGTTAGAAATTCAAGAGAAATAGTTGTAGTATCAACAATATCATCATGTTTAGCATTAGGGAATTGAGAATGTTGGTTAATGAATTCTGGTAGCCAGCTTGCATACTTAGGTATAAAAACTTTGCCACTTTCCAATAAAGAGGTTACGGCATGTGCACGTATGGTTTTATTAACAGGTTTGATTTCCTTAATAGGTAATCTTGTATATTTTCTTAATGTCGGAATAAGGTCTTGTCCTGAAGAAGCATCTTCAATTAGAATAATTCTTGGTTTGTAGATATTATACTGAGCAACAGCCATTTTTTCCAAGTCAGGGAAACTTAGCCTTGCTTGGTAGATATTAAGCAGATAAGCACGTTTATTGGCAACCCCCCACGTTGCACAAACAGAAAAGTCATTGGTTTGTTTTTCTTTATGAGCAGTATCCCAAGTCTGAATAATGAACTCAAAACCACTTACATCAGATTCTTCATAGAACTGCCACCATTGGGTTTTAAATATTTGGTATTCAGAAGCAATAGGTTCTTGCTGATATAGTGCTGAGAACCAAAAGGGACCAAGAACATTTTTAATATCGTTTAGTTTATCAATATTATATTTTTCAGGCCACAGAGCTTCTCCGGGTAATCTACCAATAGGGTCATTTTCTCCGGCAATAGCGGGGAGAGATAAAACATCCCAATCGCCAAACTCATCAGAATTAAGAACTCTACCAACTAAGTCGTCATAATGCCACCTTGTCATCATAATAACGACAGCACCTTTTGGAGATAATCTTGTATATGCAGTAGCTCTGAACCAATCCCATACTTTGTTACGATAAGTAAGAGATAGGGCTTCGGATTCATTTTTAACAGGGTCATCAATCAGAAGCAGGTCAGCCCCAGAACCAGTTAAGGGACCACCAACGCCTGTAGATTTCATACCACCAATATGTTTATTAACATACCAGCGGTAAGCAGAACCGGAACGTTTTTTTATATTCTTGTTAAAATAATCCGGTCCAATTTCTGCATAAAGTTCTTTTGCTTTATTACCCCATTCACCGGCATAGTCAGCTTGGTATGAAGTTAAGACAAACCAATCATCCGGACGGTGACCGAGCCAGAATACTGGGAAATATTTAGATACAAGTTCGCTCTTACCGTGCCTTGGTGGCATAGTAATAATCAGTCTGTTAATTCGACCTGCGAATATATCTAATAGCTTGGCATTAATTCTATTAACATGTTTAGGAGTTAAGTAGCTTCCTTTTGTCAATACGTGAGCCATGCTTGCCGGACTTGCTGTCTTTAACATTTCCCAATTCGTCAAGTAGTTCTGTAATTTTTTTAACTGTTTCCTCATTCGCTGCAATCGCTTCGCCGTAGGTTACAAAATCATTGTCATTAAATTCTAAATCCATTTCACTTTGAGTTATTTCGGTTGGAGCACCAATAGCAAGTCTTTCTACTTTGACTAATAATTCAAGAGTTCGAGCAGATTTCATAACAAGTTCTAATAAATCTTTTGTGTGCATTTTATCCAATTCTTCAATAGCAACAGATTTAATATCTTTTTTAGAATCCGAGTCTTTTAATTTGAGAGCAAGAGCTTGAGTAGGCACTCTCATAAGTTGTCTAAGCTGTTTAGCTTGCTGAAGATGTTCTTCGCAAACAGATTTATAATTCTCATAAGAAGCGGCGAGTTGAAGTCTTGACTGGTCTTTCTCCCATGCTTTAACTCTATCTCGCCACTTAAATTTAGAACTCCATTCGTAGATATAAGTAAAGGATTTAGCACCGAGAGACAAAGCAACTTTTTTAACAGTTCGTTTATACCCCATATCAAGATACAACTTAAAAGCTTTAAATGCTTTATTGGATTCATCCTGTTGCTGTTCCCAAGGTTCTAATTTCATTTTAGACGCCTAATTCTTTTTTACATAATTCGAGTAGTTTTACAGCTGGTTCTCGTCCGAGAACCTGTTCAATTACAGTAGCTTCTTCATTTGCAAATATTAAGCTAACTCTGTACAATTTGGTTTGCTGACGGGCAAATTCTCTTTCTTCCTCTGTTTTAGCTTTTTCAATCAGAGTTTGTCTTTCATGAATTGACTGAACGGCTTTGGCAGATGAAGCAGTAATCATTTCACCACCGTGAGTAGTACCGTCAAAAGAGCGAACTATAGTTGAAGGAGAATTTGAATCAGTATCATCTAATTCTTCAGGAATCCATGATTGAGAATATTCTTCTCCTTGAAGGGCTTCCGGAGCTGAAATGTCTTCAAGCATACGATTGATTTCAACATCTGAAAGCATAAGAGAATCCTGAGCCCAATCAATAGCACCAAGTTCCTGCAAATCTTTAAGAACCTGAGCTTCGAGTTCTATATCGTGAGTACCTTTTGCTTTATTATGTCTTAGAGTAGAAATTTTCATTTGTTCAATTGACATATCAACAAAGACAACAGGGATCATCCAATCCTTTTTGATAATATCAAATCTTTTATCGCGTGCTTTACGAACATCGTCTGAATTAAATGAAGTATTACCTTCACTGTCTTTCTTGATTAAACCATTTTCTTCGAGATGGTTTACAACTATAAAAGCGGTCCACCTATGTTCACCATCAACGAATTCACGTGTACTTTTCTGACATACAATTGGTTGTGTAAAGCCGTCCTCGATTATTGAACGTACAAGAAGTTCGAACTCGAAATCACCTTGGCGATTAGGGTTATAAGTATTAGGCTTTATAGAATTAACCGGAACATACTCAACGGTTAATTTTTGTAGCCGATTAATTTTTTTATCAATCAGCTTTTTCCCTTTCTGGGCAATAGAAGTATTTTTCATAATAAATCCTTATAATTTATGAATAGATAAATTGAGTTGACTGAAATAGTCAATTAAACAAGCAATTCTTCTTTTGTTTAATTCAGTACCATAAAAAGATATTCCGAGTGATTGAGCAGTTCTTCCAGTCAATCCTCTCCCGGTGCACAAGTCAAGCACATTTTTAATATTTAATTCTGATTTAATTGCAAGAATAGGTGTATCATCATCATCAAGTCCTGAGAAGTCATTATTAACTGCCGGACTATTTGAAAATGTATATCTAAGCAGGTAACAAGGATACTTTTGATAGTATGTAATCTTCCATTCATTAGTAACTTTTCCACCTGCCCTTTCAATTTCGTTGATAACGAAATCTTTATTCTGTTTACCCATTTCCATATAGTTAACCTTTGGAGAATAAACTTTGATTAAGCTTATCAGTTTTATAATAAATGCATTGAATTGCTTACGTTCTTCAAGACCTGCTTTGGTATAAAAGGAATTGATATTACCTGTATTCCAAGGTGGGTCAATATAAGACATATCGAATTGTTTTATACCGAAGAAATCGAGATTTGACAAATTGGTTAAATCTCTTACAGAAAGAAGGTGATTTCCTGCTTTCCAAACTTCATTTTCATTGATAGGAAATTTTTCCCATGAATCACCATAAGTCCACTTTTTGTTTACCATGTGGGTTTTCCTCCCCAGGTGCCAGCACCTTCACGGAAAAATTCAGGTTCGACATAAGGAATCATATCGCTACCAACTTTCATACAGAAAGGTTCACCCATATACATAATTTTAGCAAGAGCTTTCCATGAACCAGTCATTTTACATTTAGGACATTTAGCAACTTCGGGGAATTCTTCTGTAGAATGTTTGGAATGCAGAGTTAATATTTTATCTGCAATTTTTTTAGCCCTTTGTGCAATCCATTCCGGAGCTTCATCAATACATGTACGTTGATAACATTCTTTCCAAGATTCGCCTAATTTTCTGATAGGTTCGATTGAGCGTCTTCCGAAATTTGCAGCAGTTCTTACACCTGGTAATCTTTGGCATACTTTATCAAACCATTGAGGCCATGCTCTTGCAGCTAAACCAAGACTATTGACACCTGCAGCAGCTAAAGTTGGTGGAGCTATCCTAAGATGTAATCTGCTCACACCTAATCGGTGCATAGTATCATAAGCAGAATTATAATCCCATTTGTTATCATAGATAGCTTTCCAAACATCTCTATCAGTCCAATCATATATTGGTCTTGCATAATAAGCTCCCCAATCAGTCTTACGTTTTGTGACGAAACTTTTACTTGACATTAATCCCATTTTCCTGAGCATAGATTCATCAGTTCTAAGACCAAGAATTGTAATTAACTTTTTACCTTCTGCAGGTGGAAATCTTTCTTCACTTACAATTCCCTGAATATTTTGTTCAGGAATTTTTATTGCAAATTCGGGTGGAGTACGAACCCATTTATCCGGTGGAAGTAATGGGTCAAAAACCCAAAAGTAAGGAGACTTTCTGTTAAAGATATTAACAATAGGTTGATTGGCATAGAACCAATAAAATTTTACTTCCGGTCTTTGTGCAACACGTTCTGCATATTCGAATGTACCCGGAAACATAATTTCTTCATCACGCATAACAACTTCAACCGGAAGATTATTTGTCATTTGTGCAGCGAGTATTGCAAGCTCAAGACAGATACCTGAATCTTTACCTGCAGAAAATGATACTATTACCCGATGACCAGAACTGTACAATTCTATTAGTCTATCAAGTCCAGCATCAAAGACATTACTTATTTGATAGTGCTTAGGCATATTTTTTACCTGTGATAATTAAAAAGAATAATTGATTTTTTAGAAATTTACTGAGTATTCTGCTTTCAATGTTGAAGAGTTGCTTTAGTAATGAATTGGGTATTATGTTTTGCAGATATTCTGACAAGTAGGTCATTCCACGAACTTCTATATCAACAAGATTACTTGGTATGAATAACCGTAGTAATTCATCTGAACTATAAAAGTGTGCATCTGTATTCATATTAAGCTTGTTAAGTATGTAAGTCTTTCTTTTAGGATAATTCTTTCCATAAGCCATTATAAGAAACTTCCCCCCTGGCTTAAGTACATGTTTAATTCCTTTGATTGTGTTTTCAACTTCATTCGTATAACTGAAGCTACCAAAAAGTGAAATAACATTATCAAATTGATTCTCTTCAAAACTAAACAGATCAGCCATATCTTGTTTTAGAAATTTACTGTTTGATGAATTATTCTTAGATTTTGTAATCATATTTTCAGATATGTCTATTCCTGTATAATCATCAAAACATATTTTTTCCAGAATTTTTGCAGTACCACATCCTAAATCAAGTGTTTTACCAAGATTTATACTGTGTGTAAGTATCATTTCTTTTATATATTCATCTTCTAACTTATGTACAGGATAATAGTACATAGAATCATATATCTCTGCAATGCTGTCGTAAGGGTTTGTTACCATTAAAGTTACCTCATTCACTTAAAGTTGATAAAAAGTATATAAAACACAAAATACAGTAATCAAACAGTATAATGATTCAAAATTACAGTATATTCAGTAATTGTGTTATGGAAAGATGCTCAGAATAAGATTAGGTAATGAGATTCCGGAACTTTACTCAGAATAAGATTAGGTAATGAGATTCCTTTTCCTATTCAGATTTAAGCTTGTAATTTTGAGTAAAATTATTTGGAGAATTTATGAAAATTACAATTGAAGCATTTAAGACCGGAACACATACCGACGCAAACGGAAACACTAAAGAGTGGACTTCTGAGGAAATTCTACTTATAGCAAGTAAGTATAACGAAGCGATTAATGAAGACCCGGGGCGTGAAGCTCCTGTTGTTAAGGGACACCCTGAAACTGATGACCCTGCTTTCGGATGGGTAAAGTCATTATTTGTAGAAGATGAGGTATTGAAAGCAGAAATTGAACTTATACCGGAATTTGCCGAAGAAGTGAAGAATGAGCTTTACAAGAAAGTAAGCATAGCACTTTATAATGATTTGATGCTTAGACATATTGGTTTTCTTGGTGCTGTACAACCTGCCGTTAAGAATTTAGAACCTGTAAAGTTTTCAGCAAAAGCCGATATGACTATTGATATAGCTTTTGAAGAGGGTGATGTAACAAAACCAGTCGAATCAGAGCTTAAGTTCTCAATAGAACTAAAAGACAATCTTAAAAGGGAGAAACCGGAACTTTATAAAGAGCATAGTGATAAGGAATTTGGAGACCCTGTACATTTCAGATTTCCTTTTAAGACTTTATCGGAATTGAAAGCATCACTTGCAATATTCAGCCGGAATAATGTACAATCTCAATACAGTGATTCTGAAAAGCAGTTCATAGCATCACGTCTATTAACTGCGGCGATGAATACCGGTATTAACCTTGACCCATCGAAATGGAATTTCGCAGATGTGAACATACCTGTTGAAAATCTCACCAAAAAGCAATTAGAAGATTTTATAAATCAGAATTTATCACATAAATCAAATATTTTACCACAAACAAAGGAATTCGCCATGACTGAATGGTTGGAAAAGTTTGTAGCTCATTTAATTGGTTGGGTTACAGAAGCATCATCGGAAGAATTAGCAGTACAGTTTCAGACTGAGATTGATACTTATAAGGCTAACAATCCACTACCGGCAGAGAGTACACCACCTGCCGAAGAACCTGCAGACCCTAAAATGCAGGCGTATGCCGAAAGAGTAAATGCTCTTGAGAAAGAAAACAGGATTATGAAGTTCAATCAGAAAGCTGATTCACTTATTCAATCCGGAAAACTTGTGCCAGCACAGAAGGAACTAGTAATTCAATTAAATGAATTGTTATTCAATGCAAATCAAAAGATTGAATTTTCGGAAGGAGCAAAAAAGCAGACTGTAAATGGTCTTGAAGCTTTTGACAAATTAATTGAAAGTTTCCCAATTCAGATTGAATATTCAGAGCAATCTAATCAGGGAAATGCACCAGTTAAGGTTAACTTTTTAACACCGGAGAAAGCGGTAGTTGATGAGAGTAATCTTGAGTTACACAACAAAGTTCTTACCTATATGGAAGAGCAGACTAAAGCAGGGAACAACATTACTTATGTAAAAGCACTTGATATAATTTCAAAACTATAAGGGAGAATCAAAGCAATGTCTAAATTACAAATACTACGCACAGTAGACCCTATTTTAACTTCTGTAGCAAGAGGTTACTCGAATGAGAACTATATTGGGACAAATCTTTTCCCTATAGTAAATGTAGAAAAAGAGGGTGGTAAGATTCCACTTTGGGGTAAAGAATCATTTAAATTGTGGAATACAGCCAGAGCAATCAGAGCCAATTCAAATGAAATGGATGGTGCATGGCTTGACTTGACGCCTTATGCTATGACCGAACATGATATTCAGGCAAGACTTGACTATCGTGAAATCGAAGAAGCTATGCTTCAGGTAGAAAGTCGTAATTCTCAAATGGTGATGGACCAGATACTTCTTGGTTACGAAAAAGAGCAGGCAGATTTAGCACTTAATCCGGATACATATCCAGATGATAATAAAGTAATTCTATCAGATGATTATTTTAATGAAGCAGAAGTTAATTTCATTGAAGTTATTCATGAGTATAAAGCAAAACTTGCCAGTATTATAGCCAAGGATGCCAATACTCTTGTAATCGGTAAGCAGGTTTGGAATCAGTTAAAATTCCACCCTAAATTAAAGGGTTACCTTACAGCTATTACCGAACAAAATGTAATTGCTTCAATTGCCAAACTTAAGGAAGTCCTTGAAGTTGATAATATTCTTATCGGTGGAGCAAGATATTCAGAAGATGGTGATACATTTGATTTCATCTGGGGTAATGCTATGGTTCTTGCTTATGTCACACCACCGAGCGGTCTTGAAAGAAATATCTATGAGCCTTGCTTTGGATATACATTGAAGAAAAAAGGATATCCTTACGCAGACAAGTATGAAGAATCAAATGGAAAAATCAGAATCGTAAGAGCAACTGATATGTATGACATTAAAGTTGTTGGTTCTGAATCCGGCTTTTTGATTAAGAATCCAATTGACCCTGCTTTGTATGGTTACCCATCGGGAGATTAATAAATGAAATTCAGAACAAAGCAACCAATAGTAAACGGTGGTAAGATTTATAAGAAAGATTCTATTATAGACTTAACACCAAAGCAAGCGAGGTATCTTAGCGATTATATAGTCGCAATACCGGAAAATGTAAAAGTAACAATTACAGGAGAAAAAGAAGAAACGAGAAGAGGCAGTAATTCAAAAACAAATAAAGGAGACGGTAAATAATGGAAAAGACATTTCAAATAATCAATACTGCCTCTGTACAAGCAGGCAGTGAAATGTTATCACTACGCAGGTTTGTCAAGATGTCTTCAGGCAAGCTTGCATATTGTGGAGCAAACCAGAAAGCAATTGGTGTAATAGGAACAGAAGCAGCTCAAGGAGAGATGGCACCGGTAATAACTCACGGTATAGCGATTCTTGAAGTAGGTTCTGGCGGTGTTACTGAGAATGGTTATGTAACATCTGACGCTAACGGTAAAGCTGTTGCAGTTGCAGATGTTGCAGTTACCATACCGGAAGGAGCTACACCAGTAACGTCAACCGGGGCACAACCTACTTTGGTTGTAGCGGGTGGAACATTGCCGGTTAAGATTAACGGTCTTGCACTTGAAACAGTATCTGAAGGTGGAACTGTAAGGGTAATTTTACAGTAATGTATATCCAGCCGGAAAATATTGTCAGTAATTTTGAAATGACAAGGCTTATTGAGCTTGTTAATGAGGGGGGCGGGAGTAATGTTCCTGACGAAGAAAGACTTCAACGGATATGTGATTATGTTAATAATCTGATTGATGATTCTTTGAGAGGAAAATACTCTCTGCCACTTAACCCCGTACCGGTAACTCTTAAAGAAATAGCATTTCAGATTGCTAAATATAAGTTATATGAATTAAGAAATGCAGTCAATGATAATATTTTTAAAAGCTACGAAATGAATATGAAACTGCTAAAAGAATATTCAGAAGGCAGGGGCAGGATATTAAATTCCGGTGATGACAGATCCAATAATCCTTTTTATATTAAGATAAACCGAAGAGAAAGAAAAATTGCTAAATGAAAAAACCATAAAGACAAAAATCATCGAGAAACTGAAAGAATTGGATAAATTTGCAGTAAGAGATTTTCCTATTGTAATAAGTGATTACAAACCGACACATCCACGCGGAGAATTGCTTATTAAGTCATTAGGGAAAAAGCCGTCAAAATATATTGACCGTAGCAAGCGAATGAATCCTCTCTTTTTTGGGGATTTTGTCATAATGGAATATCAGTTCAGAATTGAGCTTATATCTTCAAAAATCTTAAGTCAAGATGATATTTTTGATTTGACAGAAGAAGTTACTGAAAAGATGAAGTCATTGCATATTGAGCAATCCGCAGGGAGTTTTTATTTATCCGAAACAGGAGAAATCTTTTATGATGATGAAAAGCATTTTCAGCACAGGACAATGCTATTTTTTATTCCGGTTATAGAGATGCTTGAGGTGTATGATGAATGAAAATTTGCTATATTGGTTAGTAACAACCCTTTTTGCTCTTGTAGCTTCAATTGCCGGTACACTATCGGTTTTTATGCTTAAAGACATCAAAAAGGAGAATGAACACAGAAAGACGGAGATAAAAGGATTAGAACTTAAGATTGAAGATATTAAGATAATACTGACAAGACAAAGGATTAAGATATTTTTACTCCGGAAATATTACAAGTCACTCAAAGCAAATTATAATATGTTGCTTGAAAAGTATAACGAATTTAAGTTAAATGAATAGAGGAGAAATACTAATGAATTTTATTCCCGAAGAGGAATTAC
Source organism: Ignavibacteriota bacterium (assembly GCA_019637995.1). NCBI lineage: Bacteria > Pseudomonadati > Ignavibacteriota > Ignavibacteriota bacterium. The sequence goes on from JAHBUQ010000004.1 coordinate 272,310, forward strand.
CG